>NZ_AJHH01000820.1 GCF_000256565.1 Herbaspirillum lusitanum P6-12 | reverse complement strand
ATGACCAATCAGTACAGGGCGGGAAAAAAAGCATTGATAATCGGCGGCGGTGCGCCGAATTCAACCTTGATCGCGGGCGCGCTGACGGCGTTCCTCGACGAGGGCATCGAGTTCGACGTCATCTCGGCCTCCGGCGCCGGCGTGCTCATGGGCTTGCTGTATCAGGCGCCGCTGGGTTGCACGCCGCGCGAGGCGCTGGTGCGTTGGGCCGAGGTCGGCGTCGCCGACAGCATCTACAAGATGTTCCCGGTCAACTACAAGATCTTCAACAAGCCCGGCCAGGGCGCGCGCAGTTTCCGCGACCAGGTGCCAGCGCAAATGCCTCAGATGCCTCAGATGCCACAGTTGCCGCAGATGCCGCAATTGGCCGGTTTGCCCAACATGGCCGGCGCGGCCGGCAATCCTTTCCTCGACGTCTTCACGCAGCGCTTCGCCGAAGCGTCGGGCGCATGGAACGACTGGATGCACCTGATGTTGTCGGCCATGTCGCCCTCGGACCTGTCGTCCAAGAGCCTGGGGCTGTGCGCGCATCACCCCTTCCTCGAACAGGCGATCGACTTCGACGCGATCGCGCGCATGAAGCCGGCGTTCTACATCAACGCCTACAACATGAGCAAGAGCGAGATGCAGATATGGGACAAGGGCGAGATCGCGCCGATTCATGTGCGCGCCGCGTTGTCGTTTCCGTTCCTGTACCCGCCGACGGAAATCGGCGGCGACGATTACATCGAAGGCGCTGCGCTCGACACGCTCAATTTCGATCCCTTGAGGACGCAGGGAGTCGACGCAGGCAAGCACGACGACATCGACACCCTGGTGGTGCTCGACATCCTCGGCGAGGACCGCCTGATTCGCAAGCCGCGCAATCTGTACGACGCCTGGGTGCGCTCCATCATCACGCCGCTGGTGAAGATCTCGAAGACTGAGATGCGCCTGTTCGAACTCGAGCACAACACCCATCCGGACACCGGCGAACCACTGCGCCGCCTGCTCAAGGTCGATCTCATGAGCGGCATTCCGGAGGAGCATTGGCCGGAGGTGCTGGACTGGTCCGCGTCGAACATGCAGTTGCTGTTCGACGTCGGCTACCGCGCCGGCAAGGAGTTCTGTCGCGAGCATGGCGAGTCGCTGCAGAACGCCTTTGAAGGCACTCCATTAGCGGCGTAAGCGAGTATTCAGTATTGGCAGCACGGCATTTAAAACAGCAACACCGGAATCGCCAGCATCGCCTCCTGCAGGAGGAGACAACGCCAGCACCGCAGCCCACGAGGCCGCGGATTCCATTCACTTTTTGAGAAATGAAACGACCATGACGATCACCAAACGCCTTATTCTCACTCTCTCGGTGGCCCTGCTGGCGCTCCTGTTCGTCGGCATCGACGGCCTCTGGCAACTGCAGCGCGCGCAGCAACGCTTCGACACGGTACAGAACCGCATCATCCCGAGCATCAGCGGTCTCAATGCCGCCAAGGGCTTCCTCGCCGATACGCGCCTGGCCGGTTATCGCCTCTCCGTGTTCTCCAACCTGAGCGACAAGACCGCGCTGGACAAGGCCGTGGCCGATGCCAACAAGGCCTTCGACGACGTCGTCGCCAAGTATGAAAAAGAACAACTCTTCGACGACACCGACCGCAAGATGCTGGAAGCCGACAAAGTCAACATGGAAGCCTACCGCAAGGCGCTGATTCCGTTCTTCGCCGCCGCGCATGCGGGCGACATGGATGGCGTGCGCGCCACGCTGGCGGCCGGCAGTCCGCTGGCGCTGTCCGCCGCCGGCGTCAAGAAAGGCATCGACGATCACATCGCCTACAACGGCAAGCTGGTCGACGACGTGCGCGCCGAAAGCATCGCCGCGTACGAGTTCGCGTTCAAGAGCATGGTCGCGGTCATCGTCGTGGCCTTCCTGCTGACCGGCACGCTGGCGCTGACCCTGTACCGCAACATCAGCGGCAGCCTGCGCAATATCCGCAACACGTTTGAAGAAGTCAGCGCCTCGCTGGACTTGTCGCAGCCGATGCGGGTCGATCGCATGGATGAGATCGGCCACGCCGCCACCGCCTTCAACAAACTGCGTGCGCGCATCGTCGACGTGATCGGCACGGTGCGCACCTCGACCGATTCGGTCAGCGTCGCCGCCCGGCAAATCGCGGTCGGCAATACCGACCTGTCGTCGCGCACCGAACAGCAAGCTGCATCGCTGGAAGAAACCGCATCCAGCCTCGAGCAACTGACCTCGGTGGTCAAGCAGAATACCGAGAACGCCAAGCAGGCCAACCAGCTCGCGCTGTCGGCATCGCACATCGCCTCGCAAGGCGGCGACGTGGTGCGCCAGGTGGTCGACACGATGAACTCGATCAACGAATCCTCGCGCAAGATCGTCGACATCATCAGCGTGATTGACGGCATCGCTTTCCAGACAAACATCCTGGCGTTGAACGCCGCCGTCGAAGCAGCGCGCGCCGGCGAGCAGGGCCGCGGCTTCGCCGTGGTCGCCTCCGAAGTGCGCAGCCTGGCGCAGCGCTCGGCCGCCGCCGCCAAGGAAATCAAGACCCTGATCGACGACTCGGTCGACAAGGTCGGTTCCGGCAGCAAGCTGGTGCAGCAAGCCGGCACCACCATGAGCGACATCGTCAACAGCGTACAGAAGGTCACCGACATCGTCGGCGAGATCGCCAGCGCCAGCGAAGAACAAAGCAGCGGCATCAGCCAGGTCAACCAGGCCGTATCGCAAATGGACGACGTCACGCAACAGAACGCCGCGCTGGTGGAAGAAGCCGCAGCAGCCGCCCAGGCCTTGCAGGATCAGGCCGAGACGCTGGAGCAGGTGGTCAGCGTGTTCAAGCTGGACGCCGCACGCCTGGTGACAACCGCCGCGTCGCAATCGGCCAAGCGCGCCATCGACATCACGCCATCGGCCGTGCGCCTGGTGTCGCCTGCGCCACGACGCCTGGAACATGAGGTGGATGCCTAAGCGCGACGCGTGAGGCGGCAAGAAGCTGTCGCTGCAGTTGTGAAAAAGGCCGCACGGTTGTGCGGCCTTTTCTTTGGCGCGGTGTTTCCGGATCAGTGATCAGAGATTCTGCGGCATGAAGCGGCCGCGTCGGCTGACGTGGCGTCCTGCTTCACGGAACTGGCCGTCGCCGGTGTAGTGGACGGTCTGCGGATATTTTGGCGAAGGGGCAGCGTGCGCCTTGACGACTTCGAAGATGAAGTAGTTGTAGGTGTCGATCAGGCAGTCGTCGTAGAGCTTGCACTCGAGGCTGACGAAGCAGTCGTCCAGCAGCGGCGCCTTGACCTTTTCCGCCTTGCTGGTGTGCAGGCCGAAGCGCGAGAACTTGTCGACGTCGGCGCCGGAACAGTTGCCGATGTCGGCCACCGTGTCGAGCATCTCGGCGGTGGGAATGTTGATCACGCACTCGCGGCTGCTGCGGATCAGTTCAAAACTGTGGTTGCCTGCAGCGATGATGCAGCCCACCAGCGAGGGCGTGAATTCCATCACGGTATGCCAGCCCAGCGTCATCACGTCGGTCTCGTCCTGCCAGCGCGACGTCACCAGCACGATCGGGCCGGGCTCAAGATAATGACGGATGTCGGAGACGGGGTAATCGACCTTCTTGCTCATCGCGGACCACCAGTGCGGAAATGAAGATCATCCATTCTATGTCCGACGCCGGCCGCGTTTCTGTAGGACAAAAACTGATTTTCACGCTGAAATGCCCGCTGGGCGCCGTAATTCGTTGGCGGCCGGTCAAGTTGTTGCCATCCGGTCATGCCAGTCCTGCAAGGTTTGCATTGTGGATGAAGGAGGGCGGCAAAAAGCCGGAGGCTGCAGGCGCTCAATGTGCCTGCAGCCTCCGGCCGGGGCTCTGCTTAATGACTGGAATCAAGGACTGGAATCAAGGACTGCAATTACCGGCTGTAATACACGTCGCGATACTCTCGGCGGTATTCACGATACACCGGACGTTCGCGGTATTCGCGCTCGACGTAGACCGGGGCAGGGCGCACATAGACAGGCGCAGGCTGATAGTAGACCTGCTGCGGCGCCTCCTGGTAATACACCGGTTGCGGCGCTTGCTGATAGACCGGTTGCGGTGCATAGCTCGGGCCCGCGTTGGCGTTGGCGATCATCGAGCCGACTGCGACTGCGCCGATGATGCCGGCGGCGATCGCCAGGCCGTTGCCGCCGCGATCATGTGCGGAGGCCGAAGTCGAAACCGAGGCTGCCAACACTGCAGTAACAAGCAGGGCAGGGATGATTTTCTTGCTGATCATGATGATGTCCTTTCAGTTGAGGCGCATCTTATTTCTCGCCACGATTCGAATATATTCTATTTTTGAACGAAGAAAAGCCCCGGCATTACTTGCTTACAATTCTTACCAAGTCGGCGAGGATCAAGACTCAGCCTGCCGCCAGCCTGCAATCGGGGCGCGCTCAAGTTAGAATGCAGGGCTGCTTTCCTTGGGGAAAGCCAACCGACGCCAACAGACCTAAGCCCGCCTCCATGAATTACACTCCCGGCCGCCTGATGGCCTATGTCTGCCTCGCCCTCAGCATGTCCATGGTAGGCGCCTATGTCGCGCTGACCAAGCCGCTGGCGGCGGCGCTGCCGGTGTTCCTGCTGGCCTGGTTGCGCTTCGGCATCGGTGCGGCGGCGATGTTGCGCTGGCTCAAAAAGCCCGCCAACGAAGCGCCATTGACGCCGCGCACGCGCTTGCTGGTGTTCCTCGAATCCTTCCTCGGCAATTTCCTGTTCACGATCTGCATGATCAGCGGCGTCAGCATGACCAGTGCGGTGTCGGCCGGCGTCATCATGTCGGTGATCCCGGCAGTGGTGGCGCTGATGAGCTGGATTTTCCTGCGCGAACGCATCGGCGCACGCGTCTGGATGGCGGTGGCTTGCGGCGCGCTCGGCATCGGCCTGCTGTCGCTGGCCAGGAATCCGCACGCGCCAGGCCTGGATGCCGACGGCGCCCATCAAGCCTGGCTGGGCAACCTGCTGGTGTTCGCCGCCGTATTGTGTGAAGCCTCCTACGCCGTCATCGGCAAGAAGCTCACCGCCGTGCTCAGTCCCAAGCGCATCAGCTCCGTCATCAATTTATGGGGGCTGGTGCTGATGACGCCGCTTGGTTTCTACACCGCGCTGCAGTTCGATTTCGCCGCCGTGCACAAGGGCATCTGGCTGCTGCTGGTGTTCTACGCGCTGGCCGCGAGCGTGTGGAGCGTCTGGCTCTGGATGACCGGCCTCAAGTCGGTGCCGGCCGCACGCGCCGGCGTGTTCACGGTCATGCTGCCGGTCAGTACCGCGCTGGTCGGCGTGCTGGCGCTGGGCGAACAATTGACGCTGATCCAGCTGGCCGCCTTCGCGGTCGCACTGGCCGGCATGCTGCTGGTGACCGTAACCGGCAGGTCCGCCGCAGGTGCGGCGCATTCCTGACCGCGCGCATCATGACGCGCCGCCACCACTACTCCGTCTACGTCATCGAATTGTCAGCCGACGTGTTGTACGAGGCGCGCTTCCGCAAGGCCAATCCCGGCTACGTGACCGGCAAGCCCTGCGTCTACGTCGGCATGACCGGTCTCAACGTCGACCTGCGTTTCGACAAGCACAAGGCCGGCATCCAGTCCAACCGCTACGTACGCGACTTCGGCCTGCGCCTGCTGCCCAAACTCTACGAAATGTACAACCCGATGCCCTACGACGGCGCGCGCGACATGGAGGTCGAGTTGGCGATCGGGTTGCGTGAGGCCGGTTACGGCGTGTGGCAAGCCTGAACAAAAAGTCCCGGATTTGCGAAAAATAAATGAAAGTGATCGCACAGGAAGGGATAGGGAAAATGTCATGACTGCTACATACGCCACATGCCTGCGATGACGATGAAATCTCTGGTTTTTATGCTTCTTTTCCTCTTTATGCCGCCGCGGGGCGGGATGATATAACTATCGGCGTCGCGCACTCATACCAACTACATCAGCGCGAGGGCGAAAGGACAGGGACATATGGAGAAGCAAGGCAAACGCGGCATGGCGCTGCTGGCCATGGCGGCGCTGCTGGGATTGCAGTTGCTCGGTTGGCAGCCGCCGGCAACGGCTGCCGACAAGAACGTCTCCATCGGATTCGCCGGGCCGCTCACCGGCCTGAGCAGCGCCAGCGGAACCAGCATGCTCAATGCCGTCAAGATGGCGGTCGATGAGATCAACGGCGCCGAGATGCGCCTGGGCAGCGACCGGCTGGTGCTCAAGCTGCAGGTGCAGGACGACAAATCCAATCCGCGCATCGCCGAAATCGCGGCGCGTTATTTCGTCAGGAACGATACCGCCGGCGTGGTCGGCATTTTCAACAGCGCGGTTGCGGTCAGCTCGTCGGCGATCTACCAGAAGGCCGGGATTCCGCATTTCGCCATTTCCGGAACACGGCGCTTCACCCAGCAGGGCCATGACAGCGCGTTCCGCATCGCCGCCTACGACGAGCAGCGCGCTGCCGTGCTGGCCTCTTACGTGGCGCAGGAATTGCACAAGAGCCGTGTCGCCATCGTGCATGACGATAGCGTGTTCGGGCGGGACTACAAGGAAAAATTCGAGAGCGCCTTCACCAAGCTGGGCGGCAAGATCGTCAGCGTCAATTCGGTCAACGCCACGACCTATGACTTCAACGACATCCTCAAGGCAATCCGGGTCGGCAAGGCGGACGCGGTGTTCTTCGGCGGGCTGGCATCGCAGAGCGCGATGCTGGCGCAAAACATGTACCGCCTCGGGATCGAGGCGCAACTGGTGACGGCGGCCTCGCTGGTCGGTCCGATATTCTTGCAGACGGCTGGTCCCGGTGCGGAAGGCACGGTGTCGATCATGCCAGGCGCCCACCAGCGCAAGTCGAAGCAGCTCGACGCCTTCGAGAAGAATTACCTGCAGCGCTACAACGCCGCGCCCGGGGCCTATTCAGCGGTGGCGTATGACCAGGTGCAAGTGCTGGCCGCAGCAATCGTGCGCGCCGGCTCGGCTAATCCGCGCAAGGTGACTGCGGCCTTGCATGCGATCAAATATAACGGCCTGACCGGCACGATTTCATTCGACGCCCACGGCGATCTGCGCGATGTGAGTTTCTCGACCTACCAGGTCAGGAATTCGGTGTGGACCATGTACAAGCAGTATCACGTCGGCATGGGTAACTAGAACGCATCTCACGCCCATTCATGAAATGAGTTTCGATTCTGCAACAAGGGCGTGTGCAGTGGAAATTCCCGGCGCTCGCTATACTTGTGGTCTTTACCGGGAAGGACACCATGAATTCGCGACTCCGCTTTACATTCAGCTTCACGTACGCACTGCAGTTCGCCGCCGTTGCGGCGGTGCTGGCCACCGCAGGTTTGTCCGGCAACGCCGCCGCCCAGGCCACCATCAAGATCGGCGAGATCAACAGCTACAAGGCGCAGCCGGCTTTCCTTGAGCCGTACCGCCAGGGCTGGGAGATGGCGTTGGAAGAAATCAACGCTGCAGGCGGCGTGCTCGGCAAGAAGCTGGAAGTGATTTCGCGCGACGACAACGGCAACCCCGGCGACTCGGTGCGGGTGGCCGAAGAGCTGGTCAAGCGCGAACAGGTGTCGCTGCTGTTCGGCGGCTTCCTGTCCAACACCGGGCTGGCGCTGACCGACTACGCCAGGCAGCGCAAGATTTTCTTCCTCGCGGCCGAGCCGCTGACCGACAAGATCGTCTGGCATAACGGCAACAAGTACACCTATCGCCTGCGTCCGTCGACCTACATGCTGGTGGCGTCGCTGGTCAAGGATGCGGCCAAGCTCAAGAAGAAGCGCTGGGCCATCGTCTATCCGAATTATGAATACGGCCAGTCCGCCGTCGCCAGCTTCAAGACACTGATGAAGGCGGCGCAACCGGATATCGAATTCGTCGCCGAGCAGGCGGCGCCGCTGGGCAAGATCGACGCCGGTGCGGTCACGCAGGCGCTGGCCGATGCCAAGCCGGATGCCATCTTCAACGTGCTGTTCGCGACCGACCTCGGCAAGTTCGTCCGCGAGGGCAATACGCGCGGCCTGTTTGAAGGACGCGAGGTGGTGTCGCTGCTGTCGGGCGAGCCGGAATACCTCGACCCGCTGCGTGCCGAAGCACCCAGTAACTGGCTCGTGACCGGCTACCCGTGGTACGCCATCAATACGCCGGAGCACAAGAAATTCGTCGATGCCTACCGCAAGAAATTCAACGACTATCCACGCAACGGCTCGCTGGTCGGCTATAGCGCGCTGATGTCGATTGCGGCCGGGCTGAAGAAGGCCGGCAGCGCCGATTCGGACAAACTGGCGACGGCGTTTTCCGCCCTGAGGGTGGAGACGCCGGTGGCGACCATCACCTACCGCGCGCAGGATCACCAGTCGACTCTGGGCGCTTTCGTCGGCCGCACCGGCGTCAAGGACGGCAAGGGCATCATGAGCAGCTTCGTGTATGTCGACGGCGCCAGCTTGCAGCCCTCGGATGCGGAAGTGAAGAAGCTGCGCGCGGTGGACTGATCCCCCGGCGTCAGGCCGCCAACATCAAGCCAGCAAGGCGGGCGCGGTATGCCTGCCGCGGCGGCGTAATTTCCACACGGATCCGGCGCTAACCCAGCATCGGCAAGGACTGTGCATAAAACCTATCAAATTAATAAATACTATCAATTTTTGTTAGGCATTGATTTTCTCTAAGATTGCGTCAGCTGGAAGCTGTTGTGCACTGCAAAGGTGCCGCCAGCCGACAAAAACAAGACAAGCGCCGACTCCGGACGGCGCACAACCTCAGGGAGCATCACCATGAACCAATCGCCACGGCCTGCCATCAGCGTTGCAGCCCGCCTCGGAATCAGCTTCGCCATCGTGCTGGCCATGATGGCGGCGCTCACCGTGCTCAGCATCATGAAGGTCAATGCCATCGAAGGCAGCCTGAGCACCATCAGCGACGACAACAACGTCAAGCAGCGCTACGCGATCAACTTCCGCGGCAGCGTGCATGACCGCGCCATCGCGCTGCGCGACCTGACCCTGGTGGGCGACGCCGAAGTCAAGGACGTCATCGGCCTGATCGGCAAACTGGACAACGACTACCAGCAATCGGCGCAACCGCTCGACGCCATCTTCTCCGGCGAAAAGGGCAAGAACGTCCGCGCCGAAGAACGCGCCGACCTCGCCGCCATCAAGGCCATCGAAGCGCGCGCCATGCCGCTGGTGCAACGCGTGATCGCGGCCCGCACCTCGGGCGATACCGACGGCGCACGACAGATCATGCTGCAGCAAGGCAAGCCGGCTTTCGTCGAATGGCTGGCTTCGATCAACAAATTCATCGACCTGCAAGAGCAGATGACCCAGGTTGAATCGGCCCACGCACGCAACCTGGCGCATGGCTTCCAGGCCCTGATGCTGGTCCTGCTGGCGGTTGCCATGGCGACCGGCGTAGTGCTGGCGACACTGATCACGCGCCACATCCGCCGTGCGCTTGGCGCCGAACCGGCACAAGTCAGGGAACTGGCCTTCGCAGTCGACCGCGGCGAGCTCTACCACGCCATCGAGCAGGACAAGGACCTCGGCAAGGGACATGAAAGCATCATGGCCGCGCTGTCGGAAATGAGCAGCAACCTGCGCCGCACCGTCACGGAAGTGCGCGATGCCGCCAGCGACGTCACCGAAATCAGCGCCCAGATCGCCGAAGGCAACCGCGACCTCGCCTCCCGTACCGAAGACCAGGCCGCCTCGCTGGAAGAAACCGCCTCGGCGATGGAGCAACTGACTTCCACCGTCAAGCAGAACGACGACAACGCCAGGCAGGCCAACCAGCTGGCGCGCAACGCTTCCGTGATCGCCATGCAGGGCGGCGCCATCGTCGGCCAGGTGGTGCATACCATGGACTCCATCAATACTTCCTCGCGTAAGATCGTCGACATCATCGGCGTGATCGACGGCATCGCGTTCCAGACCAATATCCTGGCCCTGAATGCAGCAGTGGAAGCAGCCCGTGCCGGCGAACAAGGTCGCGGTTTCGCCGTGGTCGCCACCGAAGTGCGCAGCCTGGCGCAGCGCAGCTCGGCCGCCGCCAAGGAAATCAAGTCGCTCATCGATGACTCGGTGGAGAAGGTCGACACCGGCGCCAAGCTGGTCGGCCAGGCCGGTGAAACCATGGAACAGATCGTCGCCAGCGTGAAGCACGTGACCGACGTGGTCGGCGAAATCTCCGCCGCCAGCCACGAGCAAA
>NZ_AJHH01000819.1 GCF_000256565.1 Herbaspirillum lusitanum P6-12 | reverse complement strand
GTGAACGGTTCATCGCGCAGCAGCGCATGCGGATCGCGACCGGCCATGGCGACAGGCGCCACCACCACCAGCGGTTCGTCCATCAGGGGACGCCATTCACAGGTCTTGGGAATGGCGAACTGCGGCTCGACCACCACCGCTGCATCCAGTTCTCCCGCCGCCACCATGCGGCATAGCTCGACCGAGCCGTTGGACACCACCGACACCGACAGGTCGGGATGGTCCGCATAGAGCGTGCGCAAGACCGGCGGCAGCACGGTGGTCAGCGCGGAGACGAAGGTGCCCAGGCGCAACTCGCCGACCGGCGCTTCCTTGATGGCCATCGCACGCAGGTCGCGCTCTTCGCGCAACATGCCGCGTGCGCTGTCGAGGATGTTGAGACCGGCCGCGGTCGGCTTGACCGAACGTCCGGAGCGTTGCAGCAGCGGCGTTGCCAGTTCTTCCTCGAGCGCCCTGACGCGCGG
>NZ_AJHH01000818.1 GCF_000256565.1 Herbaspirillum lusitanum P6-12 | reverse complement strand
AGCGGCGTTGCCAGTTCTTCCTCGAGCTCCGCCGCCAGCCACGAGCAAAGCATCGGCATCGAAGAAGTGCACCGCGCCATTGCATTGATGGACCAGGTCACGCAGCATTGTCAATACTTCCTCGCGTAAGATCGTCGACATCATCGGCGTGATCGACGGCATCGCGTTCCAGACCAATATCCTGGCCCTGAATGCAGCAGTGGAAGCAGCCCGTGCCGGCGAACAAGGTCGCGGTTTCGCCGTGGTC
>NZ_AJHH01000817.1 GCF_000256565.1 Herbaspirillum lusitanum P6-12 | reverse complement strand
AGGCGATGATGATGCCGAAGTCGAGCGCGCCCAGGCTCAGCAGGTTGGCGCTGACGTGGTTGGACACCATGCCGGTGAAGGTGAACAGCATCGCCAGCGGAATCACCATCGCCGTGATTACCGCCGCGCGGATGTTGCCGAGGAACAGGAACAGCACCGCGATCACCAGCACCGCGCCTTCGATGAGGTTTTTCTTGACGGTGTTGATGGCCTTGTCGACCAGCACCGTGCGGTCGTACACGGTGACGGCCTGCACGCCCTCGGGCAGGGAGCGGTTGATCTCGGCCATCTTCATGTCGACCGCTTGCGAGACCGTGCGGCTGTTCTGGCCGATCAGCATGAAGACGGTGCCGAGCACGACTTCGCGGCCGTTCTCGGTGGCGGCGCCGGTGCGCAGTTCGCGGCCGATGCCGACTTCGGCGACGTCGCGGATGCGGATCGCCACGCCTTGCACGTTGCCGAGGATGATGTTGCGGATGTCGTCGAGCGAGGCCACCTGACCCGGTGCGCGGATCAGGTACTGCTCGCCGCGCTTCTCGATGTAGCCGGCGCCGACGTTGGCGTTGTTGCGTTCCAGTGCGGCGGCGACGTTCTGCAGCGTCAGGCCATAGGAGGCGAGCTTGGCCGGCGAGGGGGCGACATGATATTCCTTGGCGTAGCCGCCGATGGAATTGATCTCGGTCACGCCCGGCACATTGCGCAGTTGCGGCTTGATGATCCAGTCCTGGATTTCACGCAGGTCGGCGGGCGAGTATGGCGCGCCGTCGGCGTTCTTGGCGCCCTCCTTGGCTTCGACCGTCCACAGGTAGATTTCGCCGAGGCCGGTCGAGATCGGCCCCATGGCGGGATCGATGCCGGACGGCAGCTTGCTGCGCGCCTCCTGGATGCGTTCATTGACCAGCTGGCGCGCAAAGTAGATATCCGTGCCGTCCTTGAAGATCACCGTCACCTGCGACAGGCCGTAGCGCGACAGCGAGCGCGTCTGTTCCAGGTTGGGCAGGCCGGACATGACGGTCTCGATCGGGAAGCTGATGCGCTGCTCGGTTTCTAGCGGCGAGTAGCCGGGCGCGGAGGTGTTGATCTGCACCTGGACGTTGGTGATGTCGGGTACGGCGTCGATGGGCAGCTTCTGGTAGCTGTAGACGCCATAGGCCGCCATGCCGAAGACGGCCAGCATGACCAGCCATCGATGCTCGATGGCGAAGCGGATGATGCGTTCAAACATGGGAGTGTCCTTCTCGCTTGGAGTGGGAGGTACGGTCGCTATTCAGCAGATTTTTAATGCGCATGTTCGGCGCTCCCCTTGCCCAGTTCAGCCTTGATGACGAAGCTGCCTGCGGCGGCGTAGACGTCACCCGCGCTAAGGCCCTTGAGAATTTCGACGCGCTTGCCGTCGGTGCGGCCCAACGTTACTTCCTGTTTCCTGAAGCCATCGGCGACACGCACGAAGACCACCTGTTTCTGCTCAACTGATTGCACTGCATCAGCGGCGACGGCGAGCGCGACGTCGGTTTCCTGCGCCAGTACGTCGACGTTGACGAACAGGCCGGGACGCCACACGTTGCCGGGATTGGGCAGGACTACGTGGGCCTTGGCGGTGCGCGTCTGTTCGCCCAGCAAGGCGCCGACGTAGGCGATTTTTCCGCTGGCGCTGGAGGCGAATGCGGTGGCATTGACGGTGACGCTTTCACCCACGCGCACGGCGCTCATGTCGCGGGCGGCGACGGTGATTTCAGCCCACACGCTGGAGAGGTCGGAAATGATGAAGATGCCGGCGTCTTCCTTCACGGCCTCACCGAGCGCGAGATGCTTCTCCACGACGATGCCGTCGAAGGGAGCGCGGATCTCGTAGCGGTTCAGTCCCGAGGACGCTGCGCCTGCGCCTATGGCGGCCAGCTTCTGCTGTGCGTTGCGCACGGCGATCTGGGCTTCCTTCAACGCTTGTCCGGCTTGCAGATAGTCCTGCTCGGCGGAGATCTTTTCCTGCCACAAGGTCTTTTCACGCGCATGCGTCGATTGCGCCAGGGTCAGTCGCTGCTGCGCGTTCAGCAACTCGCTGCGTTGTTCCGACACCGTGCTGCTGCTGACGACGGCGAGCACTTGTCCCTTCTTCACCTGCTGGCCGAGATTGGCGCTGACCGATTCGACCACGCCGTTGACCTTCGGCACCACGTGCGCGGTGCGGTCCTGATTGAAGCGGATTTCGCCGGGCAGTTGCAGGCTGGTGCGGATGCGACCGGGCGCGGCGGTGTCGAGGACGATGCCGGCGGTCTTCAGTTGCTGTTCGCTGAAGGCGATCTTGCCGTCTTCAGCGTGATCCTTTTCAGCGTGACCCTTTTCGTCGTGGTCATCGTCTTTGTGATCGTCATGGTCGTCTTTGGCTTCCTTGTGATCATCCGTGGCCGTTTTCTCCGCGGCATGGGCGTCGGCCGGTGCGGATTTGCCGGCGATGGTGAATTTCTGTTTCTTGGTCATGATGGCGTCCGGTTATTGGTTGGGGCCGGCGGAACCGAGCAGGCGCTCAAGTTCGGCCGAGGCAAGATGGGCGTCGGAGATCGCGCGCAGGTATTGCGAGCGCGCCTGGAACAAGGTGCGCTGGGCATCGAGCACTTCCAGGAAATTGAACTTGCCGAGTTCGAAGCCCTTGCCGGCGGCGGCATAGGCGCTCTGCGCACCGGGAAGGATGTCGCTTTGCAGGACGGCGACTTCGGCATGGGCGTTGCGCAGCTTTTCATACGCCTGCGCGATGTCGGTGCGCACGCGCGTCTCGGCGGCGGCCAGTTCGTCGCGCGCCTTGTCGGTGCGGCGCAAGGCTTCTTCCAGGTTGCCGCGATTGCTGTCGAGGAAAGGCAGCGGCATCGACACGCCGACCACCCACATGCTGCGGCCGGCTTCTTCGTCGCGCTTCCGGCCGAGGCTCAGCGTGGCGTCGGGAATGCGCTTGCTGCTCTCGATCTTGCTCAAGGCCTGGCGGCGTTCCACTTCGAGCCGGGCCAGCCGTAGTTGCGGTGCATCGGTACTGCGCTCTGCAATGTCGGCGATGGCCGGCAATGGCGGCAATTGCCCGGCGACGCCTTCGGCCAGCGTGAAGCGCGGCTGGGCCTTGCCCCACAGGCCGGCAAGTCGGCGGCGCGCCAGATCGAGTTCGCCCTCGGCCTGGCCCAGTTCGAGCCGTGCAGAGGCAGCGGCGACACGCGCCCGGGTTTCTTCCACCGGCGAGATCTTGCCGGCAGTGACGCGACGACCGGTGGCGTCGGCGGCGCTGCGGGCGAGCTCGGCGGATTCCTGCGCCAGGCGTCGGCGCTCTTGCGCGGTCAGTACGGCGAAGAACGCAGACGTGGCGGCGATGCGGATGTCATCGCGCCTGATCGCCAGCTCCATGCGGGCAGCCTCGCGTGAACGCTCGGCGGGTA
>NZ_AJHH01000816.1 GCF_000256565.1 Herbaspirillum lusitanum P6-12 | reverse complement strand
CCCCCGGGGGGCGCCGATGCGGGCGGCGCGCTTGCCGCCGAGTTCGATGGGCTGATTGAGCTGAATGGTGGTGGTGCGCGTGCTTTTACGCGTGTCCTCCATCAGCGTCGACAGTTCGGGATTGGGACGCGCACCAGCTTGCGTGACCGTGGCGTCGACCGCCTCAAGTTCGTGCCGGGCGGCGGACAGTTCAGGATTGTTGTCGAGCGCGAGCGCGACGGCATTGTTCAGCGTGATGTTCAGCGTCGGGGACGTTGCCGCCTCCTGCGCATGCGTGTAGGCCGGACAGGCGAGCAGAAGCGCCAGTCCCAGCGGATAGAAACGGGTGTACATCGAATTCTCCGGATGAAAGGGAAAGAATTCGGCGAGCGGTCAGCAGTAAGAAAAAAGGGAAAGACGACTCGCCGGCTTAGGCGGCGAGAATCCAGTCGGGCTCATCAGGGGATTCCCCGATGTGGGAGAGATACAGTGGGGCTAAGGAGAGAGTGAAGCTGTTCTTTTCCTGCACGGGTGGCGTCCATGCGGTGTACGAATTCATCGGCTTGCTGCAGGAGAAATGGCAGAAGCTGCAATCGGCATCGCTGCCGGTGTTGAGTTTGCTGTCATCGCTGTTGTCCGCGTGTTGATCCTGCTTCTGTTGCTTGCTGTCGGCAGCGGCGTGATGGCCGACGTGTTGTGCAGCGGGATTGCTTTCATGCTGGCAATACGACGCCACCGCCGCCCAGGAAAACTGGAAGGGCAGCAGCATCAGCAGGAAAATGAGGACGTAGCGTTTCATGGCAGGGCATTATAGCTGCACTTTTTCAGGACCCGCCGAATCAAGCCGCAACGCGCGCTGCGCGCCGATCGAGCAAGGCCGAGGTCAGCACCGTCAGGAAACCCAGCACCGACACGCCTGCGCCCAGCAGCGGCAGATCGGTCAGCGGCAAGCCGGCCGAGATCGCCAGCCCGCCGAGCCAGGCGCCGGTCGCATTGCCGACATTGAACGCGCCTTGATTGAGTGTCGACGCCAGGTTCGGCGCGTCCTTGGCTTTGTCGAGAACACGGATCTGCGCAGCAGGAACAACGGCAAACGAGAACGCGCCCCAGATGAACATGGTGATCAGCGTCGGCAGCGGGTAGCGGCTGCTCCACGAGAACTGCACCAGGATCAGCGCGATGCAGACGAACATCGAGAACAGCACCGGCATCAATCGCCAGTCCGCGAGGCGGCCGCCGATCAGGCCGCCGACCGTGATGCCGGCGCCGAACAGCAGCAGCACCCAGCTCTCCTGATGCGCGGTGAAACCGGTGACGTCGAGCAGGATGTAGGCGATGTAGGTCAGCACGCTGAACATGCTGACCGAGGCCAGCGTGCTGGTCAGCAGCGCGAGCTGGACTTGCGGATGTACGATGGCGCGGAATTCCTTGAAGATGCTGCCGCCTTGCATGGCGATTTTTTTCGGCAGACAGATCCACAGCATGATCACGGCAGCCAGGCCGATCACAGTGATCGCGCCGAAGGTCGAGCGCCAGCCGGCGGCATGGCCCAGCGCGGTGCCGAACGGCACGCCGAGGATGTTGGCGACGGTCAGGCCGGTGAACATCAGCGCCACGGCTTGCGCACGCTTTTCGCGCGGCACCAGTTCGGCGGCGACCACCGAGCCGATGCCGAAGAACGCGGCATGGCAGAACGCCGTCACCACGCGCGCCACCATCAGGAAGTTGTAGCTCGGCGCAATCGCGCACAGCACGTTGCCGAGGATGAACAGGCACATCAGGCCGACCAGCGCGCGTTTGCGCTGCCATTTGGCGGTGACGATCGCCAGCACCGGCGCACCGGCCGCCACGCCCAGCGCGTAGCCGGATACCAGCATGCCTGCCGCCGGCGCAGAGACGCCGAGATCGCGGGCGACATCAGGCAAGAGCCCCATGATCACGAATTCTGTAGTGCCGATGCCGAAGGCGGCAACGGCGAGGGCGAAGAGGGGCCAGTGCATGATGAAAATCCTGATGGAGGAACTGCGGGGAAAACCGTTATTTTACGTGGCTGCGGCCCGATCTGCTGAGCAGATGCGGGCCGCATGGATGAAATATATTGAAGAGAATCGTGCGAACTCAAAGAGATCGAAACCTGTTCGCGGTCCGTAGCGAGGAGTCATCAGCCGCCGCCGACCGGAGCGCAAGGACCGGAACGTACTTCATGTACGTGAGGACTGAGCACCGTACGGTGGTGGATCATGGCTCCGCAGTAGGACCCCGGACAGGTTTTACCACTCTGCGAAGCTGCCGTCTTTATGCCTCCAAATCGGGTTGCGCCAGCGGTGTCCGACTTCGGCGCGCTGCCTTACATACTCTTCATTGATCTCGATGCCGAGGCCCGGACCGTTCGGGATGGTGACGTAACCATCCTTGTAGCTGAACACGTCGGCGTCGGTGACGTAGTCGAGCAAATCGTTGCTCTCGTTGTAATGGATGCCCAGGCTTTGTTCCTGGATGAAGGCGTTGTACGACACGGCGTCGACTTGCAGGCAGGCTGCCAGCGCAATCGGTCCGAGCGGGCAGTGCAGCGCCAGCGCGACGTCGTAGGCTTCGGCCATGGTGGCGATCTTGCGCGTCTCGGTGATGCCGCCGGCGTGCGAGACATCGGGCTGGATGATGTCGACGTAGCCTTCGCTGAGGATGCGCTTGAAGTCCCAGCGCGAGTACAGGCGCTCGCCCAGCGCGATCGGTGTGCCGGTGAGGTGGGCGATTTCCTTGAGTGCTTCGTAGTTTTCGCTGAGCACCGGTTCTTCGATGAACATCAGCTTGTACTGTTCGAGTTCCTTGACCAGCACCTTGGCCATGGGTTTGTGCACGCGACCGTGGAAGTCGACGCCGATGCCGACGTTGGGGCCGACCGCCTCGCGCACGGCCGCGACATTGGCCAGCGTGAGCTCGACCTTGTCGTAGGTGTCGATGAATTGCAGTTCTTCGGTGCCGTTCATCTTGACGGCGGTGAAGCCGCGCGCCACCGCGTCCTTGGCCGCCTTCGCCGTGTCGGCCGGACGATCGCCGCCGATCCACGAGTACACGCGGATGCTGTCGCGCACCGGGCCGCCCAGCAACTGGTTGACCGGCAGGCCGAGCGCCTTGCCTTTGATGTCCCACAGCGCCTGGTCGATGCCGGCCAGTGCGCTCATGTGGATCGCGCCGCCGCGATAGAAGCCGCCGCGGTAGAGCACGGTCCAGTGGTCTTCGATGTTGCGCGGGTCCTTGCCGATCAGGTAATCGGCCAGTTCTTCGACGGCGGCGGCGACGCTGTGCGCGCGGCCTTCGACCACGGGTTCGCCCCAGCCGACGATACCTTCATCGGTTTCGATCTTGAGGAAACACCAGCGCGGCGGCACGATAAAGGTGGTCAGTTTTGTGATTTTCATCGGAGATGATCCGTTCTGAGAAAAAGCGCCCAGTCTTGCTGCGGGCTGGTTGAGGAGCGGCCGGTCGTCAGATCATGATGGTGATCTTGCGACCGGCTTCTTTTATGCAATGTGATCTGGGTGCTAAGTGGTCGGCGTCGAATCGCCGTTGCGTGTTTGCCAGGCGCTGACGAAGGCCTTGGCGTTTTCGCCGACCGTGGCGGCCGACATGCCCGGCTTGAACAGCGCCGAGCCGAGACCGAAACCGGACGCGCCGGCATCGACGAACACCGAGACGCTGCTGGGCATGATGCCGCCTACGGGGAGCAAGGCGACCGAAGCCGGGATCACGGCGCGCCAGGCTTTGACGACGTGGGTGCCGAGCTGTTCGGCGGGGAACATCTTGAGCACGTCGGCGCCGGCGGCCAGCGCGGCAAATGCTTCGGTCACGGTGGCCACGCCGGGGGCACTGCACAGGCCGGCCTCCTTGGCGGCATGGATCACGCGCGCGTCGCTGTGCGGCATGACGATCAGCTCGCCGCCGGCAGCCTTGACCTGGGCGACTTGTTCCGGACTCAGCACGGTGCCCGCGCCGATCACGCAATCGGCCGGCAGCGTGCGGCGCAGCGTGGCGATGCTTTGCAACGGCTCGGGCGAATTGAGCGGCACTTCGATGACGCGAAAGCCGGCTTCATACAAGGCCTTGCCGATGGCTTCGACTTCATCGGGACGCACGCCGCGCAGGATGGCGATCAGGCCGCAGTGCTGCAGGGCGTTCTGGAAAAGATTCTTCAGCATGGTTCTACTTTCTTTATGTTCGCGATGACGCGGAAACCAGGCCGGCATGCGCCGCCAGTTTCCACAAGCCGTGCTCGGTGGCGGCAGCGGCGATTTCAACTTGGATAAGGTCGTACAGCGCCAGCGCCTGGCGGTAACGTTCGCACAGCGCATCGTCGCCGATGAGGGCGATGCGCTGTTGCCGGATGCCGCCGGTGGTCGCCAGCAGCGCGGCGATTTCGTGGCCGATCAGCAGGCCGGAGAGGTAATGCGCCTGCGCGCGCGGCGCGGCGACAGTTCGCCGGTCAGGCCCAGCGTGCGGCTGCTGAAGATGTTGGACAGCATGCCGGCGCGGCCGTCGGAAGATTTCGCCACCAATGCGCCACGCACGAAGGCGGCATCATCCGTCGCATCCACGGCGCCGTCGCGCTGCATGGTACGGCCGAGGATGCTGTGGTTGCTCAGTACCGCGTACATCTCGCCGGTCATGAAGGTGTCGAAATGCTCGATGCGCTTGCCACGTACATGCACCCATTTCGAATGCGTGCCGGGCAGACCGATCAGGATGTCGTCGACCTGCAACTGGTCGAGGATGCCCGCGACCTGGGTTTCTTCGCCGCGCATTACGTTGGGCAGCGCCGAGCGTTGCAGCAATCCCGGCACGATGTGCAGCGGCACGCCGAAACCGGTGTCGACGATGGTCATGGTGTTGCCGACTTCGCTGACGGCCAGCGGCACGTCGAGGTAGGGCGCTTCACGCCAGCCCTGTTTGCTGCCGACCATGCCGGCGGCGATCAGCGGCGTGGCCGGGGAATCGCGCAGCCAATCGCCGCATGCGGCCTGCAGCGCGCGACGGAAGCCGGCGTCGGCAGAGTTGGCAGAGTTGGCAGAAGCACCGGCACCGTCTTCCGCCGGCGGCAGGTTCATGACCCCCCACGGCAACGCGCGCCTGTCGGCCACGCGGCCGTCGGCGTCGAAGCGGTAGGCGCGCAGCGAGGTGGTTCCCCAGTCGAGCGCGATCAGGCCGGTGGAGGAGGTGGAAGGAGTTGCTTGCGTCATTGTGTGTTCGGTTTTAAAACAAATTCAAGGCAGGTTCAAAGCGGATTCAAAGCTCGCTCACGATGAAATGCGTGAGCAATCGCATGGACGCGTCCGGCGCCAGATTGACCAGGCCGTCACGGTCGGGCATGTGGAAGGCGTCGATCGGATGCGTGATCGGCTCCAGGCAAAAATAGTCAAGGCCGGGCGGGCGGTACATGAGGCTGTAACCGTTGCAGTTTTCCATCTGCATGCTCAGGCGCAGGCCGCGGTCGGGGTAGTCGATGTGCGACAGACCGTCCCAGCCGGTGAAGCAGTTGTCGATCAGCGGACCGTCGGCGGGGAACTCCACCGGCGCAAACCGGTTGTAGTCGAAGGTGGCCGGGAAGTCGCGCGTATGTCCGGTCGGAATCGGATCGGCGCCGCACAGCCAGACGCCGTCGGCGCGCGATTGCAGGCGCGTTTCGGCGTTGCGCGGAAAGTAGGGATGTAGGCCGAGGCCGAACGGCAGTTCTTCGGCGCCGCGATTGGTGACTTCCAGATCAATGGTCAGGCCGTCGTCGTTCAGCGTCAGGGTTTGCGTCGCGTGGTAGGTATACGGATCGCCGTCGTATTGCGCCGAGTCCAGCGCCAGCACGATGCGGTTGTCGGTTTTTCCGGCGACGCGCCAGGCTTGCAGCCAGCCGTCGCCATGGATGGGATAGTTTTCGCCGGCGCGGTTTTGCAGCACCGGGTAGTGCGCGCCCTTGTGCATGAAGCCGCCTTCGGTGATGCGGTTCGACCACGGCACCAGCGGGAAGCAGGCTGTCGTATAGAGATCGTCGGCGCCGGCCCAGGGGCGGAACAGCGGCGTCCATGCGCCGCGCCATTCCAGATCCCAGGCCGCGATGCCGGCGCCGAGTCCGGGCAGCACGCTCAGGCGTTGACGTCCGGAGCGAAGGGTCACGGTCTCAATGGCGGCCGCGCCGCCGCGCTGCGCTGCTGGGGTTGTGGTCATGGCGTCTCGGTTGCTGTCTCGATTATCTGGGCGGATGCTGTGCGGTCTGCTCCGCCTGGGCTGCTATCTGAAGCAAAAACAGCGCCGATCCTAACATCGGCTACCGATGCGGAATAATGAAAAATTTGTGAACATTGATATCGAAAACGATCTAGCTGTCAGCATTTCGTCATCGATGTAGTTGACTAAAACACCATGCCTGTTTCGGTATCGGAAATCGCTAAAAATTCATTGGATAGATATTTCTCGCTCTCCTACTATTGACCGGCATATTTCGCTGCACATCAGATGCCGGCGAAGACGCAAATGACGGCGCCTCCGTTCCCCCACGACAGCGCCGGACACCAAATAAAAATAGTACGTGTTGATAAACATAATTGGAGACAAGCAATGAAAATGACTCGCAGAACCCTGCTGGGCGCCGCCGTTTGCATGACCCTGGGCTGGAGCGCCCTGTCCGGCGCTGTGGCTGCCGACAAACCATTGACGATGGGCTTCTCGCAAGTCGGCGCCGAGAGCGAATGGCGCACTGCCAACACCGCCTCGATCAAGGACGCCGCCAAGAAAGCCGGCGTCAACCTGAAGTTCGCAGATGCGCAGCAGAAGCAGGAAAACCAGGTCAAGGCCATCCGCTCCTTCATCGCGCAAAAGGTCGATGTGATCGCCTTCTCGCCGGTGGTTGAATCGGGCTGGGACACCGTCCTGCGCGAAGCCAAGGCCGCCAAGATCCCGGTGATCCTGACTGACCGCGCCGTCAACGTGAGCGACAAGTCGCTGTACGTGACCTTCATCGGTTCCGACTTCGTCGAAGAAGGCCGCCGCGCTGCACGCTGGTTGCTGGATCGCGCCAAGACGCTGCCGGCCGGCGACATCAACATCGTCGAATTGCAAGGCACCGTCGGCTCGGCGCCGGCGATCGACCGCAAGGCCGGTTTCGAACAAGAAATCAAAGCCAATCCGAACCTGAAGATCATCCGCTCGCAGACCGGCGACTTTACCCGCGCCAAGGGCAAGGAAGTCATGGAAGCCTTCCTCAAGGCCGACGGCAAGAAGATCAACGTGCTCTACGCGCATAACGATGACATGGCCATCGGCGCCATCCAGGCCATCGAAGAAGCCGGCCTGAAACCGGGCAAGGACATCCTCGTGATTTCGATTGACGGCGTGAAGGGTGCGTTCGAAGCCATGATGGCCGGCAAGCTCAACGTCACCGTCGAGTGCAGCCCGCTGCTCGGACCGCAACTGATGTCGATCGCCAAGGACGTCAAGGCCGGCAAGGAAGTGCCGAAGCGGATCACTACTGAAGAAGGCGTATTCCCGGCCGAAGTCGCGGCCAAGGAATTCCCTAATCGCAAGTACTGATGCTTGATATCGGATATTGATCGGTCTCCCGCCCGCATGCGAACCATGAGGGCTCCGATCGTATGACCGGGGAAGCAATTTCCCGGTGTTGTTTCTCCTCTGCTCTGGAGTAACCCCTGGGCCTTGAACGATGCGTCGCAATGCCCCTCTGTGTTGCGGCGGATCTGCTCAACAGGCTTTGTGCGGCGGCTTCGGCCCGCCGTTTTTTCACTTGCGGTAACGCCATGTCGAACGCAACTTCAGAAAACATTCCTGCCATCGGCGCCGAACCGGCGCTGGAACTCACCGGCATCCATAAATCCTTCACCGGCGTCAAGGCACTCAGCAACGTCGGCCTGCGTCTGTTTCCGGGCGAAGTCCATACCCTCATGGGCCAGAACGGCGCCGGCAAATCGA
>NZ_AJHH01000815.1 GCF_000256565.1 Herbaspirillum lusitanum P6-12 | reverse complement strand
CCCCCGGCCGCGCCATCCGGCCGGGTTCGACGCTGGAAGCGCAACAGTTGGGCATCAGCACCGTGTACCAGGAAGTCAACCTGTGTCCCAACCTGACCGTGGCCGAGAATATTTTCATCGGCCGCTATCCCCGCAAATGGGGCGGCTTCGGTCCGATCGACTGGGCCGCCATGCAACGCCGCGCCGCCAGGTTGCTGGCGAAGCTTGACTTGCACATTGACGTAAAAAAACCTCTGTCCGCGTATCCGCTGGCGATCCAGCAGATGGTGGCGATCTCGCGCGCGGTGAGCGTATCGGCCAGCGTATTGATCCTCGACGAGCCGACTTCCAGCCTCGATGAGGCGGAGGTGCAATTGCTGTTCAAGGTCTTGCGCAGCCTGCGCGACGAAGGGATGGCGATTCTCTTCGTCACGCATTTCCTCGACCAGACTTACGAAATCTCCGACCGCATCACGGTGCTGCGCAACGGCGTGCGCGAAGGCGAATACGCCGCCAGCGAATTGTCGCGCTTTGATCTGGTCAACAAGATGATCGGCGTGCAGGTCGACGCCACCGCCGCCGGCGAGGCGCTGGCCGATAATGCCGAGATCACGCCGGCCGCCAACGACGGCGAAGTGTTCCTGCAGGCGCGCGGACTTGGCCGCAAGGGGGCATTGACGCCGCAGGATTTCGACCTGCGCGCCGGTGAAGTATTCGGCTTGTGCGGTCTGCTCGGCTCCGGCCGCACCGAGACCGCACGACTCCTGTTCGGCGCCGACAAGGCCGACAGCGGCGAGATCAGCATCAAGGGCAAGCCGGTGAAATTCTCCACCCCGCGCGACGCCATCGCTGCCGGCATCGGCTTCTGTTCCGAAGACCGCAAGAAGGAGGGCGCCATCCTCGACCTGTCCGTGCGCGACAACATCATCCTCGCGCTGCAGGCCCGCAACGGCTTGCTGCACGTGATCCCGCGCAAGCGCCAGCAGCAGATCGCGGCCGACTACGTCAAATGGCTCGGCATCAAGACCGCCGACATCGAAACCCCGATCGGCCTGCTGTCCGGCGGCAACCAGCAGAAGGCTTTGCTGGCGCGCTGGCTGGCGACCGACCCCGACATGCTGATCCTGGACGAGCCGACACGCGGCATCGACGTGCGCGCCAAGCAGGAGATCATGGATTACGTCATGGCCTTGTGCCGCAAGGGCATGTCCATTCTTTTCATCTCTTCCGAAATCCCCGAAGTGCTGCGCTGCAGCGACCGCATGCTGGTGCTGCGCGATCGCCATGGCTGCGGCGAGTACCTGCGCGGCGAGCTGGACGATGCCTCGGTGCTGCAGGTGATTGCGGGTGAAAATGCTGAAGTGGCAGCAGGAACAGCAACATGAGCGCATCAATGAATTCCAATCTGGTTTCCAATCGCAATCCGTCTTCGGGCGCCGCCGTCAACCGGCTGCGGCGTGCCTTCTTTCATCCGCTGAGTCGTCCGCTGGGCGCACTGGCGGTACTGCTGCTGATCGACTTCTTCATGATCCCCGGGTTCTTCCGCATCGAGATGAAGGACGGCCATCTGTACGGCAGCGTGATCGACATCGTCAACCGTGCGGCGCCGCTGATGCTGGCGGCGCTCGGCATGACGCTGGTGATCGCCACGCGCGGCATCGACATTTCGGTCGGGGCAGTGGTGGCGATTTCGGGGACGATCGCTGCGATGCTGATCGGCGGCACCATGGTCGTCAACAACGGCGTGCCGGAATACGTCAGCAACATCCCGATGGGCTGGGCGCTGGCTGCCGCGCTCGGCGTGGCGCTGCTGTGCGGCGCGTGGAACGGCCTGCTGGTGGCGACGCTGGGCCTGCAACCGATCATCGCCACGCTGATCCTGATGGTGGCCGGGCGCGGGCTGGCGCAGCTGCTGACCGACGGCCAGATCATCACGGTGTATTACAAGCCGTTCTTCTATCTCGGCAGCGGTTACCTGTGGGGCTTGCCGTTCTCGCTGTTCATCGTCGCCGGCATGTTCGTGGTGCTGGCGCTGCTGATGCGCAAGACGGCGCTGGGCCTGTTCATCCAGTCGGTCGGCATCAATCCGGTGGCGTCGCGCCTGGCCGGCATCCGCACCGCGGCGCTGATCTTCTTCGTCTACATCTTCTGCAGCCTGTGCGCCGGCCTGGCCGGGTTGATGATCAGCGCCAACATCAAGAGCGCCGACGCCAACAACGCCGGCCTGTTGCTGGAGCTGGACGCGATCCTGGCGGTGACGCTGGGCGGCACTTCGCTGGCGGGCGGCAAGTTCAGCCTGGTCGGCAGCGTGATCGGCGCGCTGATCATCCAGGCGCTGACCTACACGATCTATTCATTGGGGGTGCCGCCGGAAGTCAACATGGTGGTCAAGTCGGTGGTGGTGTTCCTGGTTTGCCTGTCGCAGTCGCCCGAGTTCCGCCGCCTGCGCTTGTTCAAATCCGGCAACCAAGCTTAAGCATTCAGGAAAAAATCATGAAGAATTTTCGTTCTCTTTTTCATCAGTTGCTGGCAACGCCGTATTTCACCTCGCTGGTCACCGTCGCCTTGCTGGTGGTGCTGTTCGCGATGGGCTCGGTCGCCTACGACGGCTTCTTTTCGGTGCAGGTGGTATTGAACCTGCTAATTGACAACGCGTTCCTGCTGGTGATCGGCATCGGCATGACCTTCGTGATCCTGTCCGGCGGCATCGATCTGTCGGTCGGTTCGGTGCTGGCGCTGACCACCATGATCTCAGCCTACATGCTGCAGTCGTGGCACTGGCATCCGTTGCTGGTGATCGTCTGCGTGCTGGCGCTGGGCGGCCTGTTCGGCGCGGCGATGGGCGTGCTGATCCATTTCTTCAAGCTGCAGCCCTTCATCGTCACGCTGGCCGGGATGTTCCTGGCGCGCGGCCTGTGTTATCTGATCAGCATCAATTCCATCACCATCGACGATCCGCTGTTCGTGGCGATGTCGCAGACGCGGCTGGAGTTCGGGCTCGGCGACGCCTTCGTCTCGCCCAGCGTGGTGATCGCCGTGCTGATGCTGGCGCTGGCGATCTACCTGGCGCATTACACGCGCTTCGGCCGCGCGGTCTATGCGGTGGGCGGCAACGAGCAATCGGCGCTGCTGATGGGTTTGCCGGTGGGCCGCACCAAGGTCGCGATTTATGCATTCAGCGGTTTCTGCGCGGCGCTGGCGGGTGTATTGTTCTCTTTCTATATGTTGTCCGGTTACGGCCTGCATGCGCAAGGCACGGAGCTGGACGCCATCGCGGCGGTGGTGATCGGCGGCACCTTGCTCACCGGCGGCTATGGCTACGTGGCAGGGACGCTGACCGGCGTGCTGATCCTGGGCGTGATCCAGACTTTGATCGCTTTTGACGGTACGCTGAGCTCGTGGTGGACCAAGATCGTGATCGGCGTGCTGCTGTTCGTGTTCTGCCTGGCGCAAAGGTTGATGTCGCTGGGCGCGGCAAAGGCGGCAGATGCGAATGCCGGCGGCGGTTCCGTCAAGCCAGCCGCGCAGGCAGCGTAAGACGTAAATATTGCAGACGCGAGTTAAGGGGAGTCACGGCGTTTGCGCAACAAACTGATGTTGAAAACAATATGGGTTTTAGCAAAAAAATCATTAGAAATGTATTGCTCTAATGGTTATCGTAGAGGCCTTGCAAAACATTGAGCGTTCCCCGCGCGTTTTGACATGTTTTGCATTGCCAGTAAAACAACAAACTACTAGGAGACGAGAAGTATGAAACTCAAATCGGTATTGGCCGGGCTGACGCTTGGCCTGAGCATGGGTCTGATGGCAGTGAGCGCGCAAGTGAGCGCCCAGACCAAGGGCCTGATCGGGATCTCCATGCCGACCAAGTCGTCGGCGCGTTGGATCGCTGACGGCAACAACATGGTCAAGGTATTCAAGGAAAAGGGCTACCAGACCGACCTGCAATACGCGGAAGACGACATCCCGAATCAGTTGGCGCAGATCGAAAACATGGTGACCAAGGGCGTTAAAGTGCTCGTCATCGCCGCCATCGACGGCACCACGCTGTCCGACGTGCTGCAAAAAGCCGCCGACAAGGGCATCAAGGTCATCGCTTACGACCGCCTGATCCGCAACTCCAAGAACGTCGACTACTACGCGACTTTCGACAACTACCAGGTCGGCGTGCTGCAGGCTTCGTACATCGAAAAGGCGCTGGACCTGAAGGGTGGCAAGGGTCCGTTCAATATCGAACTGTTCGGCGGTTCGGCTGACGACAACAACGCTTTCTTCTTCTACAACGGCGCCATGTCGGTCCTGAAGCCATACATCGACAAGGGCAAGCTGGTTGTGCGCAGCAAGCAGATGGGCATGGACAAGGTTGCAACGCTGCGTTGGGACGGCGCGACTGCGCAAGCCCGCATGGACAATCTGCTGAGCGCCTACTACGGTAACGCCCACGTCGACGCAGTGCTGTCGCCATATGACGGCATCAGCATCGGCATCATCTCTTCGCTCAAGGGCGTCGGCTACGGTACGCCGAAGCTGCCAATGCCGGTCGTGACCGGTCAAGATGCGGAAGTGCCTTCGGTCAAGTCCATCATCCGCGGTGAACAACGTTCGACCGTCTTCAAGGACACGCGTGAACTGGCCAAGGTCACCGTTTCCATGGTCGATGCCGTGTTGTCGGGCAAAGCGCCAACCATCAACGACACCAAGACCTACAACAACGGCGTCAAGGTCATCCCTTCGTACCTGTTGAAGCCGGTCAGCGTCGACGTCAGCAACTGGAAAGAAGTGCTGGTCGGCAGCGGCTACTACACCGAAGCGCAAGTGAAGTAATTCGCTTGTTTCTCTGAGTGAATGTGTCCCGGTCGGCAAATGTTGACCGGACAAGAAAGCAACCCCGCGCCGCGCGCGCGAT
>NZ_AJHH01000814.1 GCF_000256565.1 Herbaspirillum lusitanum P6-12 | reverse complement strand
ACGGCGCCGGCCGGACGCCAGGATAGCGGCCCGCAGTATCCCCACCACAACGGCAGGCCGGAGCAGAAGAAGAGGTCAGAACACATGAGTACAATTCTGGAAATGCGCGGAATTGAAAAGACATTCCCAGGTGTCAAGGCGCTCAACAACGTCAACCTGGCAGTGCGCACCGGCGAGATCCACGCCGTGGTCGGCGAGAACGGCGCCGGCAAATCCACCCTGATGAAAGTCCTGAGCGGCGTCTATCCGCACGGCAGCTATTCCGGCGACATCATCTATCAGGGACAGACCCGCGAATTCAAGGATATCGTCGACAGCGAAAGCGTCGGCATCATCATCATCCATCAGGAGCTGGCCTTGGTGCCGCTGCTGTCGATTACCGAAAATCTTTTCCTCGGCAACGAGCAGGCCAGCGGCGGCGTGATCGACTGGGAGCTGTCCTACGCCAAAGCCAAGGAACTGCTGGCCAAGGTCGGCCTGAAGGATCCGCCATCGACGCTGATCACCAACCTCGGCGTCGGCAAGCAACAGCTGATCGAGATCGCCAAGGCTTTGTCGAAAGAGGTCAAGTTGCTGATCCTCGACGAACCGACCGCCAGTCTCAACGAAAGCGATAGCGATGCCTTGCTCGAACTGCTGCTGGAGCTGAAGGCGCAGGGCATTTCGTCGATCCTGATTTCGCACAAGCTCAACGAGATTTCCAAGGTCGCCGATTCGATCACCGTGCTGCGCGATGGCGCCACGGTCGATACCTTCGACTGCCGCAAGGAAGAAATCAGCGAAGACCGCATTATCCAGAACATGGTCGGCCGTGAGATGGCGGACCGCTACCCCAAGCGCGAGCCGCAGATCGGCGAGACCATTTTTGAAGTCAAACAGTGGCGCGTGCATCATCCGATTCATCCCGATCGCGTGGTGATCAAGGACATCGACTTCAACGTGCGCAAGGGCGAAATCGTCGGTATCGCCGGCCTGATGGGCGCCGGCCGCACCGAGCTCGCCAAGAGCATCTTCGGCCGTGCCTACGGTACCAAGATCAGCGGGGAAGTGTATTTGCACGGCAAGAAGATCGATGTCGGCACGATTCAGAAAGCCATCAACCACGGCATCGCTTACGTCACCGAAGACCGCAAGGGCGACGGTCTGGTGCTGGACGAAGACATCAAGAAGAACATCTCGCTGGCCAACCTGGGCGCGATCTCCGACAAATCGGTGATCGACGAGGCGCGCGAGTTCAAGGTGGCGGCGGATTTCCGCACCAAGATGCGGATCCGCTGTTCGAGCGTGCTGCAAAAGGTAGTGAACCTGTCCGGCGGCAACCAGCAGAAGGTGGTGCTCAGCAAGTGGCTGTTCTCGAATCCGGAAGTACTGATCCTCGATAGCCGACGCGCGGCATCGACGTTGGCGCCAAGTTCGAGATCTACACGCTGATCAACCAGCTGGCCGCGGAAGGAAAATGCATCATCATGATCTCGTCGGAAATGCCGGAATTGCTGGGCATGTGCGACCGGATCTATGTCATGAACGAAGGGCAATTCGTCGGCCAGTACACGGCGGCGGATGCATCGCAGGAAAAAATCATGCGTTCCATCGTAAGGAACGAAAGGATTGTGAAGAATGGAGAACAATGAAATGAGCAAGACACCTACGCTCGACGCGGTCCCTGAAGCCAAGCGGGAATACGCCGGCTTCCTCAAGAACAACATGCGCGAATACGGCATGCTGCTGTCGCTGGTGGCGATCATGGCCTTCTTCCAGGTCATGACCGACGGTACGCTGATGCAGCCGCTCAACCTGACCAACCTGGTGCTGCAAAACAGCTATGTGGTGATCATGGCGCTGGGCATGCTGATGGTGATCGTGGCCGGCCACATCGACTTGTCGGTGGGTTCGGTGGTCGGTTTCATCGGCGCGCTGGCGGCGGTGCTGATGGTCAACTATGAAGTCAACTTCATCCTGACCACCGTCATTTGCCTGATCGCCGGCGCCGCCATCGGCGCGGCGCAAGGTTACTGGGTGGCGTTTTTCCGCATCCCGTCCTTCATCGTCACGCTTGCAGGCATGCTGGTGTTCAAGGGCCTGACGCTGGCGCTGCTGGAAGGCCAGTCGGTTGGACCTTTCCCGCGCGGCTTCCAGTTGCTGAGCTCGGGTTTCATTCCTGAATTCTTCGCGGATACCGACACCGGCAGCGTACGCCTGACGTCGCTGCTGGTCGGCATTGCCGCGGCGGCAATCCTGCTGGCGGTCAAAGTCCATGGTCGCAGCAAGCAGGTCAAGCACGGCATGGAAGAAGAACCGGCTGTGTTCTTCCTGCTCAAGAACATCCTGTTCGCCGCAGGCATCATCGCCTTCAGCTACCTGATGGCGTCCTACAAGGGCATGCCGAACGTGCTGATCATCATGTTCGCACTGATGGTGATCTACACCTTCGTGACCAATCGCACCACCATCGGCCGCCGCGTCTACGCCGTCGGCGGCAATGAAAAAGCCGCCAAGCTGTCCGGCATCAAGACCGAACGCGTGAGCTTCTACACCTTCGTCAACATGGGCATGCTGGCAGCGCTGGCAGGGCTGATCTTCGCTGCGCGCCTGAACACGGCGACACCGAAGGCCGGCACCGGCTTCGAGCTGGACGTGATCGCCGCCTGCTTCATCGGCGGTGCATCGGCCTCGGGCGGCGTCGGCAAGGTCATGGGTGCGGTCATCGGCGCCTTCGTCATGGGCGTGATGAACAACGGCATGTCCATCATGGGCATCGGCATCGATTACCAGCAGGTGATCAAGGGCCTGGTGTTGCTGGCCGCCGTATTCTTTGATGTCTACAATAAAAATAAATAACAAGAAATAAAGGTTCTGCCAGAGGGGGGCTGTGAGAGGAGTTTCTCGCAGCCGTTTTCATCAGCGTCGCCACAACGGGAGTGGCGACCGCACTATTCCAACGGATGAGTAAATGACTATCGACAAGAAGCGCACACTGCGTTCCGCAGCCTGGTTCGGTACAGCCGACAAGAACGGTTTCATGTATCGCAGCTGGATGAAGAACCAGGGTATTCCCGATCATGAATTTCAGGGCAAGCCGGTCATCGGCATCTGCAACACCTGGTCCGAACTGACGCCGTGCAATGCGCATTTCCGCAAGATCGCGGAACACGTCAAGCGCGGCATCATCGAGGCCGGCGGTTTCCCGGTCGAGTTCCCTGTGTTCTCCAATGGCGAATCCAACCTGCGCCCGACTGCCATGTTGACGCGCAACCTCGCCAGCATGGACGTTGAAGAATCGATCCGCGGCAATCCGCTGGATGCAGTGGTGCTGCTGGTCGGCTGCGACAAGACCACGCCGGCCTTGCTGATGGGCGCGGCCAGCTGCGACGTGCCGGCCATCGTCGTCACCGGCGGCCCGATGCTCAACGGCAAGCACGAAGGCAAGGACATCGGCTCCGGCACGGTGGTCTGGCAACTGAGCGAGCAGGTCAAGGCGGGCAAGATTTCCATTCACGAATTCATGGCGGCCGAAGCCGGCATGTCGCGTTCGGCCGGCACCTGCAACACCATGGGTACGGCTTCGACGATGGCTTGCATGGCCGAGGCGCTGGGCACTTCGCTGCCGCATAACGCCGCGATTCCCGCCGTTGATGCGCGCCGTTATGTGCTCGCGCACATGTCCGGCATGCGCATCGTCGACATGGTCTGGGAAGGCCTGACCTTGTCCAAGATCCTGACGCGCGAAGCGTTCGAGAACGCCATTCGCGTCAACGCCGCCATCGGCGGCTCGACCAACGCCGTCATTCACCTGAAGGCCATCGCCGGCCGCATGGGCGTCGACCTGGAGCTGGAAGACTGGACCCGCGTCGGTCGCGGCACGCCGACGATTGTCGACCTGCAGCCGTCGGGACGCTTCCTGATGGAAGAGTTTTATTACGCCGGCGGCTTGCCGGCAGTGCTGCGCCGTCTCGGTGAAGCCGACCTGATCCCGCACAAGGATGCGATGACAGTCAACGGCAAGACGCTGTGGGAAAACAACCAGGATGCGCCGCAGTACAACGACGAAGTGATTCGCACGCTGGACAATCCATTGATCGACGACGGCGGCATCTGCATCTGGACGCAGGGGGCCCCCTGCCGTGCTGAAGCCGTCGGCGGCGTCGCCCGAACTGATGAAGCATCGCGGCAAGGCGGTCGTGTTCGAAGACTTTGCGCATTACAAGGAACGCATCAACGATCCCGATCTGGACGTCGACGCCAGCTCGGTGCTGGTGATGAAGAATTGCGGTCCCAAGGGTTATCCCGGCATGGCCGAAGTCGGCAACATGGGCTTGCCGCCCAAGCTGCTGGCGCAAGGCGTCAAGGACATGGTGCGCATTTCCGATGCGCGCATGAGCGGCACCGCCTACGGCACCGTGGTCCTCCACGTGGCACCTGAAGCTGCTGCCGGCGGCCCGCTGGGCATCGTCCAGGATGGCGACTTCATCGAGCTCGACGCCTATGCCGGCAAGCTGCAGCTGGACATCAGCGAAGAAGAGATGAAGCGCCGCCTTGAGGCCCGCGCCAAGGTGCTGGCCGAGCGCAAGCCCGAGATGGTCGGCGGCTACCAGTCCCTGTATGTGGACCGCGTGCTGCAGGCCGATGAAGGCTGCGACTTCGACTTCCTGGTCGGCTGCGCCGCCATTCCGAAACATTCACACTAAGATTCATATTAATCCGGAGTGACAACCATGTTGCTGGTGCAATTCAAACAAGCTGACGGCAGCCGCCAGGTCGGCGTTCTCGAAGACGACGGCAAGAAGATCCGCGTCGTTGACGGCTATCGCAGCACTTATGCCTTGGCGCGCGCCGCCATCGCCAAGAAAAGTTCTCTGCAGGATTTCGCCAACGCGGCACTCGGCTCGACCGTGGTCGATTACGCGCAGGTTGCGGCGAGCGGCGGCCTGCTGGCCCCGCTGGATCACGAAGACACGGCCCACTGCTACGTCACCGGCACCGGCCTGACTCATCTGGGCAGCGCCGATGGTCGCGACGCCATGCACAAGAAACTCGACGGTGCCGGCGACAACCTGACCGACAGCATGAAGATGTTCCGCATGGGCCTGGAAGGCGGCAAGCCTGCGGCCGGCAAGATCGGCGTGCAGCCGGAATGGTTCTACAAGGGCGACGGGTCCATCGTGCGCGCTGCGGAAGAGCCGCTGGCGATGCCTCACTTCGCGCTCGACGGCGGTGAAGAGCCGGAGATCGCCGGTCTCTACATCATCGGCGACAACGGCCAGCCGTACCGCCTCGGTTTCGCCATCGGCAACGAATTTTCCGACCACGTGACCGAGCGCCAGAATTACCTGTTCCTGGCGCATTCCAAGTTGCGCGTCTGTTCGGTTGGTCCGGCATTGCTGGTAGGCGAACTGCCGGCGCACGTGCAAGGCACGTCGCGCATCCGTGCGCAAGACGGCAAGGTCCGCTGGGAGAAACCCTTCGTCAGCGGCGAGGACAACATGTCGCATACGGTCTCGAACCTGGAATATCACCACTTCAAATATCCGCTGTTCCGCCGTCCCGGCGACGTGCACATCCACTTCTTCGGCACGGCGACGCTGAGCTGCTCGGACAACATCACGGTGGCGCCGGGCGAGACGTTTGAAATCGACGTCGCCGCGTTCGGTCCTGCATTGCGCAATCGCCTCAGCCTGGACGATGTGCCGCACCCGCAGGTCAACGTGCTCTGAGCAAAATCCAATTCAGGAGAATTCATGTCTGCAACATATCAACTGGCGAGCTACCCCAGCCTCAAGGGCAAGCGCGTCTTCATTACCGGCGGCGGCACCGGCATCGGTGCGGCCATCGTCAGTGCGTTGGCTGAACAGGGCGCGGTCGTCGCCTTCGTCGACATCGCCAAGGACGCCAGCGAAGCCCTGTGCAAGCAGATCGCCGACGCCGGTTTCACCGCGCCGTCGTTTCGCTACTGCGATTTGCGCGATATCGCCTCGTTGCAAAACACCATCAGGGAACTGGCTGCACAGCTGGGCGACTTCGACGTGCTGGTCAACAATGCCGCCAACGACGAGCGTCACAAGCTGGAAGACGTGACGCAGGAATACTGGGACAACCGCATCGCCATCAATCAGCGCCCTTCGTTCTTCGCGGTGCAGGCGATAGCGCCGGGCATGATCAAGAAGAAGGCCGGTTCCATCATCAACTTCAGCTCGATCAGCTGGCATACGTCGAGCGGCGGCTTTCCGGTCTACACCACCGCCAAGTCGTCGGTGCTGGGCCTGACGCGCGGCCTGGCCCGCGATCTCGGCGCGCATAACATCCGCGTCAATACCGTGACGCCGGGCTGGGTCATGACGGAACGCCAGATCGAATTGTGGCTGGACGAAAAGGGCAAGGAAGACATCGCGCGCAATCAATGCCTGCAAGGCGAATTGCTGCCGTGGCATCTGGCGCGCATGGTGCTGTTCCTGGCGTCGGATGAAAGCGTCATGTGTACGGCACAGGAATTCATCGTCGATGCCGGTTGGGTCTGATGAAGCAAGGCGGGCGGCCAGGCCTGTCCTGAAAGCGGGACACACTGGCTGAAATTAAAAAAGCGTCGCTGTCTGGCGACGCTTTTTTTCATTGGTGGAGAGAGAAAAACTGAGATATCGGGCGGCGGGCTGTTGTTTTTTTGCAGTTGCTTTTTTTATTTTCGAGTGCAGAAAAATCACGCTACACAAATGGGTGAATCCGGTTTCCAGATTCTCTAATGCTTTCTTACATTTCTTAATAAAACTGCGGGACGCACTGTGGCCTTTTTGCCGCATCATGCGCAAGAAAATTCCTGCTCAGTAAATCATTTTCGCCACTTCGCGGATGGCCTGCAGCACCAGGTTGGCCCCTGGCGAGAGCAGATTGTCCTGGCGCGTGATGATGCCGAAACCCGCCATGCGGCAGGGGAGTTCGATGGGCAGGATGTCCATCAGGCGGGCCTGGGTGTAGTAGCGCGCCACTTCGGTGGGCATGGCGTAGATGAAGTCGGTCTGCTGCAGCAGGCTGGTGATGGTCAGAATCGCCGTGGTGTCGACCACGTTGGCCGGCGGCGTCAGGCCGCTCTTGCGGAACATCAGGTCGACGCGGCTGCGCAGGATGCTGCCCTTGGGCGCCATGATCCAGGGATGGTCGACGATGTCCTTGAGCGTCATGTTCTTGTGCTCGTGCAACGGATGACCGACGCGGGCGACCGCGCAGATCGGTTCGTCTGATAATTCTTCGTAGTGCAGGTTGTGGCTGACTTCTTCATCAAGGATGCGCGCCACCAGGAAGTCCAGATCGCCGCGTAGCAACCGCGCCAGCAAGATGTTGCTGCTCTCGACTTCGACCCCGATGCGCAGCATGGGTGAATGTTCCTTGACGCGTGCAATCGCCGCCGGCACCAGCGACAGGCCCGGCGACAGGATCACGCCGACGTCGACCTGGCCGGACAGGCCGGACTTCAGTGCGACGATGTCTTCGTGCGCTTTCGACAGGCTGGTGAGCGCCATGCGGGAGTGGCGGATCATGGCTTCGCCGTAGATGGTCGGACGCATGCCGCGCGGCAG
>NZ_AJHH01000813.1 GCF_000256565.1 Herbaspirillum lusitanum P6-12 | reverse complement strand
TATAAGGCCGTGCGGCAGGCGATCGAACAAGGTCACGCCTAGCATGTCCTCGAGATCCTTTAGTTGCTTGGATGCCGCAGGCTGCGTCATGTTGAGTTCGTTGGCGGCGCGATGGATGTTTCGTTCATCGTCCAGAGCGATCAGCAACAACAGCTGCCGGGTCTTCAGACGCGCGCGCAGGAACCAGTTTGGGTCGCTGTTTTTCATTTGTCTCGGCTACCTTTTTTATATCTCAGGATGATATCAAATCAAGTATCGGCTGAGGCAAATAATTCATTAGAAATATATCCCGCAAATCCTTAGTATCTAGCCCAGTCCAGACGGTTTCACGCTCTGGACTTCACGTTGAAATGAAGCTGACGAAATGCTGATCGAACGGTTGTGAAAACCGGTATCGAGGAGGATTTTTGCGCGTCAATTCAGCGCGGGTTTCATACAAAAAAAGCGAGGGTGCAGCAATCGACTCCACCCTGTTGACTATAAAGATCTACGGAGACTTCAAGATGACTCAGTCCATCTCAACCAAAACCATCCTCAAGGCCTTGGGCACGGCCTCCTTGTTCGGCGCATGCCTGGCATCTGCGCAAGCGGAAGACAGCGTCACCATCTACGGTCGCGTCGTCGCCGGCATCGACGTGCAGAGCAACGTCCACCAAGTCAACGGCAACACCGGCACGCAGGTGCGCGCAGCCAGCAACCAGTGGGGCACCAGCATGATCGGCTTCAAAGGAAAGGAAGATCTGGGCGGCGGCCTGAACAGCTTCTTCCTGCTGGAATCGGGCTTCGGCGCGACCACCGGCAAAACCAACGGTCCTGAACTGTTCAATCGTCGTTCTTACGTCGGCCTGAACGGCAGCGCCGGTTCGATCAAAATCGGCAAGAACCTGTTCATCGACAACGACGTATGGTTCCTCGATCCGACCGGTCAGCAATGGATTGGCACGGCCAATCTGGTGAAGGGGCGCAACTGGGGCGGCGCCAGCAATATCATCGAATACCAGACCCCGACCTGGGGCGGCTTCAACGCCACGTTCCAGACCAGCCTCGGCGAAAAAGCCGGCTCGACCACCAAGGGTCGCAAGGACGGCGTCTCGCTGGTCTATCAAAACCAGGGCCTGGAACTGCGCGCGATCTATGATCTGGTGCGCGACGCCAATGGCAAGTACGGCAGCATCAAGACGAACCAGGACGGAACCACCACTGTCGGCGATGTGTTCGACACGTCGAAGGAGCTGATTCTGGGTGGTACTTACACGATCGACAAGCTGAAGATGTATGTCGGTTATGAAAATCTGAAGGCGCCAGACGTCGCAGCCGGCACGCCGGACACGGTCAATCATTACTGGGTCGGCGCCAACTACCAGATTTCGCCTGCATTGACGCTGATCGGTTCGGTGTTCCACGTCAACGTCAACAACAACGGCGGTTCGGCCAATCTGTACATGGTCGGTGCGAACTACAACCTGTCCAAGCGCACCTTGCTGTACGTGGGCGCAGGTACTGTCCGCAACAAAGGCAACGCGACCTTCTCGCTGGAAGCTGACCAAGCCGGTCCGCCATTGGCCGGTCAAGGCCAGAACGGCGGCTACGTGGGCATTGCCCACTCGTTCTGATCGTATGAGGATCCGATCGTAACGAGCGGCAGAGCGCAGTAAAACGCAGCAGCGGAAAGAGGCAAGCCACGGCTTGCCTCTTTTCGTTTAAAGTTTCGGATTTACTCTTCATCATTCTTCATCACCGGGAAATCAGCGGCTGGATTTCCCCATCACGGAGCAGACATCCATGCAAGCAAGCCTGATCGTTGACGGCAAACATGAACTCGGCGAATGCGCGATCTGGTGCGACAGGACGCAATCGATATTCTGGACCGACATCCAGGGCGCCACGCTGTGGAACCACAATCCGGCCAATGGCGCCACACACAGCTGGCCCATGCCGGAACGGCTGTCGGTGTTCGCCTTGACTGGGCAAACTGACCGGCTGCTGATCGGTCTGGCGTCGCGTCTGGCGTTCTTCAATCTGGACAGCGGCGAGATCACGACTATCCGCACGGTGGAAGAAGACCTGCCGACCACGCGCCTGAACGACGGCCGCTGCGATCGCCAGGGGCGTTTCGTGTTCGGCACGCTCAATGAAGACCAGGGACGCGCGCCGATCGGCAGCTTCTACCGTCTCAATACGGACCTCAGCCTCGAGCGCTTGCCGTTGCCTGGCGTGGCGATTTCCAACAGCATTTGTTTCAGCCCGGATGGCGCGCGCATGTATTTCTGCGACACCATGCAGGGCAAGATCATGTCCTGCGATTACGATCCGGTCAGCGGCGCCATCGGCGCGCAGGATGTGTTCGTCGATCTCGCGGGCGAGAAGGGCAGCCCTGACGGCTCCGCCATCGATAGCCAGGGATATCTGTGGAATGCGCAATGGGGCGGGGCGCGGGTGGTGCGCTATGCGCCGGACGGCCTGGTCGATCGCATCGTCGCGGTGCCGGTGTCGCAACCGAGTTGCCCGGCGTTTGGCGGCGCTGATTTGGATACCTTGTACGTGACTACTGCGCACGAAGGGATGAACATGCTGCAGCGCGTGGAGGAATCCAAGGCAGGTGGATTGTTTGCCGTGAGGCTGGACGGCATACGCGGATTGCCCGAAGTCCGTTTTGGCGGCTGATGCCGGTTCATCGCCATTAAG
>NZ_AJHH01000812.1 GCF_000256565.1 Herbaspirillum lusitanum P6-12 | reverse complement strand
ACAACTGCGCTAACGACGGTGCTCCAGTCGCCGGCCTTGCTCTGGCGGAAAATCCGCATGCTCGGATACCACGGCGAGTCGCTGCGTTCGAGCAGCCAGCGCCAGTCGGGGTTGTAGCGGTTGAGCAGCCATACCGGTTTGCCGAGTGCGCCGGCGAGGTGGGCGACGGCGGTGTCGACCGAGATCACCAGGTCGAGGTTGTCGATCAGCGCGGCGGTATCGGAGAAATCGCGCAAGTCGCGTGAGTAATCGGCAACGCGCTTGCCGTCGCCATACATGGGCAATCGCAGGACTGCATTGTCGACGACCTGCAGCGAGGAATAATCGACGGCATCGTTTTGCAGCAGCGGCGACAAAGTCGCGAATGGCATCGAACGTACGGCGTCGAGGCGCTTGCTCGCCGGACTGTTGGCGCGCGGATTGCTGCCGGACCAGACCAGGCCGATGCGCGGCTTGCGTTTGTCTCCCAGCCGTACGCGCCAGCTTTCTGATTTGAGCGGATCGACGGCTAGATATGTCTGGTTAGGGATATCGGACAGGGTGAATGTTTCGCAGGCGAGCGGCAGGCTCATCAGCGGGCAATGCAGGTCGAACGGCGGCGATTGTTCGCCGGTCGCCAGCAGGATGGCAACGCCCTTGAGCTTTGCCAGCAGCAGTTTCAAGGCCGGTTGCACCTGCAGGATCACGCGTGCGCCGCGTTCTGCCAGCAGCGGGACGTAGCGCACGAATTGCAGCGTGTCGCCGAAGCCTTGTTCGGAATGCAGCAGGATGGTTTTGCCCAGCAGCGATTCCTGGCCGAGCCACAGCGGCTGGGTGAAATAGCGTTGGGTCTTGCGCATCTGTTCGGTTTGCCAGCGCTGTTCATACTGGCGCCAGCCGGCTTCGAGATTGCCCAGCTTCAGGTTGGCCAAGGCGGTGTTCCAACACGCCGACTGGAAGTTCGGATCGTTCTGCGGCACCCGCTTGTAAGCCTCGATGGCTTCGTCGTAACGCTGCAGTTCTTCCAGCGTCGCGGCGCGGTTGTACAGTGCTTCGGAGAAATCAGGCAACAGGCGCAGGGCGTGGTCGTAATCGGCCAGCGCTTCTTCCAGCCTGTTTTGTCCGACCAGCAGGAAGGCGCGGTTGGCGATCGCTTCGGCGAAATCCGGTTCGATTGTCAGCACCTTGTCGTAAGTCGCCATGGCTTCGTCGAGGCGGCCGAATTCCTTGAGCGTGTTGGCCAAATTGAACAGCGCTTCCGGATATTCGGGTGCCGTTTCGACCGCTTTTTCGTAGCAGGTCAGCGCTTCGCGCAGGCGGCCCAGGTCGTTGAGCGAATTGCCCTGCTTGAGCCAGGCCTGCGCATGGTCGGGTTTGACGGCCAGCACGCGCTTGTAGCAATCCAGCGCTTCCATGTGGCGCTTCATGGCGCGCAGCACGTTGCCGCGCCGGTAGAGCGCCTCGGTGAAATCGGATTTCAGCGCCAGCACCAGATCGTAGCCACGCAGTGCCTCGGTGTAGCGCTCCGTGTCTTCGAGGATGGTGGCGCGGTCGAACAGGGCGTCGATATGGGTCGGATTGATCTTCAGCGCGGCGTCGATCAGGTCCAGCGCTTCCTTGAAATTCTTGCGATGCAGTTCGAGCATGCCGAGCAGGTACAGTGCCTGGAAATGCCGGGGGAATTTGGAAAGTACCTTGGTATACAGCGCTTCGGCCTTGTCGAGCTCGCCGCTCTGATGCAGTGCGACTGCTTGTTGGATCTGGACTGCTGCTGCAGCGGGATTTTGGTTAGGGCGCATAGTGAGGTCGGTTGCTGAATTCGGTTGCTGGATCGCATGACAATGCGTCAAACGAGGCGTCAAGTCTGCCGATGCTACACAAAAAATCCTCTGTCATGTCGGAATTCGCCGCAGGCCGCCTGCACGGGCCGGCGTTTTCTTTTACACTCGCAGAGCCTCTGCGGTCCCCCGCATCCCCGTTTCATCAGAAATCTGCATACTCACGGAGCTCCAGCATGTCTTACGCCATTCCCGTTCCCGCCGTCACCACCGTACCTGTCGTGGGCGGCGATCCTTTCCCGGTGCGTCGCATTTACTGCGTCGGCCGCAACTATGCCGCGCATGCGCGTGAAATGGGCCACGATCCGAATCGTGAAGCGCCGTTTTTCTTCATGAAGCCGACCGACACCATCGTGCCGACCGACAGCGCCGTACCGTATCCGAGCAAAACCAACGACTACCAGCACGAGATCGAACTGGTCGTCGCGCTGGGTAAGGGCGGCCGCGACGTGCCGGCTGACCAGGCGCTGGATCTGGTGTTCGGCTACGCCGTCGGGCTCGACATGACGCGCCGCGACCTGCAGGGCGAAGCCAAGAAACTGGCGCGCCCCTGGGATATGGGCAAGGGCTTCGATCACTCCGCGCCGTGCGCACCGCTGCTGCCGGTGTCCAGGATCGGCCATCCCGAACAGGGGGCAATCTGGCTCAAGGTCAACGGCGAAGTGCGCCAGCAGGGCGATTTGTCCGACCTGATCTGGAACGTGGCGGAGACCATTTCCTACCTGTCCGGACTGGTTGAGCTGTTCCCGGGCGACCTGATCTATACCGGCACGCCGGAAGGCGTCGGCGCCGTGGTCAAGGGCGACAAGTTGCACGGCCACGTTGACGGGCTGGTCGACCTGAACATCACGATCGCCTGATTTTCCCCTATGGAGGCCGCGCCGTTTGCCGGAGCGGCCTCGGCTTCGTGTTGCCATGTTGATATCGGCGATGCAAAGCGACATGAAACTGTCATGAAGCCAAATTGCCGGGGGCGTATAATAGAGGTTTGCCGGAGGATTTCCTGTCGGCAATTTCTTGACGCGAGCCTCCTGTCCTTCCTGCGTGATTTTGCATGAGTGGCATCGCGCGATATGTCAAACATCCGTTTTTACTGAAAGTTACAGAGCCTCTTGGCGAATGTGTCGGCCGCAATCTTCTGTGCAGAATATTGTGTCGCATTGCATTTGATTCCACGCAGGGTTCGCCTGAGGACACTCTCCAAACATGCCTGAGCAATTGCCCGAAACCGCAACACCAGAAACGCCTGCCGTCCGCTTCGAGGACTTTGGCCTCTCTCCCGATATCCTGAAGGCGCTCACGGCGCAGGGCTACATCCATCCGACGCCGATCCAGGAGCAGGCGATTCCGATCGTGTTGCAAGGCCGCGATGTCATGGGCGCTGCGCAAACCGGCACCGGCAAGACGGCCGGCTTCTCGCTGCCGATCATCCAGTTGTTGCTGGCCCACGCCAGCACCAGCATGTCGCCGGCGCGCCATCCGGTGCGCGCGCTGATCCTGACGCCGACCCGCGAACTGGCCGACCAGGTCGCCGACAACGTCAAAGCCTATTCCCGTTTCACGCCGCTGCGTTCCACCGTGGTCTTCGGCGGTGTTGACATGGCGCCGCAAACCGCGACCCTGCGCGCCGGCGTCGAAATCGTCATCGCCACGCCGGGCCGCCTGCTCGACCACGTCCAGCAAAAGACCGTGAACCTGTCGCAAACGCAGATCCTGGTCATGGACGAAGCCGACCGCATGCTCGACATGGGCTTCCTGCCGGACCTGCAGCGCATCATCAACCTGCTGCCGAAGCAACGCCAGAACCTGATGTTTTCGGCGACCTTCTCGCCGGAAATCAAGAAGCTGGCCGCCAGCTTCCAGAACAATCCGGTCACCATCGAAGTGGCGCGCAGCAATGCCACGGCCGAAAACGTGACCCAGACCATCTACAAGGTCGAGGAAGCGGCCAAGGCCGATGCGGTCAGCTTCATCATCCGCCAGCGCGAACTGAAGCAGGTGATCGTCTTCTCCAATACCAAGATCGGCGCTTCCCGCCTGGCGCGCACCCTGGTGGCCGAAGGTGTGAAGGCCTCGGCCATTCACGGTGACAAGACCCAGTCCGAGCGCATGGCCGCGCTGGAAGCCTTCAAGCAGGGCCAGATCGAAGTGCTGGTGGCCACCGACGTGGCCGCGCGCGGGCTGGACATCGCCGAGCTGCCCTGTGTGATCAACTACGATCTGCCCTATAACGCCGAAGACTATGTCCACCGTATCGGCCGCACCGGCCGTGCGGGCGCGTCGGGCGATGCGATTTCCTTGTTCTCGGACAAGGATGAGCGCTTGCTGGTCGACATCGAAAAGCTGATCAAGATCAAGTTCGTGCGTTCGGAACTGACGGGCTTCGTGCCGCGTCAGCGCAGCGGCGGTGGCGGCGCGCGTCGCGAAAAGCTTGATCCGTGGTTCCTGAAGCCTTACGAACCGACTGTTGCCCCGGCGCCGGTTGATGCTTCCGTCAACGCGGCAGGCGCAACCAAGTCGGCAAGCAAGCCATCCAAGCACAAGGTGGCGGCACTGTTGGGCGGCATGCCCAAGCGCTGATCAGGACCTCAGCGTAGTCAAGCGACGCTGCCATGCAGGCAGCGCCTGCTCCCAGAATGCGGCGACTTCGGTCGCCGTAGTCATGTCCAGGCCCAGGAATGTCGCCGCCCGTTGCAACTCTTCCAATGGCCGCGCAAGGTCGAGCGCCTGCGCACCGTTCTGCTTCGACAGTTTCTCGCCGTCATTGTGCAGCACCAGCGGCACATGCAGATACGCCGGCGTCGGATAGCCGAGCAAACGCTGCAGGTAAATCTGGCGTGCGGTTGAACCGAGCAGATCGGCGCCGCGCACCACATGCGTCACACCCTGTTCGGCGTCGTCCACCACCACCGCCAATTGATACGCCCAAAAACCGTCGGCGCGTTTCAGTACGAAATCACCCGCTTGCGTCGCCAGGTGCTGGCGTTGCCGGCCCAGCCAGCGATCCATGAAGCTGATCTCTTCGTTTTCTTCACCCGTATCCGGCACGCGCAAACGCACTGTGCGCGCCTGCTTGCCGGGCGCCAGTCCATGGCGGCAGGTGCCGGGATAAATGGCGGCGCCGTCGGCCCCGGTGCCGAGGCTGGAATCGGCGATTTCCTTGCGCGTGCAGCCGCAGGGATAGACGTGTCCGGACAGACGCGTGCAAGCGTCGAGGTAGCGTTGCTTGCGTTCGCTTTGCACCAGCACCGGACCATCCCAGCGCATGCCCAGCGTATGCAGCGCGGTTTCGATTTCGTGCGCGGCGCCGTCCACGGTGCGCGTCTCGTCGATGTCTTCGATGCGCAGCAGCCAGCGCCCGCCGTGTACCCGCGCATCAAGATAGCTGGCCATGGCGGCGGCCAGCGAGCCGGCATGCAAGGGGCCGGAAGGGGATGGCGCAAAGCGGCCGACGTAGTGTTCGATATTATTCATGAGGAGGAGCGCCGCTCAGCAGCGCACGCTGGACTTCGGGTAGCGACAGGTGCTGCAAAAACCATTTCAGCGATTTTCCCTGCTCCGCCTTGGGCCAGGCGATCAGGAAGTTTTCATGCGGTTTGCTCATCTGGGTTTGTTTTTCGATCAGCGCGCCGCTGGCCAGGTAAGGCGCAGCCCAGTAGCGCGGCAAATGGCCGCAGCCGAGTCCGGCCAGTTGCGCCTGCAGTTTGGCCGCGACCGTCGGTACGGTCAGCGTTTCCTGGCCGGCCAGCAGACCCATGGTCAGGCCGGGATGATTGCGGCTGCTGTCGCCGACGGCGACTGCGCGATGCCGGCGCACCAGCTCCGGCGACAACGGTTCTGGCGCATCTGCCAGGGGATGGTCCGGCGCCACAGCAAATATCCAGTCGATCGTGCCCAACTGGCGCGTCTGGAAGCGGCCGCTGGTGCGCACGATCTCGGGACCGTCCAGCGTCGCGCCGATGACCAGGTCGGCGCGTCCGGCCAGCATGTCGTCCCAGGTGCCGGACAGCACGCCGGGCGTGAAGCGCAGGCGCGTGCCGCCGCCTTCGCGGTCGAAGGCGGCGATCAGCGGCAGCATGTTGGCGAACGGAATGATGCTGTTGAGCACGATGCGCAACTCGGTCTCGCGGCCGGTGGCGGTGCGTTTGACACGTTGCTCGAGATCGTCGGCGGCAGCCAGCAGATGGCGGCCCTCGGTCAGCAATTCGCGCCCGGCCGGGGTCAGCTTGGCGCGGTGGCCGCGGCGGTCGAACAGCAGCACGTCGAGATCATCCTCAAGCTTGCGCACGCTGTAGGTCAGCGCCGACGGCACCCGGTCCAGCACCACCGCAGCGGCGGCAAAGCTGCCTTTGCGGTCGATCATGTCGAGAATTTGCAGGGATTCCAGCGTCAGGTTCATGCACTTGTTTAAATTTTTTGAATGAGATGTCTAAAACGCAGTGCTTATCCTGCGGCAGGCCATTGGATATAGTGTAAATCAGCACCAAAAAATTTGTATGAACGCTGCACAACGCATGGCAAGAGGTTATCCTCCGCAGTGCCGCATCGTTCGCCTGTTTTCCCATCGGTTTATACTCACACAACAAGGAAATCAACATGAGCAAAGTCGCCATTGTTTACCACTCCGGCTACGGCCACACCAAGAAACAGGCCGAAGCCGTCCAGGCGGGAGCAGCATCGGCTGCCGGCGCCACCGTCGACCTGATCGCCATCAACGCAGAGGGCAACATCACCGACGCTGACTGGGCTACGCTGGACGCCGCCGACGCCATCATCTTCGGTTCGCCGACCTACATGGGTTCGGTGTCCTGGCAATTCAAGAAATTCGCCGACGCCACCTCCAAGCCGTGGTTCACGCAAAAATGGAAAGACAAGATCGGCGCCGGTTTCACCAATTCAGCGACGATGAACGGCGACAAGCTGTCGACCCTGCACTATCTGTTCACGCTGGGCATGCAGCAGAGCATGATCTGGGTCGGCACCGGCCTGATGCCGTCCAACTCCAAGGCGGCGCAACGCAATGACATCAACTTCGTCGGTTCTTTCTCCGGCCTGATGGCGCAAAGCCCGTCGGATTCGTCGCCGGATGAAGGCCCGCTGCCGGGCGACCTGGAAACTGCCAAGCTGTTCGGCAAACGCGTTGCCGAAACGACGGCGCAGTTCAAGAAGTAAACCGTTTCAGGTTGTACGCTCCCATGCAAAAAGCCCACCGCGAGGTGGGCTTTTTGTTGGCCGGAACCGGATGAGGTCAGACGCTGGCGATCGTCGTTGCATCGGTAGCCGTAGTAGCCGCCGCAACTGTTTCCTTTTCCGGCGCGCAATGCGGGCATGACTTGCCGGGCACATAGGCGGGCGACAATTGTTCGCGCGGCGTCACCACGGCGCGGCAGGCGAAGCATTGCGCGGTCTGGGTTTCCTGCAGTTGCGGATTGAGCGCGGTGCGATAGTCGAACACGAAGCAATCGCCCTGATAATGTGCGCCGCCGACTTCTTCAAAGTATTTGAGGATGCCGCCCTCAAGCTGGTAGACGCTGTCGTAGCCGATGTTCTGCATGTGGATCGCGGCCTTTTCGCAGCGGATGCCGCCGGTGCAAAAGGTGACCACGGTCTTGTCGTTGAGCTCGTCCTTGTGGTCGGCGATGACTTGCGGAAACTCGGTGAACTTGTTGATACGATAATCAATGGTGTTCTCGAAGGTGCCGACATCGACTTCAAAGGCGTTGCGCGTGTCGACCATGACCACCGGCTTGCCGTTGTCGTCGTGGCCCTGGTCCAGCCAGCGCTTGAGCGTCACGGCGTCGACGAAGGGTGCGCGGCCTTCTTCCGGCTTGATCAGCGGATGCTTCATCGTGATGATCTCGGCCTTGAGCTTGACCAGCATGCGGTTGAACGGCTGGTGCTCGGAATAGCTTTCCTTGACCTGGATGTCGGCGAAGCGTTCATCGGCGCGCAGCCACGCCAGGAAGGCGTCGATGTCGGCGCGCGTGCCGGCCAGGAACAGGTTGATGCCTTCCGGGCTCAGGATGATGGTGCCGCGCAAATTGTGTTTTTGACAAAACGCCAGAAACACCGGACGTTGTTCCACCGTGTCGCTGAAGGTGATGAACTTGTACGCGGCGATGTTGACGTACGAATTCTCGGATTCTTGCGGTTGTCGGGTTTGCTGCGCTTGGCGGGTTTGTTGCATTTCTTGCATGATGGTATTGCCTAAGTCTTTGAATTAACAGCATTATAAACGCCTCGCGCCGGTTCTGCGATGGCCGCCGGGCGCAATCTGCGCGCGCCATGATGCAGATCAAACAAGCCGGCGGCGAATTCACGGCGGATGAAGGGCGTCGGCAAGTCCCCTCAACACGCAAATTCGGGACGGACCCCATGTCACGGCACGGTAAAATAGCGGGCTATGACTACACCGCAATTCGTACATCTCCGGCTCCATTCCGAGTACTCCATCGTCGACGGCCTGGTCCGCATCGACGACGTCGTCAAAGCAGCCGCCAAAGACGGCCAGGCCGCACTGGCGATCACCGACCTGGCCAACCTGTTCGGCATGGTCAAGTTCTACAAGGGCGCGCGCGGCAAGGGCGTCAAGCCGATCGCCGGCTGCGACGTCTGGATCAGCAACGATGACGACCGCGATAAACCCACACGCCTGCTGTTGCTGGTCAAGGATCACCACGGTTACCTGCAACTGTGCGACCTGCTCAGCAGGGCCTGGCTCACCAACCTGCATCGCGGTCGCGCTGAACTGCGTCCGGAATGGCTGGAACAATTGCGTCACGATGAAGGAGGCAACGGCCTGATTGCGTTGTCGGGCGCGCATTTCGGCGACGTCGGCATCGCCATCGAAAACGGCAACGTGGCGGCAGCCGAGCGCGCCGCCCAGCGCTGGAGCGAGGTTTTCCCGGGGGCGTTCTACGTGGAAATCCAGCGCGCCAACCAGCCCAACATGGAAGTTCAGGTACGTCAGTCGGTCGCCTTGGCGGCGCGCCTCGCTTTACCGGTGGTGGCCACGCATCCGATCCAGTTCCTGTCGCAGGACGAATTCGTCGCCCACGAAGCGCGCACCTGCATCGCCGAAGGCGAGATCCTGGCCAATGCGCGCCGCGTGCGCCGCTTCAACGAGCAGCAGAATTTCAAGACCCAGGCCGAGATGGCGGCGTTGTTCGCCGACTTGCCGGGCGCAGTGCAGAACACGATTGAAATCGCCAAGCGCTGCAACCTGATGCTGACGCTGGGCAAGCCGCAGCTGCCGAATTTCCCGACGCCGGACGGCATGACCATCGACGACTTCCTGGTGGCCGAAACCAAGATCGGCCTGGAAGCGCGCCTCAAGCATCTGTATCCCGATGAGGCTCGTCGCGAGAAGGAACGTCCCCGTTACGAGGCGCGCCTGAAGTTCGAGAACGACACCATCATCAAGATGAAATTCCCGGGCTACTTCCTGATCGTGGCCGACTTCATCCAGTGGGCCAAGAACAATGGCGTGCCGGTCGGTCCCGGCCGGGGTTCAGGCGCCGGTTCGCTGGTGGCGTATGCGTTGTCGATCACGGATCTGGATCCGCTTGAATACAACCTGCTGTTCGAACGTTTCCTCAATCCTGAACGGGTATCGATGCCCGACTTCGACATCGACTTTTGCCAGGAAGGGCGCGACCGCGTCATCCAGTACGTGAAGGATCGCTACGGCAAGGAGGCGGTCTCGCAGATCGCCACCTTCGGCACCATGGCGGCCAAGGGGGCGGTACGCGACGTCGGCCGCGTGCTCGATCTCGGCTACAACTTTTGCGACGGCATTTCCAAACTGATCCCGTTCAAGCCGGGCAAGCTGGTCACGCTGGCCGACGCCATCGAGGAAGAGCCGCTGCTGAAAGAGCGCCTCGAGAACGAAGAAGAAGTAAAGCAGCTGATGGGTCTGGCCCAGCAGGTCGAAGGCATCGCACGCAACATCGGCATGCACGCCGGTGGCGTGCTGATCGCGCCCGGCAAGCTGACCGATTTTTGCCCGCTGTATACGCAGGGCGGCGACGCCGGCGTGGTATCGCAATACGACAAGGACGACGTTGAAGCCGTCGGCCTGGTGAAGTTCGACTTCCTGGGCCTGACCACGCTGACGATCCTCGATCGCGCGGTGCGCTACATCAAGCAGCTCGATCCGGCCATGGCCGATTTCGATCTGGCCCGGTTGCCGCTGACCGATCGCGCCTCGTACGACTTGCTGACCAAGGCCAAGACGGTTGCCGTGTTCCAGCTGGAAAGCCGCGGCATGCAAGGCATGCTGAAAGACGCGCGGCCCGACCGTTTCGAGGACATCATTGCGCTGGTGGCGCTGTACCGTCCGGGTCCGATGGACCTGATCCCCGATTTCTGCAAGCGCAAGCACGGCGAAAAGTTCGACTATCCCGACCCGCGCACCGAAGGCATTCTGTCGGAGACCTACGGCATCATGGTTTATCAGGAGCAGGTGATGCAGATGGCGCAGGTGGTCGGCGGCTACTCGCTGGGCGGCGCCGACTTGCTGCGCCGCGCGATGGGCAAGAAAAAAGCCGAAGAGATGGCCGAGCATCGCAACATCTTCCGCGAAGGCGCCGCCAAGGACGGCTTGTCGCAGGAGAAAGCCGATGAAATCTTCGACTTGATGGAAAAGTTCGCCGGCTACGGCTTCAACAAGTCGCACGCCGCCGCCTACGCGCTGCTGTCGTATCACACCGCTTATCTCAAGGCGCATCATCCCGCCGCGTTCATGGCCGCCAACTTGTCGCTCGCCATGGATGACACCGAAAAGATCAAGATCCTGGTCGAGGACTCGCTCGACGTCTGCGGCCTGAGCCTGCTGCCGCCCGACATCAACCTGTCCGACTACCGCTTCATCCCGGTCGGCGAACCGGGCAAGAAGGCCGTGCATATCCGCTACGGCCTGGGCGCCGTCAAGGGATCCGGCCAGAGCGCCATCGAAGCCATCATCGCGGCGCGCCAGGACGGGCCGTTCAAGGATTTGTTCGACTTCGCCAAACGCGTCGACAAGAAGCAGATCAACCGCCGCACGGTCGACTCGCTGATCCGCGCCGGCGCCTTCGACTGCTTCGGCGTCGACCGCGCAATTTTGCAAGCCACGGTCGGCCTGGCCTGGGAAAACGCCGAGCAGATGGAAGCCTCGGCCAACCAGGTCAGCCTGTTCGGCGGTGACGACAGCGATCTCGAGACGCCGCTGGAATACGTGCAGGTGCGCCCATGGAGCGACAAGCAGCGCCTTACCGAAGAAAAGACCGCGCTCGGTTTCTACCTGTCCGGCCATCTGTTCGATGCCTACGAAAAGGAGGTGCGCCAGTTCGTGCGCACCAAGATTTCCAGCCTCGAACCCTCGCGCGACCCGCGCTCGCTGGCCGGCATCATCACCGGCATTCGCGTCCAGATGACCCAGCGCGGCAAGCTTCTGATCGTCTCGCTCGATGACGGCAGCGGCACGGTCGACGTCACGGTCTACGGCGAACTGGCCGAACCGAACAAGGCCTTCTTCAAGGAAGACGAGTTGCTGATCGTGCAGGGCAAGGTGTCGGAAGACCGCTTCAACGGCGGCCTGCGCATCTCCGCGGAAAAAGTCATGGACATCGGCGCCGCGCGCATCCAGTACGGCCAGCGCGTGGTGGTGTCGCTCAACAAAAGCGTTGACCCGGTGCACCTGCGCGACACATTGTCATCCTACCGCCAACCGCAAGGCCTGCCGTTCGTGATGAAGTACGTGCAATCGGGCGTCGGCTGCGAAGTCATGCTGGGGGATGCATGGCGGGTGGTGCCGAGCGATGGCTTGCAGGTATCGTTGCGGGAGTCGTTCGGGCAGGAAGCGGTTGTGGTGGAGTATTGACTCCGCTATTTCGAGTAAAAAATCAGAAAACAGAAAGTATCTTCAATGAATAGGTATACCTCTCTTGCCGTCTTCCTTTATTCGGCGATTTCCCTGATTGTACCGAGCGGTTTTTCGGTGGGTGCGGGCATGTTGGTACTGGGTAGCCTCGTACTGCTGAAGAACCCGAATGTTGCCGTGAGTCGCGACGACAAGCTGATCATGGCGGTATTTTGTTTTTATTTCGTGGTGTCAGTGGCAATGAATTTGTTGCACGGCGAAATTGTCAAGGAATATGATTTACCGTTGCGGTTCCTGCTTGCGGTTCCTGCCTTGCTGTTGCTACGCGCCTATCCGCCTTCGCCAGCGCTGTTCTGGTCCGGCCTGATCATCGGCGGTATCCTGGCCGGCCTGTATACCGGCTGGCAGAATCTGTTCGTATATGCGGGTACGATGATCCGCTCCGGCGGGCATACCAATCCTATCCAGTACGGCAATATCAGTTCACTCGTCGGCATGCTTTGCCTGGCTGGCCTGGGATGGGCCATACAGCAGAAGAGTTCAGTCTATTGGGTGATCTTCTTGCTGTGCGGCTTCTTCATGGGCATGCTCGGTTCGTTGTTTACCGGCAGTCGTGGTAGTTGGGTCGGATTGCCGTTTTGCCTGTGGATACTGTACCGCGCCTATGGCGGAGAAGTCAGCAAGCGGTATGTACTGGGCGGTTTCACAGCCGTGGTCGTTGCCATTGCCGTGGCGTATGCGATCCCCCGTACTGCTGTCAAGGAACGCGCGCATCTGGCGGTGAGCGAGACATTGTCCTATCTGAAAACCCGCAATGCAGATTCGTCGCTGGGCACACGCATGGAAATGTGGCGCGTCGGGTTCATGGCAGCGACCGAGCGTCCCCTGCTTGGCTTCGGCAAGGCCGGTCTCGTCAAGTGGGAAAGCGCCGAAATTGCGGCTGGTCGCATTGATCCGCTGATGGAAGGCAACAACCATGTCTACAATGAATGGCTGGACGCCATCGCCAAACGCGGCTTGCCGGGCCTGATCGCGCTGCTGGTGCTGTATGCAATTCCCTTGCGGCTGTTCATGCAGCATGCCAAAACGGCGAGCCGGCGAGCAAAACCCTACGCGATCGGCGGCATGATGCTGGTCGTCAATTACATCTGCTTCGGTTTTTCGCAAGTATTCATGGCGCATAACACCGGCGTGATGACGCTGGCATTCTCGACGGTGATTCTATGGGGCTTGCTGCGCGGCGAAGAGGCGAAGGAAAACGCGCAGCGCTGAACGCGCGTTCTTGCTCCGGTGTGGCGCGGAAAAGGCTGCATCCTTCACGGGACGCAGCCTTTATTTTTTGAGTTTCTTGCGAATGACGGCGGCGATATGCGCCAGATACCAGCAGGCGCCCTGGAGGGGTTTGCCGCGGCTGAACAGCGAGCGCGAATGGATGCGCATTTCCTTGTAGTTCAGAGGGGCCTGGTCCAATGGTACATCGCTCCAGGCCGACAGCCGATGATACTTCATGAACAGCTCGCGGGCCTGATGGCCGCTCCAGTCGTTCCACGGTTTGATCAATCCGGCGAAGTGAATGAACACGGCGTCGCCCACTGAGTCCATGGCGAGTTTGCCGCGCTTCAGATCGACGATCATGCTGTAGATGTAATTCCACTTGATCGCAACATAACGAGCTTTGCCGTCGAGCACGATATTGAGTGCATCCTGATCATTGAAGGCGAGTTTTTCACTGTCGCGCAACAGCGTCTGGATTGCCTGTTCGCTGATCTTGTTTTCTTCCCACTTCGGGATGTTGATGTAGAGCACGCCGGCGTTGAAGTACTGCTTGTTCTTCAGGTTGAGTACGGAATAGCGGCCGTCGCGGCCGTCTTTGGTGGCCCAGCCGACGTCCGGCGCCACCAGTGCAATGGTATCGCTGATGTCGGTTGCGGCCAGCTCGTCAACGTTGCCCACGCATAGCATGTCGGCATCCAGATACAGCACCCGATCAGTGACGTCCTTGAGCATCGTCGGGATGATCAGGCGCGAGAAGGTCGACAGCGAATAATAGGACTTGGCGATCATCGCCGAGAATTCCTGGAATTGCGCACGCTCGATCACATGCGTGACAACGCGGACCTTGTCGTTCTGTTCCATTGTCTTCATGCGGCGCGCCTGATCGGCGGTGACCGAAAAGGCGAACACATGGAACGTGAAGCGGCGTACCGGATTGTTGGCGACGATCGACGCGATCATCGCACCCATGCTGCGGAAATAGTGATTGTCTACGCAAAAAGCGATGTGGAAGGAGTCGTCGTCGCGCGTCGTGTCTGTTGTTGATGTGAGCATGAAAAATTCGCCGGTCGGTCTCTGTCTGTCTTGATTGTCGGTCTGCAAGCTGTGCGATAGGGCGATGCCGCGACTACCTTGCCGCGCGCTTGCGCAGATACCGGATATACCACTTCAGGCTTTCCAGCGGCCGCCCCTGGCGGTACATGAAGCGCGAGTGCATGCGCATTTCCTTGGTATTGCGCGGCTCCTGATCGAGCGGCATGTCGGCCCATGGCGTCAGCGACAGGTACTTGCGGAACAAGTGACGGGCGTCATGGCCGCTCCAGTCGGTCCAGGGTTTGACGGCGCCGGCGAAGTGCACGAACACCGCCTTGCCGACCGGGCGCAGCGCGAACTTGTTGACGTTGAGGTCGTGGATCAGGTCGTACAGGTAATTCCAGCGCGGCGAGATGTAGCGCGCGCGGCCGTTGAGGACGATGTTGAGTGCGTCCTGGTCGTTGAAGCGCATGTCGGTCTTGCTGTCGAGCAGCGCATCCAGCGTTTGTTGGGTGATATCTTCGCTGATCCACTTGTCGATATTGATGAAGATCACGCCGCCGTTGAAGTATTCGTTGTGCTTCAGCTTGAGTGCCGCGACGCGGCGCTGCAGCGTGACCGGCGCGTCCGGCACGACCACGGCGATGTCGCCGCTGATGTCCATGTCGACCAGCTCATCGAGCTTGTTGACGCACAGGATATCGGCGTCAAGATACAACACGCGGTCGGTCTGACCCTTGAGCACGGTGGGGATCACCAGTCGCGTGAAGATCGACAACGAGTAGTGCGAGTGGCCGATGAAATGCGAAAACTGCGTGAACGAACCCAGGTCGAGCAGGTGCAGCTGGGTGCTGACCGGGTACATCTCTTCCAGTTTTTTCAGGCGGCGCTGATGCTCATCGGAAACCTCGAACGCCAGCACGTGGAACGTGAAATGCTGGCCCGGATTGTTGTCGATGATGGACGAGATGGTGCCGCCCATCGCACGGAAATAGTTGTTGTCGACGCAGAAGGCGATGTGGAAGGACGGCTTGCCGTTGCTGCCCACGGGTGCAGTTTGCTGACTCGCTGATTGATTCATTGGATGGCTTTCAATACTTGCTCAACGGTGACGGCCTTGACCCAGTCGCGGCGGTTGGGGGCGGTGATGACGGTGCTGTTGGCGCGATCGATCGGCACCCATTCCGGGTTTTTCTGACGCATCAGCGCGATCACGGGTACGTGCACGGCATTGGCCAGGTGCATCACCGCGGTTTCTACCGAAATGATCAGGTCGCAGCGTTCCAGGATGGCCGGCAGCTGAAAGAAGTTCTCCTCGGCGCTGAACAGTTCGGTGTGCTCCAGCTGGTAGCCGCTGATCACGGCGCGTGCGTGTTCCAGCTCCTGCGGCACCGCGTTGACGATGAAGCTGCTGTCGCGCCAGGCCTCCAGCTTCTTCATCGCGATGATCAGTTCGGCCACATGCTCCAGCGGCCAGCAGCGCTTTTTGGTCTTGGCGTAGGGATTGATGAACACCAGCTTGCCGGTGTTGCCATCCGCCGTTTTGAATCCCCAGGATGTCAATTTCTCCTGTGCATAGTCGCGCCACTGCTGCGGAATATCGACGAAGGGAAAGCGTTCGGCGGTCGCAACTTCCAAGCCGCTGAGCTGGTTGAACCAGTGCGCATAGACGTCGCTGATGTGTTGCGGATTCGCGCGGTCGACACTGTACGGCGGAATCGAAGCATTGAGCTTGCGGTAGGCCAGCTGGTGATGCGGCTGGTAAAACTTGACGCGTTTCTTCATGCCGATCACCAGCCCGTCCGGACTGATGCTGCGCGCCAGCCCGGCGTACAGGTGCGGCCGCAACGTCGCCAGCGATACCACGATGGGGTAGTGCTCGCGCTGTGCTTCTTCGATCGATTCCTGGTACAGCGCCGGGCTGTAGGTGCGGGTATAGATCTTGTCGAAGAACGGGCAAGCCGCGACCCAGTCGTAGAGCGAATATTTTTCCAGATGCTTCCATTGCGCAGGATCGCTGGTGCGGCGCACTTCATCGACCCAGAGATGGACTTTCAGGTGCGGGTTGGCGCGCGCGAAGGCCTGGAAGAAATTCTGCAGGTAAGTGAAATCGCCCAGCGCCAGGTGAGCGATGAACAGGATCTTGTCCGACTTTTTCAGCAGCGCTGGCGGGATCAGTGTCTGGGGCATGGTTGACGTTTGTTGTTGTCTAAGCGGAGTCAATCGGCTTGTTGGGAGAACTGCAGGCGGTAGAGATTGGCGTAGACGCTCTCGTTGGCCAGCAACTGCTGATGGTTGCCGACTTCGACGATCTGGCCGTGCGACAGCACCACGATGCGGTCGGCGCGTTCGATGGTCGACAGGCGGTGGGCGATGACGAAAGTGGTGCGGCCTTCCATCAGTTGATCCAGCGCGGCCTGGACGGCGCGTTCGGATTCGGTATCCAGCGCCGAGGTTGCTTCGTCCAGGATCAGGATGGGGGCATCCTTGTAGATCGCCCGCGCAATGGCCACGCGCTGGCGCTGGCCGCCCGACAGGCGCGAACCGTTGTCGCCGATGCGGGTTTCCAGTCCTTCCGGCATGCCTTCGACGACATCGGTCAGATGCGCCGCCACCACCGCTGCGCGTATGCGTTGCGGATCTGGCTGAGCGTCGCCGTAGGCAATGTTGGCGGCCAAGGTGTCGTCGAACAGCACGGTGTTCTGGCTGACCATGGCGATCTGGCTGCGCAGGCTGGTCAGCGAAATCGATTCGATCGGTTTGCCGTCCAGCAGGATCTGACCGCCGGTGGCGGAATAGAAGCCGGGGATCAGGCTCACCAGCGTCGATTTGCCGCCGCCGGACATGCCGACGAAGGCGATGGTTTCGCCCGGTTGCACGTTCAGGTTGATCTTCTGCAGCGCCAATTGGGTATGGCCGGGATAAGAGAACTCGACGTCGACGAGGTCGAGCTTGCCGGTGCTGCGCGCGCTCAGTGTTTCGCCGCCGGTGCGTTCGGTCGTCTTGTCGATCAGGTTGTAGACTTCTTCGGCGGCCGCCATGCCGCGTTGCAGGGGGCCGTTGATTTCCGCCAGTTGCTTGAGCGGCGCCAGCAGCATCAGCATCGCAGTGAGGAAGGAGACGAAGCCGCCGACAGTGATCTGGCCGTTGCCGGACTGGATCAGCGCCATCACGATCACGACTGCCACCGCGCAGGCGGTCATCAACTGCGTAATGGGGACCGTGGCCGAAAATGCCGTGGTCATGCGCATGGTGTAGCGGCGCAGGTTTTCGGCGCGATCGTGGAAGCGGCCTTTTTCGTATTCATGGCCGCCGAAGACCTTGATGACCTGCTGGGCGCGCGTGGTTTCTTCGATGACCTGGGTCAGCTCGGCGTTGACCGCGAGCGAATCGCGATTGAGCTTCTTGAGGCGCTTGCCGGTGGTGCGCACGACGATGCTCACCAGCGGCAGCAGCACCAGCGTGACGATGGTGAGCATCCAGTTGAGGTACAGCAGCCAGGCCAGCAGACCCAGCACGGTCAGCGCCGAGCGCACGATGGAGGTGAATACCTTGGTCACCATGTCGATGATCTGCTGCACTTCGAACATCATCGAATTGATCACTTTGCCGACCGTATTGGTGGCGTAAAAATTGATCGGCAGGTCGAGCATGCGCGCAAACATCTGGCGCCGCAATTCATTGAGGATGCGTGTCGACACCCAGGTCATCATGTAGGAGCTGGTGAACGTCGCGATGCCGCGGATGAAGAAGATGCCGATCACCGCCACCGGCACCAGCCACAGCGAGAAAGCCGGTTTGCCGACGAAGCCCTTGTCCAGCAGCACCTGGAAGATGTAAGGCACCACCGGTTCGGTGGCCGCCGTGACGATCATGGCCAGGAACGCGATGGCAAGGCGTTTCTTGTGGGGCCAGTGCAAGGCGGCGAGCCTCTTCATGTTATGCGACAAAAGCATGTTGTTCCTTACTGATTGCTGCTGATGAAAATACGATGGCGATCACGCCACAGCCAGCCGTTTGCAGGACTCACAGGACGACCGTCAAGAGGGGAGAAGTCATGCGCTCGTGGCTTGGTCGGCTGTTGTCTGGCTGGCCTGATTTCCTCCGCATGGGCCCGTTCAGACCGTAAATCGGGGAAACCGCACATTGTAATGCAACGGCAGGCCGAATTGACCGGCGCGGGCATGTAAAACGGGGGAAGGGAGGCGTTGCTTCCAAGGCAAGTATTTGCCTCGGGATGACGTTTCAGGCGGAGATGTGCCGATCTTGCCGCAACAGGCGTTCGGCTTCTCCGCCCCGTTCCAGTAGCGCCAGGTCGGCGCCCCGGCGCGCCACCAGTTGCACGCCCAGCGGCAAACCGGCGGAAACGCCGCAAGGAAGGTTCAGGCAAGGTGCGCCCAAGACGCTCCAGGGATGGTTGAACGCAAAAGAAAAATCAAATTGTTCATTGTATGAACAAAATATTTGCACTATAGTAAACACGAAACAACCCAGGCAAGACAAATAAAACAGGAGACGAGAGACATGGAGATGCAGATGCAAACGGCGGCCAGCCCAGGCTGGACGGCAGGATTGAAGCGTACCGGACTGGCAGCGCTGCTGGCGTGCGCCTTCGCCGGCGCACAGGCGGCGCCCGGTGTTTTTTCCGGCGATGTGGTGAAGATCGGCATTCTCAACGACCAGTCGGGTTTGTACGCCGACCTGGCCGGATTGGGTTCGGTCGAAGCGGCCAAAATGGCCATCGAGGAAATGGGCGGCGCGGTCGCCGGCAAGAAGATCGAGCTGGTGTCGGGCAACCATCAGAACAAGGCCGACGTCGGCGCGGTGATCGCGCGCGGCTGGTTCGACAAGGATGGCGTCGACATGATTGCCGACTTCTCGAATTCGTCGGTGGCGTTCGCGGTCCAGGGGCTGGCCGCCGAGCGCGGCAAGATCGCCATGATCGCGGCGGCGTCGTCGGACTTCACCGGCAAGTCGTGCACCGCGACCTCGGCGCAATGGGTCTACAACAGTTACACCAACGGCTACGGCCTGGCCAAGGTGCTGACCGAGCAAGGCTATAACAGCTGGTTCCTGCTGACGGTCGACTACGCGTTCGGCCACGCCTTCGCGAGCGACATGAAGGCGGCGATCAAGGCCG
>NZ_AJHH01000811.1 GCF_000256565.1 Herbaspirillum lusitanum P6-12 | reverse complement strand
AGTGGCGTGACGGCCAACCAGGCGCTGGCGGCGCCGGCGGTGTTCCTGACCGATATCCACGGCATGGGACTCAAGGCGGCGCAGGGTTTGCGTTTCATCACGGCGTTCTACTGGGATCGCAACGAGCGCACGCGCGAGTGGGCCAAGCGATTCCACCAGCGCCGCAAGGCCATGCCGACCATGACCCAGGCCGGCGTGTATTCCTCCGTGCTGCATTACCTCAAGGCGGTCAAGGCGGCCAACACCGACAACGCCGCCGAGGTCATGAAGAAGATGCGCGAGTTGCCGGTCGACGACATGTTCGCGCAGAACGGCCACTTGCGTGAAGACGGCCAGATGGTGCACGACATGTTCCTGGTCGAGGTCAAGAAACCGTCGGAGTCGAAGGCGCCGTGGGATTACTACAAGGTGCTTTCCACCATCCCGGGCGACAAGATCTTCAAGCCGCTGGCACAGAGCGATTGCCCGCTGGTCAAGAAATAATCAACGTTCACAAAGGAGATGACGATGTCTGAAGCTGCAAGGAAATCCGATCGGAAAGACCCGCCGCCGCAGGTGCGGCACGTCGACGAGATGGAATGGGAAACCATCCGCTGGCCCGGCGAAACCGGCAAGATGCTGTTCCACCCGAGCGAAGAAAACCCGACCGCGCCGAACGCCGGCCTGCTGCGACTCGCGCCGGGTGCGCATCATCCGTGGCACCGCCATGATTTCGCCCAGGTCTGGTACATCCTCGAGGGCGAGTTCACCATCGGCGGCAGGGTGTGCACGCCCGGCACCATGCTGTGCCACGGCGACCCGCATTGCGAAGAAGAACTGCATACGGAACACGGCGGCATGATCCTCATCGTGCAGTATCCGGGACCAACCACGGGCGGGCGGCCGATCTACGACAAGCGCTTCAACATGGACAAGCGCATTGAAATGGCCTTGGAGCGGACCGACGTCTAAGCGTCGAGAAGTTCACGCACTCACCCGCTGTACAAACGGTCGCATGGACGCATGCGGCCGTTTGTCTTTCCTGCGGCGGAGGACGGGTACAATGCCGGAAACAGGCGCAGGCCTTCGTCCCTCACCAAAAATAACGCATGGATAATCCAGAATTAGTGGCGATACAGATCGGCAGCCGCATCCGCGAATGCCGGCGCGCGAAGAACATCACCTTGCAAGTCCTGAGCGACGAGACCGCCTTGTCCACCGGCTTCCTGTCGAAGCTGGAGCGCGGTGAAGCCAGCGCCTCGATCGCCAATCTGATCTCGATATCGAAGTACCTCGGCTTGTCGCTGCAGGACCTGTTCCAGACGTCCACCGAAGCAGCGCCGCCACCGCCCGATTACGTCCTGTCCAAAGCCAAGGCGCGCAACGACGAAGCGCCGCTGTCGGCGGCCGGGTACACCTTCCATCGCTCCTGCGGCGATTTGCCTGGGCAGCAACTGGCGGCGTTCGAACTGGAGTTTCCCGCCAATCAGGAAAACCAACCGGTGCTGGTGTCGCATGAAGGCGAAGAAGTGCTGTACATGCTCGACGGCAAGCTGGAATTCCATATCGGCGACGACGTGCTGATTCTCGAGCGCGGCGATTGCCTGCACTTCAATTGCGAAAAGCCGCACATGGGCCGCAACATCGGCGCCAAGACCGCGCGCCTGATGATGGTGGTGTCGAGCGCCTCGCCGATCAAGCGGCGCTTCGGCAAGGGCTAGGCAATCACGCAGGATACTTGCGGCCCGGTCTTCGCAAGTTCCTCGCGCAACTCCCGGTAAGCCTGCACCAGCATATCCTGACTGAATCCGCGATTCAGTCCGCTGGGGTTCGGCAGGAGCCATACCATGGCGCCGCCGAACTTTTCCGGCTGCTTTCCCCAATCGACTTTGGGTTGTCCCGCGATGGCCTGATAGGCCGGTTTGCCGAGGAAGGCCAGGCACCTCGGCCTGAGCAGTTCTACCTTCTGGCACAGCGTTGCGGCGGAACGAATGAACTCATCGCGCAGCACCTCGTCGGCGCGTGCAGTCGGACGTTCAACCACGGTCGTCAGGCCGCAGCGATGGTCAAGAATGCGGCAGTCGTCGAGCGGATCGATGAGCTCAGGGGTGAAGCCCGACAGATGCACGGTCTTCCAGAAACGATTGCTCCTGCCCATGAAATGGTGACCGCTCGCTGCCGCGCGCATGCCCGGATTGATGCCGCAGAAGACGACATCGAGTCCGGGAGCAAGTAGATCAGGAAGAGGGGATGTAACGGTAACGGATGGCATCATGCGCGGTGCTGTTCAGACATGGTCAGGGTGAGTGCGGGCAGATCGGCGATCTGCGCAGCGACGCTGATTATGGGCAAGGATATGGTCAGGGACAACCGCCGTCATGCGCGGTTATCGGCCATTCCACGCCCGATTCGGGCCACCCGGCGAGCGCATGCTTTTTCTATCCTCTTTCTATCCTCTTTCTGTCCTCAGATTTTCCAAGGCGAACTTGATCAGTTCGCTGCGTCCTTCGATGTCCAACTTGCGTTTGATATTCAGGCAATGAGTTTCAACAGTACGCACGCTCAGATCCAGCGTCTCCGCGATGCTTTTGTTTGACGCCCCCCTCGCTATCTGCTCAAGAACCTGGCGCTCGCGCACCGTCAGCGTTTCTTCTTTCAGGCGCGGCTGGGCGATGATGGGCATCAGCGCAGCGCTGTAATAAACGCCTCCGTTCAGAACCGCTCCGATGGCGCGCACGATGTCGCTTCCCGGTGCGTCTTTCAGCACATAGCCTCGCGCGCCTGCACGAATCGACTGCAAGACATACTCGGCTTTGTTGTGCATGCTGAGGATCAGTACAGCGATATCGGGGAAGTTCAGCTGAAATTTCGCCGTAAGCTCGATCCCGCTGCTGCCTTGAAGATTGATGTCCATCAACACCAGGTTGATCGACTGGTGCGCTGCATGTCTCAGGGCTTCGTCCGCAGTACCGGTTTCAGCAACCACCCGTACCCCGGGCATACTCTCCAGCCGGGCGCGCAGGCCATCCCTGATCATCGGATGATCGTCCACGATCATGACATTTGTTATTGGCGTTTCTTCAGGCATGAAATTCTTCCTTTGTCTGTAGAGGAACTTGCGCCGACACCACCGTTCCTTCAGAACTTGAGGATACGGAGAAGCTGCCGCCAACCGCTTGCAGGCGTTCGGCCATGTTCCGCAAGCCTATGCCGCGTTTGGGGTGCTTGGCGATCTGGCCCGTGTCGAAGCCGATGCCGTTGTCGCGAATGGTCAGGAGAAACAAGCCCGGGTCCTCGGTCAGTTCCAGCGAAACGGAGCTTGCCTTCGCATGGCGCCAAATATTGTTCAAGGCTTCCTGTGCAACCCTGAACATCACGGTATTGACGACATCCGGCGATGCGTTGCTTGTCTCGCTGAAGGAGAAGTCGATTTGAAGTTCTCCATTCGCGTTCCATTCGTCGCACAAAAACTGCAGCGCACTGATCAAGCCCAGATCATCCAGGAGAGCAGGCCTCAAGCCGTGAGAAATATGCCTGATTTCGCCGAGCAGGCGATTCATTTGCTCCACGGTGTGTTCAAAGGCATCACAGGCCGGTGCGATTTCCCGGGTGGCCTCGAGCTTGATGATCGCAGCTTCAGTCTGCAGCTTGATGGAGACCAAATGTTGGCTAATCCCGTCGTGCAGATCGCGTGCGACACGCGCCCGTTCTTCCTCTTGCGACAAAACGACTCGCTGGGCCAGCTCCCGGAGTTTGGCGTCGGCAACACGCTGTTCACTGAGGTTGAACATCAGGCCGAAGCCGGCTACCGCCGCAACGCTGAGCAGGGCGATGATTGCGATCAGTCGCATGGTGTCGAGATTGTGTCCGGATATCTGTCGGTCGACGTTGGCAAGCGCCGCATCCACATCGTCGAGATACATTCCAGTGCCGATAATCCACCCCCACTTCGGCAGGGCAATCACATAGGCAAGTTTCGGCGCGACCGTACTGCTGGATGGCTTACGCCACAGATAGCGTTCATAGCCGCCGCCCTCTTGAGCGCGAACAATGAGGCGCTGGATGGTTTTGGTGCCATCCACGTTTTCCCAGTCCCACAAGTTTTTTCCAAGCAGCTCAGGCTGGCGTGGATGAACCAGCGTATTACCGGAAAAGTCATACGCAAAGAAATAGCCGTCATCGCCGTAGTCGAGCCTGGCCAGGATATCGAGTGCTTCCCGTTTGGCGTTTTCCACATCGCCACGTTCATAGAGATGCGCGATCGAATGCTCAGCGAGATCGACGTAATGGCGGAGCTCCGCATCTTTGCTGCTCCGATAGGCTTCCTGTATTGACTGGCGCTGCTGTTCGCCGAGCCTGATGGTCTGGTGCCAAACGACAACCGCAATGACCCCGAAAGAGATCAGTAATGGTGTGACGGCAAAGAAAATAATCTTGTGTCTTAGTTTCATTCTGGCAACGTCTCCTCGGGCTTGAAAAGCCTCGCGCACTCTTCTGCTATGAATTCTGCCGCAATTCTATGCCGGATCAGACGCCGCCATCTACGTGTTCCTACGTAGCTTTACTAAGTATTCTCCCGCTTGTTCCAAGCCGCGTATATGCGAATACTACGGCACATAAAAATAATAAAAATTGATATAAAAATTTCTTTTGTATCGGAGACATCCTCATCACGACAACTCCGGACGCCATGTGTATGCGCGCCGACAGTCGTCCTTCTTTTTTGCGGATGCATCCAAAGCGGCCATTTTTCATAACAACACAGGAGATCTGATGTCCACCGACACGTCCTCAAGAACAGTGGAGCGAGGCTATCTGCGCGCGTTGCTGTTACTGCCTTTCATTGCACTGCTGTGGGTTCCGTTTTACAACGACGAATTGCCCATGCTGCTCGGCTTCCCGTTTTTCTACTGGTATCAGTTTGCGTGGGTTCCGCTCACTGCGCTGATCATCTGGATCGTCTACAAAGACGGCCTTAAAAAGGGAGTCGAATGATGAATTCCTCTTCCATCAACTGGACGGCACTCGGCGTCTTCATCTTCTTCTTCGCATTGGTCACCGTGATGGGCTTCTGGGCCTCGCGCTGGCAAAGCGGCGGCAAAGCCAACAAGGGCGCCCACCTCGATGAATGGGGCCTGGGCGGCCGTAACTTCGGTACCTGGATCACCTGGTTCCTGGTCGGCGGCGACTTCTACACCGCCTATACCGTGATCGCAGTGCCGGCGCTGGTGTATGCGGTCGGCGCCTACGGCTTCTTCGCGCTGCCGTACACCATCCTGGTCTACCCTATCGTGTTCCTGATCATGCCCAAGCTGTGGCACGCCGCGCACAAGGCCGGTCACGTCACCGCAGCCGATGTCGTCTTCGGCCGCTACAAGTCGCGCAAGCTGGAGCTCGCCATCGCCCTGACCGGCGTCGTCGCGACCATGCCCTACATCGCGCTGCAACTGATCGGCATGGAAGTCGTCATCAAGGCGCTCGGCGTCACCGGTGAACTTCCCCTGCTGGCGGCCTTCGTGATCCTGGCGCTGTACACCTATTCGGCCGGCCTGCGCGCACCGGCGCTGATCGCCTTCGTCAAGGATCTGATGATCTACATCGTGGTGCTGGTGGCGGTGGTGCTGGTGCCGATGAAACTGGGCGGCTACGGCGTGGTGTTCGCTTCGGCGCGCGATGCGTTTGCAGCCAAGGGCGGCGCGACCGGCCTGACGTTGAAGCCGGCGCAGTTCCTGCCGTTTGCTTCGCTGGCGCTGGGTTCGGCGATGGCGGCCTTCATGTATCCGCATACCCTGACCGGCATTTTCGCAGCCAAGAGCGCCGACACGATCCGCAAGAACGCGGTGTTCCTGCCGGCGTACACCGTGCTGCTGGGCCTGATCGCGCTGCTGGGCTACATGGCCTACGCTGCGGGCGTCAAGGTCGAAGTCAACAACGACGTCGTGCCTGCGCTGTTCAATGCCATGTTCCCGAGCTGGTTCAGCGGCTTCGCGTTTGCGGCGATCGCCATCGGTGCGCTGGTGCCGGCGGCGGTGATGTCG
>NZ_AJHH01000810.1 GCF_000256565.1 Herbaspirillum lusitanum P6-12 | reverse complement strand
GAGGGGCCCTTTTTTTTTTGCGCGTTCAGTTGTTCCTGATCCCCGGCGGCAAAGGAAAGTCGCGTGCCAGGATGTCTTTGATGAATTGCTGAACCGCCTTGATACGCGGCATGAAACAGCGCTCGCGATGCACCGTCATCCAGATGGTGCGTTTGACGTCAATCTGGTCCACCAGCAGCGCCCGCAAGCCGAATCGCTCGGCGTTGGAAAATGCCGGCAGCATGACAATGCCGCCGCCCTCGGCGGCCGAAAACAATTGGGCAATCATGCTCGATGAATGAAACACCACCTGCGGATTCTTGATGGCCTCCTCCAGCCAGCGCACCGTGTTGAGTTGAATCAGGTCGTCGACATACGAGACGAACTGATGATCCCTGAGTTCGCCGACCGAGCCCGGCACGCCGTGGCGGGCGAGATAGCTTTCCGAGGCATACAGATGGAGCGGAAATGCCCCCACCGGCTCCACTTCCAACCCCTTGCCTTCAGAGGGAAAGAAGCTCAGGAAAACATCCGCTTCGCGCTGGCTCACATGGACCAGTTGCGTGGAGGTGACGAGCTCAATCTGGATCAGCGGATAGCGCTCCTTGAAACTCACGAATTGCCGCGACAGATACAGTGAGGCGATGCCTTCCATGGTCGCAATGCGCACCGGCCCGGAGGGGATGCGCGAGGTGCCGGACAAGGATTCGCCAATCGCCAGTGCGCCCGACTCCATGGCTTCGACATGCTCCAGCAACTCGCGCCCCTTCACCGTGATATGGAAACCCTGGTGGTCGCGTTCAAATACCGGCGCGTTGAGGACCGCCTCCAGCTGGGCGATACGCCGGCTGATGGTGGAGTGGTCCACACGAAGTTTGGCGGCGGCGCCGGATAGCGTCCCGGC
>NZ_AJHH01000809.1 GCF_000256565.1 Herbaspirillum lusitanum P6-12 | reverse complement strand
TCCACACGAAGTTTGGCGGCGGCGCCGGATAGCGTCCCGCGCGCCACCTCGAGGAAGATACGCAAGTCATTCCAATTGGGGATTTTTGTGCTCATCTGCAATTTCGCAATGGGTTATCCAGCGACACGCTGAACAACCAGTATATCGCAGCAAAAATCCCCTCCATCAAGCGTCATATCAAGCACGATAAATGTGCATTCGCAGCAATTTACGCACCGAAATAGTAAAAAATGCCCA
>NZ_AJHH01000808.1 GCF_000256565.1 Herbaspirillum lusitanum P6-12 | reverse complement strand
ACCCCTTTTGATTGCGCAATCGCCAGTTTTCTTCCTCAAACCGGACTGCTAACCTTCGTTCGCCAAGTGAGTCCCTCCGGTGCCGCTGCCGGTGCTGCTGCTACTGCAACAGCCCGACGATGTACGGGTATGCGCCGGTTTGGCTTTTTCCGTTTGCTCAACCTTTCAGAGGGCTACATGCAGAACGACAACCTGTCCGACACATGGTCAACCATGTATCGCAATCCGCAATTCCATGCGGTTTCCCGCCAACGCAGAACGGTGGTCCTGACGCTCTTCATCGTCGGCACGCTGTTCTACTTTTCCATTCCGGCCATCACGACTTTTTATCCGTCGATCTTCCACGCCCGGCTATTCGGCGTGGTCAACATCGGCCTGGCTTACGGCCTGCTGCAATATCCCATCGGCGGCCTGATCGCCTATGTCTACGCCGTCAACATGCGCAAGCTGGACCTGGAAGTGGCGCGGATGGCAGCCCTACCTTTACCTCAACCCCGAAAGGAATCGGCATGACTTCCTTGCTGAACACCAAACGCGCACTGACATTGGTGCCGGCCATGACGCTGTTCCTGGCCTCCAGCGCCGTCTGCGCCCAGACCAAGGTCCTGGTCGGCGACGATTTCCTGGGAATGACCATGGCGATCTTTGCGATTTTCTTCGGTGCGACCCTGCTCATCACTTACCTGGCCGCGAAACGCAACCGCACCGCGACCGATTACTACACGGCCGGCGGCGGCATCGGCCCCATCCGCAACGGCCTCGCCATTGCCGGCGACTATCTTTCCGCCGCCGCCTTCCTCGGTGTTTCAGGATTGATCGCCCTGTACGGCTATGATGGCATCGCCTACCTCATCGGTTTCTTCGTGGCCTTCATCCCGGTGCTCCTGCTGGTGGCCGAACCCTGTCGCAATCTCGGCCGCTACACGCTCGGCGATGTACTGGCCTACCGCAACAGCTTTCGCAGCACCAAGGTGGCGGCCGCGGTGTCCAGCATCATCGTGGCGGTGTTTTACATGGTGCCGCAGATCGTCGGCGGCGCCGTCATCCTGCGCGCCCTGATCGGCATTCCCTATGAAATTTCGGTATTGGCGGTCGGCATCCTGATGCTGACCTATGTCGTGTTCGGCGGTATGCGCGCAACCACCTCGGTGCAAGTCATCAAGGCCATCCTGCTGATCTCTTCGTGCTTCGTACTGGTGATCCTGTCGTGGGCGCCATTCGGGTTCAACGTATCCGAGTTCTTTGTATCCCTGACCCGCAACCCGCTGCTGCAATCGTACGTCAGCGAGACCTTGCTCAAGGGCTCTCAGGCGCTAGGCATGCAGGAAGCCGGACAACGCTTCCTCGAGTCGGGCCTGTACCTGAAGAATCCGCTGGAACAATTGTCGCTGGGGCTGGCACTGGTGCTCGGCACTGCCGCCATGCCGCACATCCTGATGCGCTTCTTCACAGTCCCTGACGCCAAGACGGCGCGCAGCTCGGTACTGTGGGCGATGCTGGCCATCGGCGTATGCCATCTGCTGATCGTGTTCATCGGCTTCGCCGCCGCTCACTATGTCGGCGCCAAGGCCATCGTCGTGCTCGACAAAGGCGGCAACCTTGCCGCACCGATGCTGGCCCAGTTCCTGGGCGGCGGCGCCGACAGCCTGGCGGGCAATTTCATGCTGGCGTTCGTGGCGGCCGTGGCCTTTGCCACCATCGTGGCGGTGGTGGCGGGACTGACCCTGGCGGCAGCTTCTGCACTGGCGCATGACGTCTACGTCGGCGCCATTCGCAACGGCCGCGCAACCGAGCAGGAACAAGTACGTGCCGCCCGCGTGGCGACGCTGATGATGGCGGTGATTTGCGTCGTCTGCGGGATCCTCGCCAAGGGACAGAACGTCGCCCACCTGGTCGGGTTGGGCTATGCGGTGGCGGCGTCCGCCAACTTGCCGGCGCTGCTGATGACCCTGTACTGGAAACGCTGCAGCACCGCCGGCGTGCTGGCGGGCGTGATCGGCGGCACTACGCTGTCCATTGTGCTGGTGCTGGTGTCGCCCAACATGACCTACCCGCTGCAGCAAAAAGCAGCCGCCCTCGCCACCATCACTGCGTTGGACGCACGCATTGCCGAGGCCGAAACAAGTTCGGCAGGCGTGACGGCGGAAGCGCGCGACAAACTGCACAAAGACAGAGCAAGCGCGGCCGCACAAGCCGCAGGTATCGCCGACGACGCCACCAGCCTGATGGGATTGAAGGCGCCGCTGATCTCCTTGCGCAACCCCGGCATCATTTCCATTCCGGTCGGATTTTTGCTGGTCATCATTTTCTCGCTGCTGATCGCCGACAAACGCGCGATAGCTCGCTGGGAAGAACTCGCGGTGCGTCGCGAAACCGGCATCGGCGTGGAACAGGCCGTCGCCCACTGAATCATTTTTCTTTGCTCAACAAAAGGATCCCATCATGAATCTCCCCACGGTCAAAGTCGCGGCGATGCACGTCGCGCCGGTATATATGGACAGTGCCGCCACGCTGCAAAAGGCCTTGTCCCTGATCGGCGAAGCAGCCGCCAACGGCGCCGAGCTGATCGTCTTCCCTGAATCCTTCATCCCCGGCTTTCCGGTCTGGGCCGCGCTGTGGGCGCCCATCTACAACCACGAATGGTTCAAGAAGATGGTCGCCAACAGCTTGCTCATCGACGGCCCCGAGATGACCGAACTGCGCGCCACCGCCGCGCGTCACAGGGTTTTTGTCTCGATGGGATTCAGTGAGGCGACACCCGTCAGCGTAGGCTGCATCTGGAACTCCAATGTCTTGATCGGCGATGACGGCAGCCTGCTCAACCATCACCGCAAGCTGGTGCCGACGTTCTATGAAAAGATGGTCTGGGCGCCCGGCGACGGTGCCGGGCTGAAAGTCGCCGCGACGCGCATCGGCAAGATCGGCGGCCTCATTTGCGGTGAAAACACCAATCCGCTCGCGCGCTACTCGCTCATCGCCCAGGGTGAACAGATTCACATCTCCAGCTGGCCGCCGATCTGGCCGACCAAGAAACCGGCCAGCGGCGAGAACTTCGACAACGTGGCGGCGAACCGCATCCGCGCCAGCGCCCATTCTTTTGAGGCCAAGGCTTACGGCATCCTGTGCGGAAGCTGCCTGGACCGGAGCGCCTTCGACATGCTGACGGCGGAAGACAAATCCGTGGCGGGTCTGCTGGAACGCACGCCGAAAGCCGCCACTCAGTTCGTCACGCCGACCGGCACGCAAATCGGCGATTCACTGCAAGCCGACGAAGGGATCGCCTATGCCAGCTTCGATCTGTCTGCATGCATCGAACCCAAGCAATTTCACGACGTGGTCGGCTACTACAATCGCTTCGACGTATTCGATCTGGCCGTCAATCGTAAACGCATCCAACCGATTACCTGGGAAGGAGCGGAAGATCTCGTGGCCGACGAGCCCGCAGCAAGAGTGCATTCAACCTTTGCTGCGCCGCTGGTCAGCGACTGACCACCTTGCCGGGATGAAGCATCCGCAACAGCATCGCCGAATGGCGGCGCATTGCGGCGACTGCGGAAAGCTACGGCAAGCGGACCAGCATCGGCAAACAGGCACGTAAAAAATGGCAGGAACCGGACTATCCGGCGCCTGCCATTCTGCGCTGTTGCCACCGTCCTTGCCTGAGTGCCTCGGGCCACGCGTCCTGTCCCGGGAATCCGCGACGCCGCTTCAGTCGAAGCTCAACTGCACCTTCATCATCTTCGAGCGATCGCCTGCTACCTCGAATGCCTCTATCGACTTCTCGAACGGATACGTCGCTGAAATCAACGGCTTCACATCGACCAGCTTCCTGTTCATCAATTCCACCGCCAGCGCGAACTCTTCGTGGAAGCGGAAGGCGCCGCGCCACTCAAGTTCCTTGCCGACCAGCAGGTTGGCCGGGAAATTGATGTCGCCGCCCAGGCCGACCTGCACGATCACCGCACCGGGACGTAGAGTATCGAGCGCACCGCGCAAGGCTTGCTCGTTGCCGCTGGCTTCGAACAGCACGTCGAAAGTACCCTTGTCCTGCGTGAACGCCTTGAGCGCGTCCGCATCCTGCGCGACGTTGATGGCCTGGTCGGCGCCGACTTTCAAGGCGCTTTCCAGGGGCATTTTTGCGACGTCGGTGACGACGATCTGCAAGCGCGCGCTCGATCACGATTTCCTGGCGGAAGGCGCCCTGCACGTGCGGCATGCGCATCGCGCTGCCATAGAAGCGCATGTCGAGACAGTGGTTCTGCTTGCCTTCCTGGCAGAACTTGCACAGGCCGCAAGGATTGCTCGGGCTGATGGAAATACGGGTGCCGGCCTTGATGTCGCCGATGGCCGAACCGATCTCGGCGATCACGCCGGAGACTTCATGGCCGAGCACCATCGGCTCCTTGATGCGCACGGTGCCGAAGCCGCCGTTGTGATAGTAGTGCAGGTCGGAGCCGCAGATGCCGCCGGCTTTGACCTTCACCTTGAGTTGATGCGGCTGCAGTTCTGCGGTCTGCAATTCCTGCACGCGCAGGTCGTGCGGCGCGTGAATGACGATGCCTTGTTGCATGATGTTTTCTCCGCTGTCTTGTTATTTATAAGGTTGCCGTGACGCCGCCGTCGACGTACAGGATGTGGCCGTTGACGAATTTCGATGCGTCGCTGGACAGGAACACCGCCGCGCCGACCAGGTCCTCGACATCGCCCCAGCGGCGCGACGGCGTACGGCCGATCAGCCACTCGGAGAATTTTTCATCGGCGACCAGCGCCATGTTCATCTCGGTCTTGAAGTAGCCCGGGCCGAGGCCGTTGACTTGCAAACCGTATTTTCCCCAGTCGATCGCCATGCCTTTGGTGAACATCTTTACCGCGCCCTTGGTCGCCGTGTACGGCGCGATGTTGGGACGACCGAGCTCGCTCTGCACCGAACAGACGTTGATGATCTTGCCGCGGCCGCGTTTGATCATGCCTTGCGCGACGGCCTTGGCGGTGAAGAAGACGCTGTTGAGATTGGTGCTGATCAGGTCGTTCCAGTCGGATTCCTTGAAGTCTTCCAGCGGCGCCCGGCGCTGGATGCCGGCGTTGTTGAACAGGATGTCGATGGGGCCGATGTCGGCTTCGATCTTCGCCACGGCGGTTTCCACCGAGGCCGACGAGGTCGCGTCGAAAGACGATTCATGAATCGTGTAGCCCTCTTCGCGCAGCGTTGCCGCCACGACGGCGAGCTTGGCGGCGTCGCGGCCGTTGAGCACGATGGATGCCCCGGCAGCCGCCAGGCCGCGCGCCAGCGCCAGGCCGATGCCGCCGCTGGAACCGGTGATCAGCGCGAGCCGGCCGCTCAGCGAAAAACTCTGCAGGCCTGCGGGTAGTGTTGCGGTCATTCTGTCTCCTTGCTTGTTATGTGTGGTCGGATGAATCGATGCATGCAGGCTATTTGATGTCGAGCCGCTGGAATGCCGACAGCGCCCGGTATTCGTCGGCCAGCTTGTGTGGAATCGCCATGAAGATCGGTCGCAGGCGATCGTAGATGGCGACGTTTTGCGGAATCGGCAGATGACGGTTGGTCGAACCGACCATGTCGGAAATGACGTCGAGCGACTTGATCTTGCCGAGCGCCAGCAAGCCCAGCACGGCAGCGCCCAGGCAGGATGATTCGACACTTTGCGGCACCACCACTTCGCGGTTGAAGATGTCGGCCATCATCTGTCGCCACAAGGCCGAACGCGCAAAGCCGCCGGTGGCCATCATGCGTTTGGTCGGGCCGATCAGGTCTTCGACCGCCGGCAGGATGGAGTAGAGATTGAAGATCACGCCTTCGAGCGCGGCGCGGATCATGTGTTCCTTGCGGTGATGCAGCGCCAGACCGAAGAAGGAGCCGCGCAGATCGGCATTCCATAGCGGCGCACGTTCGCCCGACAGATACGGATGGAACAACAGGCCTTCGGCGCCCGGCGCGATATGCTCGGCGATGCGGGTCAAGGCGTCGTAAGGATCGACGCCGTCCTTGCGCGCCTGTTCCGCTTCGGCGGTGGCGAGCTCGTCGCGCACCCAGCGGAAGACATTTCCACCGTTATTGACCGGCCCGCCGACCACCCAATGCCGCTCCGTCAGCGCATAGCAGAAGGTGCGCCCGGAAGCATCGGTCACTGGCCGCTCGACCACCGTGCGCATGGCGCCGGAAGTACCGATGGTGACCGCCACCTGGCCCGGATGAATGGCATTGACGCCGAGGTTGGACAGCACGCCGTCGTTGGCGCCGATGACGAACGGCGTATCTGTGCGCAAGCCGAGCTGTTCAGCGACGGCAGCGTCGAGTCCCTGCAATTGATGCGTGGTCGGCACCGGCTTGGGCAACTGGCGCGCATCGACTTGCAGCAAGGCCAGTGCGCCTTCGTCCCAGTCCAGTTGTTCGAGGTTGAACATGCCGGTGGCGGAGGCGATCGAGTAATCCACCAGCCATTCTCCGAACAGGCGGAACAAGACATATTCCTTGATGCCGACGAAGCGCGCAGCCTGCTTGAAGATGTCGGCTTTTTCGTGGCGCATCCACATCAGCTTGCACAGCGGCGACATCGGATGGATGGGCGTACCGGTGCGGCGGTAGATGGCCTGGCCGTCGAACTCGTTCTTGATGCGTTCGGCCCAGACGCTGGCGCGCCGGCGATCGAGCCCAGCACGGCGTCGAACATCTGCAGCGGATCCTGTTCGGACATGCCCGGCTCGGTGCACAGCACCGGATATTCGACGGCATGCTGGGCCACCACCTGGCCGTCCAGCGTGAACACCACGGTCTTGGTGCTGGTGGTGCCGATATCGACGCCGAGCATGAAGTGCGACATGAGTATTTCCTTTACTGCGGGTCTGAACGTTACGCCGTTCAGACCACCAGATTGAGCAACATGATGAAGACGAGGGCCACCACCGAGATGATGGTTTCCATCGCCGTCCAGGTCTTGAATGTTTCGCCGACGCTCATGTTGAAGTATTCCTTGACCAGCCAGAAGCCGGCGTCATTGACGTGCGACAGGATCAGCGATCCGGCCCCGGTCGCCAGCACCAGCAGCTCGCGATTGGTGCCCGGGATCAGCGTCACCAGCGGCGCCACGATGCCGGCGCCGGTGATCGTCGCCACCGTCGCCGAACCGGTCGCCACGCGGATCACGCCCGCCACGAACCAGGCCAGCAGCAACGGCGAAATCTGCGCATGCACTGCCAGTTGGCCGATCGCGGTGCCGACGCCGCTGTTGACCAGCATCTGCTTGAAGCCGCCGCCGGCGCCGATGATCAGCACGATGGCGGCAGTCGGCGCCAGACTCTGATCAACGAACTTCAACACTTGCTGGCGCGTGAAACCGCGCGCCACGCCAAAAGTGTACAGCGACAGCAGCAGCGCCGCCAGCAAGGCCACGATCGGGTTGCCGATGAAGTCCATCAGGTCGCGCATGGCGTTGCCTTCCGGCAGGGTGACGTCGACCAGGGTCTTCAACAACATCAGGAAGACCGGCGCGAGCACGGTGATGAGGGTGGTGGCAAAGCCAGGCAGCTTGGTCGTCTGCGGCTCACGCACCAGTTGCGCCATCAGTTCTTCGGACGGCTTGATATCGACGTAACGGGAAATGAAAGCGCCGAACATGGGGCCAGCAATGATCACCGTCGGCAGACCTACCAGCAGGCCATAGAAGATGGTCTTGCCGATGTCCGCACCGAAGATACCGATGGCCAGGAGCGGCCCCGGGTGCGGCGGCACCAGGCCGTGCATCACCGACAGGCTGGCCAGCATGGGCATGCCGATCTTGAACAGCGGCACGCCCGAGCGGCGCGCCACGATGAACACCAGCGGGATCAGCAGCACGAAGCCGATTTCAAAGAACAGCGGGATGCCGACCAGGAAGGCGCCGATCATCATGGCCCAGTGCACGCGCTGCTTGCCGAAGGCGCGCACCAGCGTTTGCGCGATCTGGTCGGCGCCGCCCGATTCGGCCATCATCTTGCCGAGCATGGTGCCCAGCCCCAGGACGATGCCGACGAAACCGAGCACGCCGCCGAAGCCGTCCTGGAACGATTTGACGATCTTGACCAGCGGCATGCCGGAGATCAGGCCGAGGAAGCCCGAGGTGATGATCAGTGCGATGAAGGGGTGGATGCGCAGGCGCGTGATCATGACGATCAGCACCACAATCGCCAGGAAGGCGTTCAACAACAGGCTTGCTTCGTTACTCAATCCGAACATGTGGATGTCTCCAGGGTCGATAGCGCACACAGCATGCGGCGGAAGGAAACCGCATCGCCGCGCCGTCAACACCATGCCTGCCATCCGTTGCGGAGTCTTTACATTGTCTCGACGAGGCGTCCCGGTGCATGCAGAACATTGCAAACAAGATTGCATATGCGGCTGCATCGGGACTGCCGTGCCCACTATCTGCGTAGTGTTTATGAAAGGGAATTTTTGTTTTACGCCAAAATGTTAGCGTTAACATCGGCAGCGATGATAACGCTACCAAATTTTGCGTGTCAAATCATTTGTATGAATATCTCGGGACATGGAAAACCCCGGGGAGGCCGATGCGGCGGCGCAGCATGGTTTTGTATGCGTGATTGTCCGGGCGCTGAGGGTATGATGTCGGCAATCGAAATTTCCGTCCCGCCATGAGCAAAACCGCCGCCGCCGAAAAAACCGCCAAGCCAGTCAGATCCGCCGCCAAAACGGCCAAGGGAAGCCGCGCCACCGGCCGCGTCACCATTGTCGACGTCGCCGCCGAAGCACGCGTCAGTCCGATGACCGTGTCGCGCGCACTGAAGTCGCCGGAACTGGTCCAGCAGGAGGCGCGCGACCGCATTGCGGCGGCCATCGGCAAGCTCGGCTACGTGCCCAACCAGGCCGCCAGCACCCTGGCGTCGGCGCGCTCGCAGGTGATCGGCGTGCTGGTGCCGTCGCTGACCAACGCGGTGTTCATCGAGACCCTGAGCGGCATCCGCGACTACCTGTCGCAAGCCGGCTATCAGTTCCTGATCGGTGAAACCGGTTACTCGAAGGAAAAGGAAAGCCGGCTGATTTCCACCTACCTGGCGCACGCGCCCGACGGCTTCCTGCTGTCGAGCTCGGACCAGCACGACATCCTGCGGCGACAGCTGGCGGCTGCGAATATCCCGGCCGTGCGCATGTTCGATCTGGGCAAGAGCAACAGCGACATGTCGGTCGGCTTCTCGCAGACCAAGGCCGGCTACGCGGCGGCGCGCCACCTGATCGAGCGCGGTTATCGCCGCCCCGCTTTCCTGGCGGCGCAGCTCGATCCGCGCATGATGAAACGGCGCGAAGGCTTCCGCAAGGGTCTCAGCGAAGCCGGTCTCGATCCGGACGTGGAAGTGCTGCTGCCGGCGCCGACCACGGTCGACATGGGCGCGCAATTGCTGGCGCGCGTGCTGGAAATCGCGCCCGACTGCGACGCCGTGTTCTGCTGCAACGACGACCTCGCGCTGGGCGCCCTGTTCGAATGCCAGCGGCGCGGCATCAAGGTGCCGCAGCAGATGGCGATCGCCGGCTTCAATGATCTGTCGTGGGCCGCCTGCGCCACGCCGTCGATCACCACCATTGTCACTCCGCGTTACGACATCGGCTACAAGGCGGCGGAGATGTTGATTCGTCAACTCAAGGGCGAACCCGTGGAGAAGGCGCGGCTCGATCTGGGCTTTGAGCTGGCGGTGCGTGAGAGCACCTGAATCCCTGGCGGTACAGCGTATTTCACCAATACGCCGGACTACCCTGCGATTGATGAAGCGCCCTCGACGCCTCGCTCGCAAGCCGGAAATGGGGGAGCAGATTTCTGGATTTTTCTATGGACATCGAACTTCCAGGGACTACAATCGTCTGATGCGAAAGCATGCGTTTCACCATAATTACAGACAACCTCAGGAGAACCCCCATGCGGAAAATCAACGGCTTGTTCAAGCCGGCTTCCATGGCATTGCTGCCGCTCTGCACTTCCCTCGCCTTCCTGCCTGCCCATGCACAGACTGCCGCACCTGCAGCTACACCTGCAGCTGCGCCAGTGGTCAAGTACGACCTGACCTACGACATCATCAGCCCGGTGCAAGCCAGGAACGGCATGGTCGCGTCGGAGCAGGAACTGGCCACCAAGGTCGGCGTGGACATCCTCAAGAAGGGCGGCAATGCCGTCGATGCCGGCGTGGCGGTGGGCTTCGCGCTGGCCGTGGTGCTGCCCAATGCGGGCAACATCGGCGGCGGCGGTTTCATGATGATCCACGATGCCAAGACCGGCAAGAACGTCGCGCTGGACTTCCGCGAGATGGCGCCGGCCAAGGCCAGCCGCGACATGTACCTGGACGACAAGGGCAACGTCGCACCGGGCCGTTCGCTGTACACCCACCTCGCAGTCGGTGTTCCGGGAACGGTCGCGGGCCTGACGCATGCGCTGCAAAAATACGGCACGATGAAGCTGTCCGACGTCATCGCCCCCGCCGTCAAGCTGGCGGAAAAAGGTTATGAAGTCAGCCCCAGCCTGGCGCTGATCCTGGCCGCGGAACGCGACCACCTGGGCCAATGGGATTCGAGCAAGGCGATCTTCTTCAAGGACGGCCGTCCGTTGCAGGCCGGCGAAAAGCTGGTGCAGAAGGACCTCGCCAAATCGCTCAAGCTGATCGGCAAGAAAGGCCCTTCGGTATTTTACGAAGGCGAGATCGGCAAGAAGATCGTCGCCGAAATGGACAAGCACAACGGCCTGATCACCGCCGCCGACCTGAAGAACTACAAGGTCGTCGAACGTGAACCGGTGGTCGGCAATTACCGCGGCTACCAGGTCATGTCGATGCCGCCGCCAAGCTCTGGCGGCATCCACATCATCCAGATGATGAACATCCTGGAGCGCTATCCGCTGAAGCAATACGGCGCCGACAGCGCGCAGACGATTCATCTGATGGCTGAAGCGATGAAGCTGGCGTATGCCGACCGCGCCGAATATCTGGGCGATCCGGATTTCAACAAGGTGCCGGTCAAGGGCCTGACCTCGCGCGCGTATGCCGACGAGCTGGCGAAGAAGATCAATCCTGATCGCGCCACGCCGTCTGCGGAAATCAAGCCGGGCAAGCCGCAGCCTTACGAAAGCGACCAGACCACGCACTTCTCGGTCGCCGACAACAAGGGCAACCTGATCGCCACGACCTACACGCTGAACCTGAACTTCGGCAGCGGCATCGTCGCCGGCGGCACCGGCATCACGCTCAACAACGAGATGGACGACTTCTCGGCCAAGCCGGGCGTGCCGAACGCCTTCGGCCTGGTGGGCGGCGAGGCCAATGCCGTCGGTCCGGCCAAGCGTCCGTTGAGCTCGATGTCGCCAACCTTCGTGCTCAAGGACGGCAAGCCCTTCCTGGTGACCGGCAGCCCTGGCGGGAGCCGCATCATCACGACCACGATGCAGACCATCCTGAACGTGATCGAGCACGACATGAACGTGGCCGAAGCAACCGTCACGCCGCGCGTCCATCATCAATGGGCGCCGGACCAGTTGCGCATCGAAAAAGGCATCAGCGCCGATACGATCAGGATCCTGCAGGACAAGGGTCAGAAGATCAGCGTGCAGCCGTCGATGGGACGCACGCAGACCATCCAGATCAAGGATGGCATGTTCTACGGATATTCGGATCCGCGTAATCCGGACGGACGTACGCTGGGGTTCTGATGCGCGTCTAGCAGCGCTTCATCGTTTCACACAAAAGGCCAATGCAAATGCATTGGCCTTTTTCATTGCGCGGTCCGGAACGGTGAATAGCTAAACCTGCGATGTCAGCCGAGACGCTGCATCTTGTCGCGCGCGCCGTTGACATGCGCCATCAATGCGTCGATGCAAGCGAGGAAATCATTGGAGAATCTTGGTTCGTGCCGGATGCGATCAAGAAAATCGTCGGCGAGTCCCAACGCGCGAACCCAGGTGCCGGCATCCACGCAAGCGCGCAGATTGGCCGGCGCCAGCATATCCGGCAAACCGCCCCCGGAACGCGGCGCAAAAGCCATCGGCAACATGTCGTACGCCGGCGCCAGGCCGTAAGGACGACCATGCTCGCTGGTAAAGGACAGATTGCCGTTATGCATGTCGGTGTTGCCGATCAGCGTCCCGAACGCATACAGCAGCGCGGCGCCGTCGGCAGCCTCGCGTGTGATGTGTCCGTCGGCTGCCAGTCGCGTGGCGATCACCGGCCATGGAGAGCTTGCATCACCGACGAACTCGGCCTCGACTGCCGTCAGCGAAAACACGCCGCGTCGACCCAGTGCGCCAACGCGATCGAACCGTTCGACTTCAAGGAAGCGCTGCCCTCCATGGTCGATGACGGACGAGCCTGCGACGTCGACTCCCGCTGCGGCAAGTGTATTGAGGGCGTGATGCTCGGCCAGCAGCAGATCGCGCCAACGGGCGGTCACGGGATTGACGTCGGGCAGCGAGAACTTGACCAGAACATGCCGCGGACCGTCCGGCGTTTCAGCGAAGGTAAGGAATTTTGGCTGTTCGCCCCCGGCGGAGGATCCGGGAATATCTCCTCTGGCGGCGTCTTGCGCCATCCGCGCGTAGGCCGCGCCTTTGGCATGCATCGCAACCGGTTCGGGCGCCGGCGTTTCCATGAAGCGATCACGCGCTGCATCGCCAAGCAACAGATTGCCCACGGCATCATGACCATGCGCCATCAGCGCTCGCAATACGTCCGTGTCGCTCCATTCGGCAAGTTGAACAGGCAGGCCCAATGTGTTGGCATACCTGGCGGCATAAGCACGTCCGATGAATCCTTGCGGACGCATGTCCAGCAACCACCAGGGCAGGCTATCGCTGTGCAGCATGACGCCATCCGCCTGACGCATCACGAATCCATCCTGGCAAACCGGGATGAGTATTCCCAAATCCCTTATTTTGCCGTCGGCGCCAACGCGATATATGGGAGCATCGCCCAATCCGCGTCGGCCGTCTCGCAAGGCATATTGAATAGATCTTGCGGCGCCAAGACGTATGATTTCACTGCCTATTGCCGAGATGGAACGAGACAGAGTCGGCTGGCTGATCTCAATATTTTCAATGAGTTGCCGAGCATTTTTAACACCTTGAGCCAGCTGGAGCCGGACTTGATCAGTGTGATCCGCCATGAAATTGAATAGATTCTTGAATAGATACTTGAATAGATATATGGATAATTAAATATAGCATGAAATTATCAACATCCACGACTCTTCCTCTACTCCAGCTTCCGTGTTGCTCAACAGGCAGATTCCCTCAGGACTTGTCGTCCTTGCTTATTGGGCGTCGGCGTCAGGCCGCTCCACAATCTTCCTCAACACAAACCCCGCCGCCACCAGTCCAAACGATGCCGTCACCACCATCGCCGATCCGAATCCGGCGCAATTGAGTCCGGTCACGCCGGCATCCTGCTTGCGTCCATCGGCGTCGACGGTGTCCAGCCCATCCGCAGCGTCGTCCGTATCGACCTCGCACACCTCTCCCTCGGGAAAGCGCAGCGGCTCGGTCGAAAACACCGCATCGATGCCGAACTTGTTCTTGGTCCCGCGCGGAAACTTGTGCCACGCGCGCAGGCGCTTGCGCACCTTGGCCAGCAAGGGTTCCTGCTCGGTGCGGCACAGATCGCGGATCTCGATCCTGGTCGGATCGATCTGGCCACCGGCGCCGCCGCTGGTCAGCAGAGGCACCTTGTGCTCGCGGCAATAGGCGATCAGCGCCACCTTGGCGCGCACGTTGTCGATGGCGTCGACGACGTAGTCGAAACGTCCCTCGCCTATCATTTCGGCCACATTGTCGGGTGTCAGGAAGTCTTCGATCTCGGTGACCTGGCAATACGGATTGATCTGCATGATGCGCTCGTGCAGGGCGGTGACCTTGGCCTTGCCCAGCGTGTCGGTCAATGCGTGGATCTGGCGGTTGACGTTGGATTCGGCCAGGTTGTCGAGGTCGATCATGGTGATCTTGCCGATGGCGCTGCGGGCCAGTGCTTCGACGATCCAGGAGCCGACGCCGCCGACGCCGACCACGCAGATATGCGCGGCGCGAAAGCGCGCCAGGCCTTGTGCACCGTACAGGCGGGCGATGCCGCCGAAACGGCGGTCGAAATCGATATCGGCGTCGTTGGCAGCAACGACAGGTTCAAGCTTGGACATGATGGTTATCCAGATAACAAAATAAAACAGGCTGTTTCCTGGGAAACAGCCTGCGGCAGTACAAACCTTACGCGTGGAAAACTTATACCACGGCGCCGTCGGTTTCGTCTTTTGGCTTGGCCGGCTTGATCAGGTCTTCGCGCTTGACGCCCAGCCACATGGCGATGGCGGCGGCGACGAACACCGACGAATAGATACCGAACAAGATGCCGATGGTCAGCGCGACGGCAAAGTAATGCAGCGTCGGGCCGCCGAAGATCAGCATCGACAAGACCATCATTTCAGTGCTGCCGTGGGTGATGATGGTGCGCGAAATGGTGCTGGTGATCGCGTGGTTCAAGACTTCCGGCGCGCTCAGCTTGCCGTAGCGGCGGTCGCGGAATGCTTCGCGCACCCGGTCGAACACCACCACCGATTCATTGACCGAATAGCCCAGCACGGCCAGCACCGCCGCCAGCACCGTGAGCGAGAACTCCCACTGGAAGAAGGCGAAGAAGCCGAGGATGATCACCACGTCATGCAAGTTCGCGATGACGGCGGCGACCGCGAATTTCCATTCGAAGCGGAAGGCCAGGTAGATCACGATGCCGATCACCACCATGCCCAGCGCCATCAGGCCGTCGTGCGCAAGTTCGTCGCCGACCTGCGGGCCGACGAATTCGACACGCTGCAACTGGACGTCGGGATCCTGCGCCTTGAGCGCGGAGATCACCTTCTCGCTTTGCTGTGCCGAGTTGACGCCGTGCTGCGCCGGCAGACGAATCATCACGTCCTGCGCAGTGCCGAAGCTCTGCACCTGCGTATCGGTGAAGCCGAGGCCTTCAACCGACTTGCGGATGTTCTCGATGTTGGCCGCCTTCGGATAGGCGACTTCCATCACCGTGCCGCCGGTGAATTCAATCGAGAAATGCAAGCCGCGCGACAGCAGGAAGAACACTGCCAGCACGAATGTCAGCGCCGAGATGACGTTGAATATCAGCGCATGGCGCATGAAGGGGATATCTTTTTTGATGCGGAAAAATTCCATCACATACCTTTCTGTTCTGCGCCTTGTCCGGTCATCCGGTCAAGGCGCATTGGATCATGTCGATCGCTCTTGTTGGTTCTGCTGCGCTTATTTGGCGTCGGCCGCTTTGCTGTCGGTCTTGGCGCCAGGCTTGCTGCCGGCATCGCCCTGCGGCTTCCAGATCTGGCCGATGGCCAGGCTGGTCAGCTTCTTCTTGCGGCCGTACCACAGGTTGGCCAGGCCGCGCGAGAAGAACACGGCCGAGAACATCGACGTCAGGATGCCCAGGCAGTGAACCACCGCGAAACCGCGGATCGCACCGGAACCGAAGATCAGCAGCGCCAGGCCGGCGATCAGCGTCGTCACGTTGGAGTCGAGGATGGTTGCCCATGCGCGGTCGAAACCAATCGAGATCGCCGCCTGCGGCGAATTGCCGTTGCGCAGTTCTTCGCGGATGCGCTCATTGATCAGCACGTTGGAGTCGATCGCCATACCCAGCGCCAGGGCGATCGCCGCGATCCCGGGCAAGGTCAGCGTGGCTTGCAGCGTCGACAGCACCGCGACCAGCAGCAACACGTTGACCGACAGCGCCAGCGCGCTGAACAGGCCGAACAGCTGGTAGTACACGATCATGAAGACGGCCATCGCGGCGAACCCGTACAGCGTCGCGTCGAAGCCCTTGCGGATATTTTCAGCACCGAGTTGCGGGCCGATGGTGCGTTCTTCGATGATGTCCATCGGTGCGGCCAGCGAACCGGCGCGCAGCAGCAGCGCCAGGTCGCTCGACGATTCGGCCGAACCCATGCCGGTGATCTGGAAGCGCGAGCCGAGTTCGGAGCGGATGGTTGCCACGGTCAGGACTTCGCCCTTGCCTTTTTCGAACAGCACGATGGCCATGGCCTTGCCGACTTTTTCACGGGTGGCGTCGCGCATCTTGCGGCCGCCGTCGCCGTTGAGGTCGATGCTGACCGAAGGCTGGTGGTTTTCGTCGAAGCTGGCGGAGGCGTTGGAGATGTAGTCGCCGGTCAGGACCGGTTCCTTGTACAGCACCACCGGAGCGCCCTTGCCGATCTTGAACAGTTCGGAGCCGAACGGCACGGCGGCGGTTTCTTCGGTGCCGCGGGCAACCGAGTCGTCGACCATGCGCACTTCCAGCGTGGCGGTGCGGCCGATGATGTCCTTGGCGCGCGAGACGTCCTGCACGCCCGGCAACTGGACCACGATGCGGTCGGCGCCCTGGCGCTGGATGATCGGCTCGGCCACGCCGAGTTCGTTGACGCGCTTGGACAGGGTCGAGATGTTTTGCTTGACGCCGTCTTCCTGGGTCTGCTTGAGTGCTTCCGGACGCAGTGTCGCGATCACCTTGAGGTCGTCGCCGCTGCCGCTGTCCGCCAGCGCCAGTTCGGACACGTCGGCAGCCAGGGCGCTCTTGGCCTTGTCGCGGGTGTCGGCGTCGCGGAACAGGATTTCGATACGGTCGCCGTTGCGGTTGATGCCGTTATGGCGGATGTTCTTGTCGCGCAGCACGCTGCGCACACTTGATTGCAGGCCTTGCAGGCGCTTGTTCAGCACCGCCTTGACGTCAACCTGCATCAGAAAGTGCACGCCGCCGCGCAAGTCCAGGCCGAGGTACATCGGGAAGGCATGCAGGCTTTGCAACCATTGCGGCGTGTTCGGCAGCAGGTTGAAGGCGACGATGTAAGTCGGATCGGCAGGATCGGTGTTCAGGTCTTTTTCCAGCAGGGCCTTGGCCTTGAACTGGGTATCGGTATTAGCGAACCGGGCGCGCACGGAAGGCGCGCTGCTGTTGTCGAATGCGACGCTCTCTGGCGCAAGGCTGCCTTGTTGCAAGATCTGTTGCACGCGCTCGGCGACGGCGCTGTCGACCTTGATGGTGGACTTGGCGCTGCTGATCTGCACGGCAGGCGATTCACCGAAGAAGTTGGGCAGCGTATAGAGCGTGCCGAACAGCAAGGCGATGACGATTAAGACGTACTTCCAGAGAGGATAACGATTCATAGTGATTCAGCGTTGATGATGAACGTCCGGATGGACAGGTTCAAAACAAGGGCGCATCCGCTCGCGGCAAGATGCGGCAGAATGCGCCCTGTCAGCCGTAGGGCCGTATTACGGAATTACAGACCCTTGAGGGTGCCCTTGGGCAGCAGCGTGGTGATCGCGGCTTTTTGCACGACGACTTCATTGCCTTCGGATACTTCAACGGTGATGTAGGCATCGCTGACCTTGACGATCTTGCCCAGCAGGCCGCCGGAGGTCACGACTTCGTCACCCTTGGCGAGTGCTTCCATCATGGCCTTTTGTTCTTTTTGACGCTTCATCTGAGGACGGATCATCAGGAAGTACAACACAACGAACATCAGGATGATAGGCAGGAAGCTGGTCAGATTGCCCATCAGGCCGCCTGGGCCTGCAGCAGTAGTTTGTGCAATTGCATCGGTAATAAACACGTGGCGCTCCAAATGGTTGTTTAAAAAATAGCCCCGCATTTTAGCATTGCGCCGGGCGCATACCCCATTCCGCAGCGGCCGAAACAGGTGAAAGCGCCTTCAACGGGGAGAAATAGGCTTGCCGCAAGGAAAAAATTGCCATAACGGCATCGCCAACATGGGGGCGTGGCGTTACATTAACAAGCAAACTTACAAAAATCAGGAGACTGTCTCATACCATGCTGCCCATCAATCCACGTCCCTACCAGGACATCTGCAACGCCTTTCGCTGGGACATTCCCGAGCACTACAATATCGGCATCGACGTCTGCGACAAATGGGCTCTGCGCGAACCCGGCAAATTGGCGCTGATCCACGTCGGCGCCGATGGCGCC
>NZ_AJHH01000807.1 GCF_000256565.1 Herbaspirillum lusitanum P6-12 | reverse complement strand
CCGCCGGCGTCGGCGACCGCATCGGCATCCTGCTGCCGCAAGCGCCCGAAACCGCCATCGCGCACGTCGCCGCCTACAAGATCGGTGCGATTGCGATCCCGCTGTTTGCGATAACGGGCGCCGGCGTCGGCGACCGCATCGGCATCCTGCTGCCGCAAGCGCCCGAAACCGCCATCGCGCACGTCGCCGCCTACAAGATCGGTGCGATTGCGATCCCGCTGTTTGCGCTGTTCGCGCGTGGTGGTCACCAACGCCGTGGGCGCCGCCAAGCTGGCTGGCATCCGTGACCGCTTGCCGGCGCTGAAAACCATCTTCACGATCGACGGCGCCTTCGACGGCACGGTCGATCTGCATCAGGCGCTGAAGCACGCCAGCAGCGATCTGACGCCGGTGCTGACCAAAGCCGACGATCCGGCCGTCATCATCTACACGTCCGGCACCACCGGCCAGCCCAAGGGCGCGCTGCATGCGCATCGCGTGCTGCTCGGCCATCTGCCGGGCGTGGAGATGTCGCACAATCTGTTCCCCATGGAAGGCGACCGCATCTGGACGCCGGCCGACTGGGCCTGGATCGGCGGCCTGCTCGACGTGCTGCTGCCGGCCTGGCATCACGGCGTCGCCGTGGTGGCGCATCGCTTTGAAAAATTCACCGGCGAAGCGGCGTTCCAGTTGCTGCAGGATCACGGCGTGCGCAACACCTTCCTGCCGCCGACTGCGCTGAAGATGATGCGCACCGTCGCCGATCCGGAAACGCGCTGGCGCTTCCAGTTGCGTTCGGTCGCCAGCGGCGGCGAATCGCTCGGCGTCGAGTTGCTCGACTGGGGCCGCAAGACTTTCGGCCTTACCATCAATGAGTTCTACGGCCAGACCGAATGCAACATGACGGTCTCGTCGAACGCCGCCGTCATGGCATGCCGCCCCGGCGCCATCGGCCGCGCCGCACCCGGACATACGCTGGCCATCGTGGACGCCGACGGCCGGGTGCTGCCGCCGGGCAGCGACGGCAACATCGCGGTGCAGCGGCCCGATCCTGTGATGTTCCTGCAGTACTGGAACAACCCGCAAGCCACCGCCGCCAAGTTCATCGGCGACTGGCTCCTGACCGGCGACACCGGCTGCATGGACGACGAGGGTTATATCCGTTTCGTCGGCCGCGACGACGACGTCATCACCTCGGCCGGCTACCGCATCGGCCCCGGCGAAATCGAAGACAACATCCTGCAGCACGCTGCCGTCAAGATGGTCGCGGTGATCGGCTCGCCCGATCCGCAGCGCACCGAAATCGTGGTGGCCGTGATCGTGCTCAACGACGGCGTCACCGGCGACGACAGGCTCAAGCGCGAAATCCAGGATCACGTCAAGGTGAAGCTGGCCGCACACGAATATCCGCGGGAAATTTTCTTCGTGGATGAATTGCCGATGACGACCACCGGCAAGGTGATCCGGCGCAAGCTGCGCGCGCAGGTCGGGGAATGGCGAAAGCTGGGCGATGCGGCATAAAAAAACATCCGGCGGGCAGGACCCGGCCGGATGTTAACCTCAAGCTTCAGGGGATGTTGACCTACAAAAAATCTACTGAGGACTCGGCGTCGAATCCAGCTTAGAACAGGTGACGGAAACCAACCATCAGCACAGTCTGGTTGCGTCCCGACGATGGCGAACCGTTTTGCGAATCGCCGACCACGGCCACGGCATCGACGATGCTGCCGGCCGTTTTACCCAGGGTCTTGCCGCGCGCCAGCTGATACGCTTCCAGCAGGTAGATCGCCGAACGCTTGGAGAACGAGTAGGTCTGCTCCAGCGCGACCTGATGGTATTTCGCCGCATCGCTGATGCCGTTGGCCGACTTCTCGAAGGTGTAGCTGTAACCGCCGGCCAACGCCACTTGCGGCGTCAGCTGATAGGTAGTGATCAGGCCCAGCGTCTGGAACGTTGCCTTCTGCGTGAACAGCGATCCGTTACCCGGCTTGTATTGCGCGTTGGCGTAGTTGGCGCCGAACATCCATTTGTCGATGGTGTAGCGCATCGCGCCGGCGATCATCTGCACGTTGTCCGAAGACACATAGCCGTTGTTGACCGCCGAGGTCGAGAAGCTGCCGGAGGCCGTGGAGTTCCACGCGTTGGCAGGGCCGGAACCGTTCTTCAGGCGTTGATAGCCCAAGGCGAAGTTCCAGGCGCCGACGTCGTATTTGGCTGCAAGGCTGTAGGTATTCCCGGTCGATGTGCTGCCTGCTGTTTCGCCGAAACCGTACAAGGCGCTGACTTGCGCGCCACCGAACACCGGCGACGAGTAGGTCACCGAATTGCTGATGCGCACCGTGGTGTCGAGGCCGTCAACGTCGCCCGGGTGAGCGCCGGTGGCGCCGGTCAGGACGCTGGTCGGGCCGATCGCGCCGACATACAGGAAGTAAGGCGTGTACTGGCGACCGGTTGTAACGGTGCCGTAGCTGCTGTTGGTCAGGCCGACGAAGGACTGGCGGTTGAACAGCGTGTTGGCCGAACTCATGGCGCCGGTATTGATGTCAAAACCGTTTTCCAGCGTGAAGATCGCCTGCGAACCACCGCCCAGGTCCTCAGCGCCCTTGAAGCCGATCTTGCTGGCCGCCAGGTTGCCTGTACGCAGGTACAGATTGTGCAGACCGCCCTGATTCGTCGTATAGACCAGCGCGTTATCGAGCGCGCCGTAAATCGTCACGCTGCTCTGTGCGGATGCCTGCATCGAAGCGCCGGCGGCGGCGATGGCCAGTCCTCCCATTACCCAACTGCGTCGTAATTTCATTTCCTCTCCTCTTCTTGGATGATTGCGGTATTGCTCCGCCCTAAATTGATTCCGGCCTGCGGGGCGAGACCGGATTCAAAACTGTTGCGCGGCCCGACACACAGGGCCGCAAACGTCGATCGCAGACGCAAAAACTCCCTCCTTGCGGCAGGGGGCGAACCTGCTGCAATGCTTGCGTAGTCAAAGGGGGACGCCGCTGGCGCGGCGCTGATCAGTTCAGGCCGCGTCCTATGTGAAGGGCGGGAATGCGCACAAGGCTGTGCAGATGCCGATTGTTTTCATCGCTGTCTCCGTCATGTGTGACGTCCTCTGCGGGACGCTGCGTCAACATGGCGATGAAACAGGTTCTATCGCCATGCTTTCTTGAATTCGTTCATCACCCGTTCCAGGTGCTCGCGCATCGCATCGCGCGCGGCCACCGGATCGCGCGCCACCAGCGCATCGAACACCTTCTGATGTTCTTCGAGCGAGGCTTCGCGCAATTGCGGCGTGTGGAAATGTTCTTCCAGCTTCTTCCACAACACGCCGCGCAACTGGTCCCACAATGCCGTGACGACTTGCGCCATCACGCTGTTGCCGCTGGCTTCGGCGATGCGGATGTGGAACAGCCGGTCATCCGCTTCATTGGCCAGCTTGTCGTTGAAGTTGCGCCCCATCGCCGCCAACTGCGCATAAATCCTGTCGATGTCGGCGTCAGTGCGGTTCTGCGCCGCCAATGCCGCCACTTCCGATTCGATCACCCAGCGCGCGCGCATT
>NZ_AJHH01000806.1 GCF_000256565.1 Herbaspirillum lusitanum P6-12 | reverse complement strand
CAGCATATACATTAGCGCGCGCGCAACAATTCGAACGGGCCGGCGCCGCCATCGGGAATGAAGCCGACCGGCTTGGTCGCCGCGTCGCACACATAGATCCCCGAACCGCCGCGCACTTCCACCAGTCCCTGCACTTCCAGCGCGATGATCGCTTCGCCAGGCTGCGCTCGGAAGGCAGGCGTTCGCCGACCTTGAACTCGCCCTGCAGGATCAGATCTGCAATCTGCTCCGCCAGCCGCTGATACGAGCGCTCCGGCGCTGAAACTGGTTCCAACAATTCTGAACGCGCTGCTTTTTTAACTGCCTTTACTGCCGTATCCACATTTGCGGCTGATGATCGACTCTGACGATCTGCCATAAACACCCTCTTTTTTTACTTTAAATTGGTCTATCCACTGTATAGAAAAGCAGCGTTCAAAGCAAACAGTGGCTTACCAATTTCAGCGATACTCTCATTTTGGTCTAACCATGTCAACGATTATGCAGACCAATCTGTGGCTTAAAAACAAACGCCGGCGGGCGATCCCACTGACACCGGTATTGCAACAAGCAAATTGGAATGCCATAATCAATATTGGTTAGACCAAATTTATTTTTCACCCAGAACAGCGGGGCGCCCGGCACACACCGGACCGTTCCACACCGAGACAAGGAAATCGCATCCATGAAGATCCTCAGCGCCAAGGTCATCGTGACCTGCCCGGGCCGCAACTTCGTCACACTCAAAATAGAAACCGACCAGGGCATTTACGGTATTGGCGACGCCACCCTCAATGGACGCGAACTCGCGGTCAAATCCTATCTTGAAGACCACATCATTCCCTGCCTGATCGGTCGCGATGCCTCGCGCATCGAAGACACCTGGCAATACCTGTATCGCGGCGGCTACTGGCGCTGCGGCCCGGTCACCATGACCGCGATCGCCGCCGTCGACATGGCGCTGTGGGACATCAAGGGCAAGGCCGCCAACCTGCCGGTCTACCAGCTGCTGGGCGGCAAGAGCCGCGACGCCGTGATGGTCTACGGCCACGCCAACGGCCGCGACCATGCCGAGGCGCTGGACGCCGTCGGCCACTACATCGACATGGGTTACAAGGCGATCCGCGTGCAGTCGGGCGTACCAGGGCTGGACAAGGCCTACGGCGTCGGCAAGGGCAACATGTACTACGAGCCGGCCGACAAGGGCCTGCCCGACGAAGAAATCTGGGACACGCCGCTGTACCTGCGCCACACGCCCGACCTGTTCGAGAAGGTGCGCGTCAAGTACGGCAGCGATCACCATCTGCTGCACGATTGCCATCATCGCCTCAAGCCGATCGAAGCAGCGCAGCTGGGCAAATCGCTGGAGCAGTTCAAGCTGTTCTGGATGGAAGACGCCACCCCGGCCGAGAATCAGGAAGCGTTCAAACTGATCCGCCAGCACACCACCACACCGCTGGCCGTGGGCGAGATCATGAGCTCGATCTGGGATTGCAAGGAGCTGATCCAGAACCAGCTGATCGACTACATCCGCACTACCGTGGTTCACGCCGGCGGCATCACGCATCTGCGCCGCATCGCCGATCTGGCCTCGCTGTACCAGGTGCATACCGGCTGCCACGGCGCCACCGATCTGTCGCCGGTGAGCATGGCGGCGGCGCTCAACTTCAATATGTGGGTGCCGAATTTCGGCATCCAGGAGTACATGCGCCACACGCCGGAAACCGACGCCGTGTTCCCGCACGGCTACTACTTCGACAAGGGTTACCTGGTGCTGCCGGATGCGCCGGGCCTGGGCGTGGACATCGACGAATCGGCTGCGCTCAAATTCCCGTATGAACGCGCCTATCTGCCGACCTGCCGCCTGCGCGACGGCACGGTGTGGAACTGGTAAGCACGGTTCGCTCCCTGCAATGCCGCACGCCGTGCGT
>NZ_AJHH01000805.1 GCF_000256565.1 Herbaspirillum lusitanum P6-12 | reverse complement strand
GGTTTTTGCCGTGCGGCATTTTTATTGTCCTGAAAGATCAACATGACGACACCGCAAGCCTGGTTCATCGGCGAATGCATGATCGAACTGCGGCCCACCCACCTCCTGCAGCCGCGGCATGATGCACAACACATGCCGCGCGCGATGGCGCAATCGTTTTCCGGCGATGTTTACAACACGGCCGTGTATTTCCGTCGTCGCAGTCGGCAAATCGAGAGCCAATTCATTTCGGCCGCAGGCAACGACAGCATCAGCGCCTCGTTGCGCGACGAGGTAACGCGACAAGGCATCGGCGTCAGCCTGATGGCTGCCCATCCCGACGCCCTGCCCGGCTTGTACTGGATCGAAACCAATGCCGCCGGTGAACGCTCCTTCCTGTATTGGCGCCAGCAATCTGCTGCGCGCCACATGCTCGACGAAGCCCATGCCGATGCATTGATGCAGCAGGCGGCCCACTGCAGCTTGTTGTATTTCTCAGGCATCACACTGGCCATCCTGGACCACGCGCGCCGCCGTCGCCTGCTCGATCTGGCGCAGGCGGTGCGGGCTCACGGCGGCTGGGTGGCGTTCGACAGCAACTACCGTCCGCGCCTGTGGGAGTCGCGCGACGAGGCGTTGCACTGGACCCGGCTGGCGCTGGCGCAGGCCAGCCACGCGCTGGTCACGCTCGATGACGAAAGCGCCCTGCACGGCGACGCCGACGCGCAAGCCTGCCTGCAGCGCACGCGCGCGCGCTG
>NZ_AJHH01000804.1 GCF_000256565.1 Herbaspirillum lusitanum P6-12 | reverse complement strand
ATGATCTGCAGGTAGTAATGCAGGTTGTGAATCGTGTTCAAGTGGTGGTGAAGCTGGGGGAGCAAGGCTGCCTGGTGCAGGCGGCCGGCATGGACGCGGCACAAGCGGTGACTACGCAAAAAGTGACGGCGATCGATACGACTGCGGCCGGGGACTCCTTCAACGCCGCTTATCTGGCGGCGCGCCGACAGGGCGCCTCCGCCATCGCTGCAGCCGAGGCGGGTTGCGCGCTGGCGGGCTGCGTGGTGATGCATCCCGGCGCGATCATGCCGCCGGAAGCAATGCCACCGTTGTGATTACGCGCCGCGCGCGCGATCTTCCTTGAACTGGACGACGAACTGCGCGAACTGTCCGACCTCGATGGCGGCACGGATTTCCTTCATGATCTGCAGGTAGTAATGCAGGTTGTGAATCGTGTTCAGGCGCGCGCCGAGGATTTCGCCGGTGCGGTGCAAGTGATGCAGGTAGGCACGCGAGAAGTTCTGGCAGGCGTAGCAATCGCAGGTTTCATCGAGCGGCTTGGTGTCTTCCTTGTAGCGCGCGTTCTTGATCTTGATGTCGCCGAAACGCGTGAACAGCCAGCCGTTGCGCGCATTGCGCGTCGGCATCACGCAGTCGAACATGTCGACGCCGCTGGCCACGCCCGCGACCAGATCTTCCGGCGTGCCGACGCCCATCAGGTAATGCGGCTTGTCGGCCGGCAGGCGCGGGCCGATGTGTTCCAGCACGCGCATCATGTCTTCCTTCGGCTCGCCGACCGACAAGCCGCCGATGGCGATGCCGTCGAAACCGAGTTCGTTCAGGCCAGCCAGCGATTCGTCGCGCAGGGTTTCGAACATGCCGCCCTGGACGATGCCGAACAGCGCGTTGGGATTCTCGCCCTTCTGGAATTCATCGCGCGAACGCTTGGCCCAGCGCAACGACATGCGCATCGACTGCGCCGCCTCCACTTGCGTGGCGGGACGACCGTCGATTTCATACGGCGTGCATTCGTCGAACTGCATGACGATGTCGGAATTGAGCACGCGCTGGATCTGCATCGACACCTCCGGCGACAGGAACAGCTTGTCGCCGTTGATCGGCGAGGCGAAGTGCACGCCCTCTTCCGTGATCTTGCGCATGTCGCCCAGCGAGAACACCTGGAAGCCGCCCGAGTCGGTCAGGATCGGTTTGTCCCAACCCATGAAACCGTGCAAGCCACCGAACTTGGCCATCACCTCCAGCCCCGGGCGCAGCCACAGGTGGAAGGTGTTGCCGAGGATGATGTGGGCGTCAATCTCTTTCAATTCCAGCGGCGACATCGCCTTGACCGAACCGTAGGTGCCGACCGGCATGAAGATCGGCGTTTCGACCACGCCGTGGTTCAGTTTGACGCGACCGCGACGGGCGTTGCCGTCGGTTTTAAGGAGGGTAAATTCAAGCATAGTTAGGTGTTAAAAGCGTCACAAGTTAAAAGCATGGCGTCGCCATAGCTGAAGAAACGATATTGCTGCGCGATGGCGTGCGCGTAGGCAGCACGGATATTGTCGTAGCCGGCGAAGGCCGAGACCAGCATCAGCAGCGTCGACTTGGGCAGGTGGAAGTTGGTGATCAGGCGATCCACCGTCTTGAAGGTGTAGCCCGGCGTGATGAACAGCTTCGTGTCGGCGCTGCCGGCTTCCAACGCTCCTGCCTGCGATGCCGACTCCAGCGCACGCATGCTGGTGGTGCCCACGGCGACGATCTTGCCGCCCGCCGCCTTCACCGCGCGCACCTTGTCCACCGTCTCTTGCGCGATGGTGTACCACTCGCTGTGCATCTTGTGTTCGGACAGGTCTTCCACGCGCACCGGCTGGAAGGTGCCGGCGCCGACGTGCAGCGTGACGAAGGCGGTATCGATGCCTTTCGCCTGCAACTGCGCCAGCAAGGCTTCATCGAAATGCAGGCCCGCTGTCGGCGCGGCGACCGCGCCCGGTTCCTTGGCGTAGACGGTCTGGTAGCGCGTTTCATCGAACTCGTCGGCTGCGTGCTCGATGTAGGGCGGCAACGGCAAGCTGCCGTATTGCTCCAGCAGCGCGAACACGTCGGACGGAAACTGCAGCGTATAGAACTCGCCGTAGCGCTCGCCGACGGTCACGTCGAACGCATCGGCCAGACGAATGCGCGACCCCGGCGGCGGCGATTTGGAGGCGCGCACCTGCGCATGCACGCTGCGGTTGTCGAGCACGCGCTCGACCAGCACCTCGACCTTGCCGCCGGTTTCCTTGATGCCGAAGAAGCGCGCCTTGAGCACGCGGGTATTGTTGAAGACAAGCAGGTCGCCGGGCGCCAGCAGGTCGACCACGTCGGCGAAGCGGCGGTCGGTCAAGGTCGCGCCGTCAACCTGCAACAAGCGCGAGGCGCTGCGCTCGGCCAGCGGAAGCTGCGCGATCAAGCCGGGCGGCAAGTCGAAATCGAAATCGGAAAGTGAATACATGAAAATAGCCAATGAAAGCGGCAAAGCAGAAATACTGTGACAAATACTGTAAATAAGCACAGTAAAAGCACAGTAAAATAGCGCCGAACCCTCTATTTTACGCTTTCTCGACATAGAAACCCTCTGCATGCCAGCACCGAAGAAGAAAGCTTCTGCCGACAGCACGAAGACGGCGACGGCAACGGCGACCGCGGCCAAGGCCGCCAAGAGCGCGCCGCCGTTGAGCAACGCCCAGAAAGCCCTGAACAAACTGGCCAAACTGGGTCTGCGTTCGGACATGGACCTGGCGCTGCACCTGCCGCTGCGCTACGAGGACGAGACCCAGGTCATGAGCATCCACGACGCCAGCCTGCGCGGCACGCAAGTGGTGCAGGTGGAGGGCGTGGTCAGCAAGAGCGACGTCCAGTTCCGCCCGCGCCGCCAATTGGTGGTGACGATTACCGACGACAGCGGTCCGCTGGTGATGCGCTTCCTCAACTTCTACGGCAGCCAGGCCACGCAACTTGCCGAAGGCGTGCGCGTGCGCGTGCGCGGAGAACTGCGCCACGGCTTCTTCGGCGCCGAGATGGTCCATCCTGCTTATAAAGTCGTGCTGGAAGGCGCGCCGTTGCCGACCGCGCTGACGCCGGTCTATCCGGCCGGCGAAGGCCTGTCGCAAGCCTACCTGCGCAAGGCCATCGGCGGCGCGCTGTCGCGCCTCGACTGGCGCGACACGCTGCCGCCGGCGATACTGGCCGAACACAAGCTGGACGGTTTCGAAGCCTCGGTGCGCCAGCTGCACAACCCGCCGACCGACGTCGATGAGTACGCGCTGGAAGAGCGCTCGCATCCGGCCTGGATCCGCATGAAGTTCGACGAACTGCTGGCGCAGCAGTTGTCTCTCAAGCGCGCCCAGGCTGCGCGGCGCGCGCGCAACGCCAGTGCGTTGCCGACCATCGGCAATATTTCCAAAGCCTTCATCAAACAACTGCCGTTCAAGCTGACCGCCGCCCAGCAACGCGTGCTGGAAGAGATCCGCCACGACCTGCAGGAGTCCTTCCCGATGCAGCGGCTGCTGCAAGGCGACGTCGGCAGCGGCAAGACCGTGGTCGCCGCCATCGCGGCCGCGCAGGCCATCGACAGCGGCTTCCAGGCGGTGCTGATGGCGCCGACCGAAATCCTGGCCGACCAGCATTTCCGCAAGATCGCCGCGTGGATGGAGCCGCTCGGCGTCAAGGTCGCCTGGCTCACCGGCAGCCTCAAGAAGAAAGAAAAAGCCGCCGCCAATGCCCTCATCGAATCCGGCGAAGCGCGCCTGGTGATCGGCACCCATGCGCTGATCCAGGACAACGTGCAGTTCCGGAAACTCGGGCTGGTGATCGTCGACGAGCAGCATCGCTTCGGCGTCGGCCAGCGGCTGGCGTTGCGCAACAAGGCGCGGGATGACACTGCGGGCGATGCCGACATCGACGCCGCGCCGCAAACCGTACCGCATCAGCTGATGATGTCGGCCACGCCGATCCCGCGCACGCTGGCGATGACCTATTACGCCGATCTGGAAGTGTCGGTGATCGATGAACTGCCGCCCGGCCGCACGCCGATCGTCACGCGCACCATCGACCAGAACCGCCGCGACGAAGTGATCGCGCGCGTCCATGCGGCGGCGCAGGAAGGCCGCCAGGTTTACTGGGTCTGCCCGCTGATCGAAGAGTCCGAAGCCCTGCAGTTGCAGACCGCCACCGACACCTATTCCATGCTGGCCGAAGCGCTGCCCGACCTGCGCATCGGCCTGGTCCACGGCCGCCTCAAGCAAGCGGAAAAGCAGGACGTGATGGACGCCTTCAGCCGCGGCGAGATCCATGTGCTGGTCGCCACCACCGTGATCGAAGTCGGCGTCGACGTGCCGAACGCCTCGCTGATGGTGATCGAACACGCCGAACGCTTCGGCCTGTCGCAGTTGCACCAGTTGCGC
>NZ_AJHH01000803.1 GCF_000256565.1 Herbaspirillum lusitanum P6-12 | reverse complement strand
AAGGCGCGCAACCTGGCGCAGACGCTGCTGCAAAATGACGACGCCATCGTCGATGCGCATTTGCAGCGCTGGCTGGGCGGCAAGGAAGACTTCCTCAAAGTTTGACGATATCAGGCGTTTTTCCATCGGGCCCTCCGCCGACGCATTTACAAGCCGGTCGACTTCAACGACATTAGCGTTTTCCAACGGAGCCATCATGTCCACTGCCCTGCCCAACAACGCACCGCCGGATGACAACGACCTGCATTCTCCTGCAAGCATCCTGTCCGGCCGCCTGCGCGTCGCGCTGGGTGTAGCGCAAGGCGTGCTGCTGTATGCACTGTATTCAAGCTGGAATGCCAAGACCGGCCTGGCGATGCAGCCGCTGCTGTTCGTTCCCGCGCTGATGCTGGCGGGATTCCTGCCGATCATCGCGGTGTCCGGCATCGGCCATCTGTCGCGACGCAATCTGCTGATCTGGCTGGCCGCGCTGGCCGTCATCCTGTCCGGCCTGGGCGTCTACGATGCCTGGCGCGCCGACCTGTCGTCGCTGCTGCCATCGGCATCCACCGGCAGTGGCATGGACGGCCGGCCGGAGCTCCTGCCTTCCGCCACGCTGTTCCTGCTCGCCGTGGCCGGGCTGTTCATCGCGCAAGCCATGATGCTGGCCGGCGACGCCGACGGCAGGCGCATCGCGACCTACCGCAGCTATTTTGAAATGGCGTGGAAGCTGCTGGTGCAGCTGCTGTTCGCGACGCTGTTCACTGGCCTGTTCTGGCTGGTGCTGGAAACCGGCAACGCGCTGTTTTCGCTGATCAAGCTCGACTTCCTCGGCAAGCTGCTGGAAAGAAGCTGGTTCAACATCCCTGTCACCACGCTGGCGTTCTCCTCGGCGCTGCACCTGAGCGACGTCCGCCCGCAGATCGTCGCCGGCATCCGCAAGCTGCTGCTGACCTTGCTGTCGTGGCTGCTGCCGATCGCGACCATCGTGATCGGCGCCTTCCTGCTGAGCATTCTTGCCACCGGCCTGGAACCACTATGGCAGACGCGGCGCGCCACGCACGTGCTGCTTGGCGCCGCCGCACTGCTGGTGGTGCTGATCAACACGGTCTATCAGGACGGCAATCACCTGACGACGCGCTCGCATCGGTTCTTCACGGCGTGCCTGCGCGTCGCTTGCCTGCTGCCGGCGCCACTGGTCTTGCTGGCGGTGTATTCGCTGGGATTGCGCGTGGCCGAATACGGCTGGACCGTAAGCCGCGTGGCGGCGGCGACGTGCGCGCTGGTGGCCGCCATGTATGCCGCCGGCTATGCGCTTGCGGCCCTGAGCGCGCGTGACAAGCTGCAGCGCATCGCCTCGACCAATGTGCTGGCGAGTTTCGCCATCCTCATTGTGTTCCTCGCGCTGCTGTCGCCGCTGGCCGATCCGGCGCGCATCGCCGTGGCCGACCAGCTGCATCGCCTGGCAATCGGGAAAACCGTTCCGCAACGTTTCGACTTCCACTTCCTGCGTTTCGATGGCGCACGTTTCGGCGTGCAGGAACTGAAACGCTTGAGCGAACAAAAGAACGGCGCCTATCCCGTTGCGGTGGAAGAAAAAGCAAGGTCGGCGCTGGCCGGCACCAACCGCTGGGACAGGGAGGAGTTCGACGAAATCGCGCCCGACGCGGCGAAGAACATTCGCGTACATCCCGCCGGCAGGCAATTGCCTAAAGAATTCATCGCGCAGGACTGGCGCAACGACAAGCAAAGATGGAGTTTGCCGGCCTGCATGACGCGCGGTGATCGCCAGTGCGATGCCTACCTGGTCAAACCCGATCCGGCCGGCACGGAACAGGTGCTGGTGTTCGACGGCAACAGCATGCCGGCACTGTTCGCATCGTCCGGCGTCGGCGCCTGGCAATTGGCCGGCAAGCTGATGGCGACGCCCTCCTGCATCGATGAATTGAAGAAGACGGCAGAACGTGGTTCCCTGAACTGGCAGCCGCCGTTACAGCACGACATCGACATCAATGGCGTGCACCTGCGCATGCAGGTCGAGCAGACGGTGACGAAATGCGCGCCTGACGAACTCAAGAAATAGACGTCAGGGGAAGCTTTTCATGTATGCCAGCAGGTTGTTCAGCTCCTGCGCGTTGCTGATGCCCCAAAAGCGCATCCTGGTCCCCGGCACCACGTCGCCGGGGGATTTCATGAAGGCCCGCAGCTTGTCTTCGGTCCAGACGATGTGCGAATTCTGCATCGCCGGCGAGTATCGATAATCTTTGGTCGCCGCCGCAGGACGGCCGACGATACCGTTGAGTTGCGGTCCGAAGCCGGCGCGCGC
>NZ_AJHH01000802.1 GCF_000256565.1 Herbaspirillum lusitanum P6-12 | reverse complement strand
GCGCCGGGCGCGCGCCGACGGTCCGATCTGATGACAACTGGCGCATTTGGCGAAGGCCGCCTTGCCGGCGGCGACATCACCTGTGACGGCGTGCGCCGGTCCGGGTATTCCCATCCAGACAGCCATCGCCAGCAATGCCAAGGCGGCTGCCTTACCTGCGTCATTGCCTTGTTTGTGATCTTCTTTGTTACCCGATTTCATCCCTGCAAATCCCATGATTGCCTCTGTCATTGGCGGCAACTTTAGCACGCGGCGCCTACCCTGCATGCGGCCCGCAAATGAGCTATAGTCTGCGGATACCAGCTCGCAGAAATCGTATGACACTCACCGAACTCAAATACATCGTCGCCGTCGCCCGGCAAAAGCATTTCGGTCATGCCGCCGAAGCCTGTTTCGTGGCGCAGCCGACCTTGTCGGTCGCCATCAAGAAACTGGAAGATGAGCTCGGCGTGGTCATCTTCGAACGCGGCGGCACCGAAGTATCCGTCACGCCGCTCGGCGCCCAGATCGTCGCCCAAGCCGAACGCGTGCTGGAACAGACCGCCGCCATCAAGGAAATCGCCAGCCAGAACAAGGACCCGCTGTCCGGCCCGCTGCGCCTGGGCATCATCTACACCATCGGCCCCTATCTGCTGCCCTCGCTGGTCAAGACCATGATCGAGACCGTGCCGCAGATGCCGCTGATCCTGCAAGAGAATTTCACCACGCGCCTGATCGAATTGCTGCGCCAGGGCGAACTGGACGCCGCCATCATGGCGCTGCCGTTCCCCGAGCACGGCCTGATCGTGCAACCGCTGTACGATGAAGAATTCGTCATTGCGCTGCCCAGGAACCACAAGTGGGCCGAGCGCAAGGAGATCACCGCGCAGGATCTCAAGACCGAAACCATGCTGCTGCTCGGCAACGGCCATTGCTTCCGCGACCAGGTGCTGGAAGTCTGCCCCGAAATGTCGCGCTTCTCGACTGCCGGCGACGGCATCGCGCGCACCTTCGAAGGCTCGTCGCTGGAAACCATCCGCCACATGGTCGCCTCCGGAATCGGCATCACCGTGCTGCCGCGCGCCTCGGTAACCGACATGCACACCAAGGACGGCACCGTGCGCTATGTGCCGTTCACCATGCCGGTGCCGTCGCGCCGCGTGGTCATCGCCTGGCGCAAGAGCTTCACGCGCCACACCGCCATCGATGCCGTGCGCAAGGCGGTGTTGTCGTGCGCCCTGCCGGGTGTCGACATGCTGCATGAGGCCGAATTGACCGAAGGCTGATCCGTCGGGGCCCGCAAGGAGCAAGCGCCGCGCACAACGTGCAGTGGATTGTCTGCGGGGCCCGTGATTTTTGCCCGCAAATGCATACGCAATAAACCATCGCAGGAGAATTCGTTTGAGCCAGTCGCCCTTCGCGCTGTACGTCGACGCGCAATTCATCAGCCCTTACGCCATGTCGGCCTTCGTTGCGCTGACCGAAAAACACATCGACTTCACGCTGCACACCGTCGACCTGACGCTGCAGCACAATCATCTGCCGCAATACGCGCAATGCTCGCAGACGCGCCGGGTACCGACATTGGGCGATGGCGATTTCCACCTGTCGGAATCGTCTGCAATCGCCGAGTATCTGGAAGAGCGTTTCCCCGCGCCCGGCCATGTCTCGTTGTATCCCGCCGCCCTCCAGCACAAAGCCAAGGCGCGCGAAATCCAGGCCTGGCTACGCAGCGACCTGATGCCGATCCGGCAGGAACGTCCGACCGAAGTGGTGTTCCTCGGCGAAAAGCGCGCGCCGCTGTCGACCGCCGGCCAGTTCGCCGCCAACAAGCTGATCGCCGCCGCCGACATCTGGCTGAGCGAAGGCGCAGAACACCTGTTCGGCACCTGGAGCATCGCCGACCTCGACCTCGCCGTCATGCTCAACCGCCTCGCGCTGCATGGCGACGCGCTACCGTCCAAGCTGTCCGACTACGCTGCGCGCCAGTGGCAACGGCCGTCAACGCAACAGTGGCTTGCCTTGCAACAGGCGGCGCGCTGAACCTGCATTGATTTGCTTCAACAACATAACTACATCTCAGGGAACGCCATGAACATTGCTGGATTTTTCACTCTTCGCCGCACGGCATTCGCCGCCATTGCCGCAACGCTGCTGGCCGCCGCGCCGGCCTTCGCGCAAACCGCCTCGCTGCGCCTGATCAATGAATATCCGGCGACGTCCGTCACCGCCAGCGCCGACCTGCAATTCGCCGCCGCCGTGAACAAGCTGTCGGGCGGCGACGTCGTCGTGGCAACCCTGCAGGAAGCCGCCAATCCCTACAAGGGCAAGGACCAGGTCAGCGCCGTGCGCGACGGCAAAGCCGAAATCGGCACCCTGTTCGCCGGCATCCTGGGCGGCGCCGATTCGTTCTTCCTGCTGTCTTCGCTGCCGTTCGTGGTCGACGATTTCGAGCAGGCGCAAAACCTGTTTACCTGTACCCGTCCCGAACTGGAACGCCATCTGGCGGCGCTCAACATGCGCTTGCTGTACGCCACGCCGTGGCCGCCATCCGGCATCTGGTCGGCCAAACCGGTGGCCTGGGTCGGCGACGTCAAGGCGCTCAGCATCCGCACCTATGACGACAACAGCCGCGGCGTCTTCCAGCGCGTCGGTGCGCAAAGCGTCAACCTGCCGTTCTCGGCCGTCGGCGCCAAGCTAACTTCCGGCGAACTCAACGCCGTACTGTCGTCAGGCGACGGCGGCGCCGGCAATCGCCTGTGGGATTACCTGCCCAATTTCACCGCAATCAGCTACGCCATCCCGCTGAGCTACACGGTCATCAACAACGAAGCCTGGAACAAGCTGACGCCGGCGCAGCAGAGCACGCTGACGCAAGCGGCGAAGCAGACCAATGAGGCCAGCTGGGCCACCGTCAAGAGTCGCATCCAGGACAACTACACCCGCATGAGCGAACACGGCATGCGCCTGAACCTGCAACCGGCCGCAGCGGTCCGCGTGGCGTTGCGCCAGGCCGGCCAGGAACAGGCCGACAGCTGGTGGCAGCAAGATAAAAATAATGAAATCCGCGCGCGCTGCGTGCCGCCGGTGCAGGCAAAATAGGCGTTGAGCAGTACACACCGAACACACTGAGGAGACCGCCATGCCTACCAAGGAAACCCTGGAAAAATTCATCGCCCGCGTCGAAGCCAACGCGCACATCGAGGCGGTGGAAGAGTTTTATACCGAAGATTCGACCATGCAGGAAAATACCGAGCCGCCGCGTTTCGGCCGCGACGCCCACGTCGCCAATGAACGCAAGGTCATGGCGCGTGTGAAGTCGTTGAAATCGAAATGCGTGCGCCCGGTATTCGTCGAGGGCGACAAGGTGGTGGTGCGCTGGATTTTTCGTTTCGAATGGCTGGACGGCACCGTCACGAACATGGAAGAGCTGGCCTACCAGCGCTGGGAAGGCGAACGCATCGCCGAAGAGACGTTCTTCTACGACCCGGCGCAACGCCTGCCGCGCGTAGAAGAAAAATACTGACCAAACCTGTTCACGATCTGTAGCGAGAAGCCATCAGCCGGTGTCGAGCACTGATCGGCGCCGGATCATGGCCTCGCAGTAAGATCGTGGACAGGTTTCAGAACAGATCGATTTCGCCGCCTACAGGTTTCTTTGCGAGTTTGCCGGCGTAATCGCGTTCCTTCATTTCCGTTGCGGCGTCGGTCGACTTCAGCTTCTTGACCAGCACCTTGCCCGAACGCGGGAAGTAGTGCACCTTGCGCGGCCAGATGTCGTTGAGGTCTTCGGCGACCACGCGGATGCCTTCGGTGCGCAGGTACGTGCGGACGAAGGCGGCGTTGCGTTCACCCACGTTGATGGCGTTGAAGCCGCGCAGCACGGCGCCGCCGCCGAACACCTTCGACTCCAGATTTTCGCGCTTGGCGCCGGACTTCAAGATTTCATTGATCAGGATTTCCATGGCGTAGGTGCCGTAGCGCATCGACGAGGAAATCGGGCTGTCGGCGTCGTTGCCGCCGTCAGGCAGCATGAAATGGTTCATCCCGCCGATGCCGCTGACACGGTCGCGGATGCAGGCCGATACACATGATCCCAGCACCGTGACGATCATCATGTCGTGATGCGTGTGGTAATACTCGCCGGGAAGAATTTTTGCCGTATCGCAATTGAAGTTGCGGTCGTGATACACGTGGGAGGCAAACTGCTCGATATTCTGGCTCATTGTTTTTGTCCATTTCTGGCGTGGGGGCCGCCTTTACCGATCGTGATCTCATGATCACATCTTCTGCGGTATGTTGAAACGATTTTAGATAAACCGGACCGGCCGCGATATAAGGGAATACCTTATAGGCCTGTGGAAACGGCGCGTCTCGCTGCCGCTGTGTTCCATACTCCGCAAGGCTTTGCGGAGCACGTTGAGATTGGATTTGCCGGGATGCAAGAGACTGGTAGAAATACGCTGTGCTGACGATACAACAATAATTTTCGCAAACCGACGCCGATCTCGCCAGTTCAGCCGATGACGCCACTCCAGAACTGCCGGTCCGCTTCGCATTCCTGCAGCAACCAGTTGGAGAAGGCGGCGATATTGCCCGCGGTTTCCCCTTTCTGCGGATGGACCAGCCAATAGGCCTGCGCAAGCGGCAGGCTCAGCGACACCGGTGCGACCAGACGACCTTGCTGCAACTCGCGCACCACCAGCGACGAACGCGCCAGGGCCACGCCTTGTCCGGCCAGCGCA
>NZ_AJHH01000801.1 GCF_000256565.1 Herbaspirillum lusitanum P6-12 | reverse complement strand
CGCGCGCGCGCGCGCGCGCGCGCTGCGGCCGCTCCAGCAATTGGCGGGTGCCGCTTTCAATGCGATCGAAAGCCTCGCCGGCGACGACCAGGTAGCGCTGCCCTGCTGCAGTCAGCCGCAGCTGATTGGACAGCCGCTCGAACAACGGCACACCAAGTTCTTCCTCCAGCGCCTTGACCTGGTGGCTGACGGCGCCTTGCGTGACGTGCAATTCCTGCGCGGCCAGCGTGAAACTCTGGTGCCGCGCGGCCGCCTCGAAGGCGCGCAAGGCGTTGAGCGACGGAAGTGTGCGAGCGGTCATGGCGATATGAGGAACGGGCTGAGAAACGGGCTGAGGAACGGATTGAGGAACGGATCGAAAAATACTGGGGCTGGCCTGAGAAAAGATGCTTTGCCGCGCAGGCAGACGGGAATTTATTATAGACCCCATCCCCGGCAACTCCGCCCAACCATGACAAGGAAGCTCCATGAATCTCGACCAACGCCTGACCGAATTAGGTATCGTGCTGCCCGCCTCCGCCGCACCCGGCGCCCAATATGCAACCGGCGTCGTGCATCAGGGCCTGGCCTGGATCTCTGGTCAGTTGCCGCGCGACGGCGACCGCGTGCTGGTGTCGGGCAAGCTGGGCCGCGAAGTCTCGATCGAGGACGCCAGGATGGGCGCCCGGGCTGCATTGATCCGCGCATTGGCGGCCTTGCGCGACACCGTCGGCGACCTGCAGCGCATCGACAAGATCCTGCGCCTGAACGTCTACGTCAACAGCACCGAAGACTTCAGCCAGCAGAGTGCGGTGGCCGATGGCGCCTCGGCGCTGATCTATGAGTTGTTCGGCCCTGAACAGGGCCGCCACGCGCGCACCAGCGTCGGCGTCGCTCAATTGCCGCGCAATGCGGCGGTCGAGCTGGATATCGTGGTGGCGCTGGGGAGCTGAACCCTGCGGACAAAAAAACAGCCGGCAACGATATGCCGGCTGTTTTTGTTTGCAACGTAAGGGTCGATATCAGTCGATACGATGCGTGGTCTGCGGATCGAACCAGTGCAGCAGGTTCGCATCGACGCCGGCCGTGACCTGCTGGCCCATCGCCACTTCGGTGCCGGCCGCGCAGCGGATCACCATCGACTGGCCGCCGCAACGTGTATGCACCAGCAGTTCCGCGCCCAGCGCTTCCACCAGTTCGACTTCCATGTTCAGGCCGGGACGTCCCAGTTGCAGATGTTCCGGACGAATGCCGAGGATGCGCGCGCCGCCGCCGATCTTGGCCGGCGTCGACAGATCGAAAACGGAGCCGTCGTCGAAAGTGAAACGCGCGCCGTCGTCGCCGAGCTTGCCGTTGAGCAGGTTCATCGGCGGCGAGCCGATGAAGCTGGCGACGAAGGTGGTGGCCGGTTTGCCGTAGACTTCCGCAGGCGTGCCGATCTGTTCGGCGCGGCCCTTGTTCATCACGATCATGCGTTGGCCCAGGGTCATCGCTTCGACCTGGTCATGCGTCACATACAGGCTGGTGGTGCGCAACGAGGCGTGCAGCTTCTGGATTTCCAGGCGCATCTGCACGCGCAGCTTGGCGTCGAGGTTCGAGAGCGGTTCGTCGAACAGGAACACTGCCGGCTTGCGCACGATCGCGCGCCCCATCGCCACACGCTGGCGCTGGCCGCCGGACAATTGACGCGGCGTACGGTCCAGCAATGCGCCCAGTTCCAGGATCTCGGCCGCGCGCTGCACGCGGGTGTCGATCTCGGCTTTCGGCAAGCCCTGGATCTTGAGGCCGTAGGCCATGTTTTCGTACACGCTCATGTGCGGATACAGCGCGTAGTTCTGGAACACCATCGCGATATCGCGTTCTTTCGGCTCCAGGTTGTTGACCACGCGGTCGCCGATCATGATGTCGCCGGAACTGATTTCTTCCAGTCCCGCCACCATGCGCAGCAATGTCGACTTGCCGCAGCCGGACGGACCGACCATGACGATGAACTCGCCGTCGGCGATGTCGATGTCGATGCCGTGGATGACGTCGACTGCTTTCGGCGCTTTGCCGTAGGTCTTCTTGACTTGCTTGAGATGAATTTTTGCCATGTTATTTCTCGGAATCGACCAGACCTTTAACAAACCATTTTTGCATGACCACGACGACCAGCCCCGGCGGCAACATTGCCAGGATCATCGTTGCCATCACCATATTCCATTCCACCGCCGAGTCACCGCCCGAAATCAGCGTCTTGATGCCGATGCCGATCGGGTACATGGTTTGCTCGGTGGCGATCATCAGCGGCCACAGGTACTGGTTCCAGCCGTAGATGAACATGATCACGAACAGCGCAATCACGTTGGTGCGCGACAGCGGCCACAGCACGTCCTTGAGGAAGCGCAGCGGCCCGGCGCCGTCGATGCGCGCCGCTTCAGCCAGCTCGTCGGGCACCGTCAGGAAGAATTGCCGGAACAGGAAGGTGGCCGTGGCCGAGGCGATCAGCGGCACCGTCAGGCCGGCATAGGTATTGAGCATGCCGAAGTCGGACACCACCTGGTAGGTCGGCGTGATGCGCACCTCCACCGGCAACATCAGCGTCACGAAAATCATCCAGAAGAACAAATTGCGTCCGCGGAAGCGGAAGTACACCATCGCGAACGCCGACAGCATGGAGATCGAGATCTTGCCGATCGCGATCACCAGCGCCGTCACCAGGCTGATCCACAGCATGCGCGACACCGGCGGCGACGAGACGTTGCCGGAAGCGCCCTGGGTCAGGACGGTCTTGTAGTTGGCGACCAGCTCGGTGCCGGGCAGCAGCGACAGCGGCGACATGGCCGATTGCTCGGCGGTCTGGGTGCTGGCGATGAAGGCGACGTACAACGGGAAGATCACGATGATCGCGCCGATGATCAGCACCAGATGGCTGACGGCGTCGAGGATGGGGCGACGTTCAATCATGCCGGCGCTCCCTTCTGCATTGATGAAGCCTTGTGCGAATTAAGCATATTGCACCTTCTTTTCCACGTACTTGAACTGGACCACGGTCAGCAGGATCACGATCACCATCAGCACCACCGATTGCGCCGCCGAGCCGCCCAGGTCGCCGCCCTTGAAGCCGTCGCTGAAGACCTTGTAGACCAGGATCTCGGTGTCCTTGCCGGGACCGCCGTGGGTGGTCGCCTCCACGATTGCAAACGTGTCGAAGAACGCGTACACGATGTTGACCACCATCAGGAAGAACGTCGTCGGCGAAATCATCGGGAAGATGATCGTGAAGAAGCGCTTGACCGGACCGGCGCCATCAATGGCGGCCGCTTCGATCAGCGATTTCGGAATCGATTGCAGGCCGGCCAGGAAGAACAGGAAGTTGTAGCTGATCTGTTTCCAGATCGCCGCGATGACAATCAGGGTCATGGCCTGGTTGCCGTTGACCATGTAGTTCCAGTTGATGCCGAGCCATGCCAGCACATGCGAGAGCAGGCCCAGCGAAGGACTCAGCAGGAACATCCACAGCACGCCGACCACCACCGGCGACACCGCGTACGGCCAGATCAGGAAGGTCTTGTAGATCGCCGCGCCCTTGACGACGCGATCGGCGAACACCGCCAGGATCAGCGACAGCACCATGCCGCCCACCGCCACCAGCACCGAGAAGATGGCCGTGGTGCCGAACGCCGCCAGATAGCTCGGGTCGCCGAACAAGGCGGCGAAATTGTCGAACCAGACGAATTCCGAATAACCGCCGAAGGCGTCCTGCAGCAGCACCGACTGGTACAGGGCCTGCACCGCAGGCCAGAAGAAAAACAATATCGTGATCAGGATCTGCGGTGCGACCAGCGCATACGGCAGCCATGATGAAGTGAAGCGAGCGCGTTTTTCCACGATAGCTTATGTCCCTAAAAGCGGTGTTTGAAGAGGATGCGTGATAACGATTACATCCGGCACCGGTGAGTTTTCCGAGCAGCTGAAAAATACATCGCCCCGGAGAACCGGGGCCAAGTGTCTTGCACAGGTCTTTCCTGAAGCGGCAGCACGGCAAATCGATCTTGCCGCGCTGCGTTCAGCAGACTTCTTATTTGTTTGCTTTTTCGAAGCGGGCGAGCAGTTCGTCGCCACGTTTCACGGCGCTGTCGAGCGCTTCTTTCGGCGCCTTCTTGCCGGTCCAGACGTTTTCCAGTTCTTCGTCGATCACGGTGCGGATCTGTGCGTAGTTGCCCAGGCGGATGCCGCGCGACTTGTCTGTGGTCTTGACGATCATCTGCTTGACGGCGACATCGGTGCCTGGATTGCGCTCATAGAAACCGGACTTCTGGGTGATTTCGTAAGCCGCCTTGGTGACCGGCAGGTAACCGGTTTCCTGATGCCACTTGGCTTGCACTTCAGGCTTGGAAAGGTAAGTGAAGAACTTCGCCACGCCCTTGTATTCGTCAGCCTTCTTGCCGCCCATGACCCACAGCGAAGCGCCGCCGATCACGGTGTTTTGCGGTGCACCCTGCACATCGCTGTAGTAAGGCAGCGGCGCCACGCCGAACTTGAACTTGGCGTTCTTGCGGATATCGGCGTACGCGGACGAGGAACCGGTGATGATGGCGCACTCGCCTGCATTGAACTTGGCGTTGGCTTCATCCTTGCGGCCGGCGTAGATGAAGTAGCCTTGCTTGGCCCAGTTGGACATGTTTTCGATATGGCGCACTTGCAGCGGGCCGTTGATCTTCAGGCGTGCGTCGAGGCCGCCGAAGCCGTTGCTCTTGGTTGCCGTCTCGGTGTTGTGCCAGGCCGAGAACGATTCCAGGTGCACCCACGATTGCCATGTGGTGGTGTAAGGACAGGTGATGCCGCTGGCCTTCATCTTGGCGGCCATGCCGACGAAATCCTGCCAGGTTGCCGGCGGCTTGTTCGGATCCAGGCCGGCCTTGGCGAACAGGTCCTTGTTATAGAACATGATCGTGGTCGAGCTGTTGAACGGGAAGGACATCATGCCCTTCGCGGTCGAGTAGTAACCGGACACGGCTGGCACGTAGGCGTTCTGGTCGAACTTCTCGCCGGCTTGCTGCATCACTTCATAGACCGGTTTGATGGCGCCCTTGGAGTAAACCATGGTGGCGGTGCCGACTTCAAAAATCTGCAGGATGTTGGGAGCGTTGCCTGCGCGATAGGCGGCGATCGCAGCGGCCATCGATTCGTCGTAAGTACCCTTGTAGACCGGCGTCACTTTGTAATCGGACTGGCTCTTGTTGAATTCGTCGGCCATGGCATTGACGCGTTCGCCCAGGGCGCCGGTCATGGAATGCCACCAGGCGATGTCGGTAACCGCGAAGGCCGAAGTTGTCATTGTCGCCAGCAAAGCCGCAGCGGCAAAGGTTTTCACAGGGTATTTCATTAGGCAAATCCTCCCAAAAAGGTGACCGATGTTATCAAGTCATTGTGACTGTCTCGTTACACCGGTCGTACATTAGCGTCTAATGCCCGCCACGGCAAATAATTTCGCCTTTTTGAGCAAAAATTCACAAGGCATGTTACATCCGTTCACGGAGATGCAAATTGCATGAAAAAAAATTCTGCAAAAGAGCGCGTCAATTCCGTCAAAAAATATCCCATTCATCCACCCAGGCGAGTTTTTTGAGCGCGCCTTTATAATGGCGCTTTCCTTTTTGTCCGCCTGACATGAATCGCCTTAATCTCTATTTCCACCTTGTGCGCCTGCACAAACCGATCGGCATCCAGCTGTTGCTGTGGCCGACGCTGATGGCGCTGTGGTTTGCCGCCGACGGCCGGCCGGACTGGCATATCGTGGCGATCTTCGTGCTGGGTACGGTGCTGATGCGCTCGGCCGGTTGCGCGATCAATGATTACGCCGATCGCGATTTCGACAAGCACGTCAAGCGCACCGTCGACCGTCCGCTCACGGCCGGCAAGATCCACGGCTGGGAGGCGCTGATGGTGGCGGGGGTGCTGGCGCTGGCGTCTTTCCTGCTGATCCTGCCGCTTAATACACTGACCAAGCAGATGTCGGTGCCGGCGCTGATCGTGGCGGCCAGCTATCCGTACTTCAAGCGCTTCTTCGCGATTCCGCAGGCGTACCTGGGCATCGCCTTCGGCTTCGGCATCCCGATGGGTTTTGCTGCGGTACAGGGCCAGGTGCCCGCGGCGGCGTGGCTGATGCTGCTGGGGAATGTGTTCTGGTCGGTGGCCTACGACACCGCCTACGCCATGGTCGATCGCGACGACGACATCAAGCTCGGGATGAAGACCTCGGCGATCACCTTCGGCCGCTTCGACGTGCTGGCGATCATGCTGTGCTACGTGGCGGCGCTGGGAATTTTCTGGGCGGTGGGCTGGCATTTCGGCCTGCGCACCTGGTTCACGCTGGGCATGCTGGCCGCAGCCGGC
>NZ_AJHH01000800.1 GCF_000256565.1 Herbaspirillum lusitanum P6-12 | reverse complement strand
GCAATTCGTCGTTGTAAAACGGAACCCACAATAGACCAATGAACGGCAACAGGAGTAAGAGCCGCATAGAAGTTCTCCTCATACTTGTGGTGGAAGGATTGTTATGAAAATTGCAGCGCAATTATAGTGAGGATAGGATTTTTCCGTTTGCGGTGCGACATTTTTTTGCGCTGTTACTGCGGACGGAAAGACGCTATGGCACTGGGTTTGCGCGGTGCTGAGAAGGGTTGCTTGCCTTTGTTTTTCGAGAAAATTACTTTGTTTGAAAGGGTTGCGGCAGATGTTGAAAATTTGATTCGCATTTTTGTAAGCGATACGTCAGCAATAATTTGGCAAGCAGCTTTTTCGTGTATTGCATATCCGCTATCCCTCTCGTTATTGAGCAGGAATAAAAAGGCCCCCGACGATGTCGAGGGCCCATTCATTGCAAAATATAAACTGCGAGGACTATGCCGTCAGTGCCGGATAGTCGGTGTAGCCTTCCGCGCCGCCGCCGTACAAAGTCTCTGCGCGCAGCGGATTGAGCGGCTTGGATTCGCGCACGCGACGCACCAGGTCCGGGTTGGCGATGAACGGCCGGCCGAATGCGATGGCATCCGCCTTGCCGGCTTCCACCACGGCTTGCCCTTCAGCGCCGTCGAAGCCGTTGTTGACGACGAAGGCGCCGGGGAAGCGGCTGCGCAGCGCGGCGTAGTCGAACTTCACCGGTGCGCCTTCCGGCACGCGCACGCCGCCGGTTTCGCCTTCGATCACGTGCAGGTAAGCCAGGCCGAGCGATGCGATCTGTTCCACCACATAGTTGTAGAGCGCTTGCGGATCGCTGTCGATGGCCGTGTCGTTGAAGGTCGTCATCGGGCTCAGGCGGATACCGGTGCGGCCTGCGCCGACTTCCTTGGCGACTGCTTGCAGGACCTCGAGCACCAGGCGCGCACGGTTCTCGATGCTGCCGCCGTAAGGGCCGCTGCGATCGTTGACGCTGTCGCGCAGGAATTGCTCCAGCAGGTAAGTGTTCGCGGCATGCACTTCAACGCCGTCAAAACCGGCGTCAATGGCGTTGCGCGCGGCCTTGCGGTAATCCTCGACCAGCGCCGGCAGTTCATCGTCGCGCAAGGCGCGCGGCGGCGACACGTCGCTGTAACCCTCGGTGGTGAAGGTCTTGGCGTTGGCGGCACGGTTGGTTGAGGACACCGGCGCTACGCCGCCGGGCAGGAAGGAAGTGTGCGAGATGCGGCCGACATGCCACAACTGCAGCACGATCTTACCGCCGGCCGCATGTACGGCGCCGGTGACTTCACGCCACGCGGACACTTGCTCGGCTGAATAGATGCCGGGGGTGTTGATGTAACCCTGGCCCATCTGGCTGATCTGGGTGGCTTCGGCAATGATCAGGCCGGCTGTGGCGCGCTGGCGGTAATACTCGACCGTGAGCGGGCCGGGCTTGAAGCCATCAACGGCGCGGCTGCGTGTCAGCGGCGCCATGACGAAACGATTGGCGAGCGAGATGTCGCCGAGCTTGAGGGGGTCGAACAAGGAAGTCATGAATATCCTTCAATGGAAAATGAAAAATCGAATAAAAAAGACAGCGCAGTCACTGTCTCCTGAGTTTTGCCAGCTGATGAATACGGCAGCTGAAATAAAGCCGACGGTTCATGATAGCCTAAAATTAGACCAGTCGTCTAAGAGGGGCTAATTTGCCGTTTTGACGAGGAAAGCGACAATGAAAAAGCGCCCGGAAGGGCGCTTGGACTAAGTGAGGCGAAGCGGCGGCAGACTACGTCGCAAGCAACGCGTATCAGTGATTGTGACGCGGCAGAACCTTGGCGATGCCCTGGTACTTGACCGCCAGTTCCATGACCGCACCGGTCTCAAGCTGGCCGACGGTGTCGCGATAAATCTCTTGCCACGGCGTCTGGCTGGCCGGTACCGCCGGGATGCCCTCGGCCTTGCGCCGGGTCAGTTCTTCATCGCTGATCAGCATGTCGCAACGGCCGGTGTTGAGATCGATGCGGATCTTGTCGCCGGTATGCAGATAGGCCAGGCCGCCGCCGACTGCGCTTTCGGGCGAGGCGTTCAGGATCGACGGACTGTCCGAGGTACCCGACTGGCGACCGTCGCCGAGCGTCGGCAGGGTCGTGATGCCACGGCGCAGCAGCGCGTCAGGCGGTTGCATGTTGACCACCTCGGCCGAACCGGGCCAGCCGACCGGACCGGCGCCGCGGATCACCAGGATCGTGTTCTCGTCGATGCCGAGCGACGGATCGTTGATGCGCGCGTGGTAATCGTCGGAACCGTCGAACACCGCGGCGGTGCATTCGAAGATGCCTTCGCTGCCCGGCGTGCTGAGGTAGCGCGCGCGGAAGCTGTCCGAAATCACGCTGGTCTTCATGATGGCGAAGTCGAACAGGTTGCCCTTCAACACCAGGAAGCCGGCGCGCTCGCGCAGCGGGGCGGCAAATGGGTAAATCATTTCCCGGTCGTTCGATGCCCGGCCCTGCAGGTTCTCGGCCATGGTCTTGCCGGTAGCGGTGATGCGCTCGGCGCGCAGCTTGCCGGCCTGCTGCAGTTCCCACATGATGGCCGGCACGCCGCCGGCGCGGTGGAAGCGTTCGCCCAGGTACTTGCCGGCCGGCTGCATGTTCAGCAGCAGTGGCACGTCGTAGCCGTACTTCATCCAGTCTTCCGACTGCAGTTCCACGCCCGCATGGCGCGCCATGGCCATGATGTGCGGCTGGGCATTGGTGGAGCCGCCGATGGCGGCGTTGACCACGATGGCGTCGAGGAAGGCGTCGCGCGTCAGGATCGCCGAGGGGCGCAAGTCTTCATACGCCATGCCGACGATGCGGCGGCCGGTTTCGTAAGCCATCTGTCCGCGCTCGCGGTACGGCGCGGGAATCGCCGAACAGCCGGTCAGCGACATGCCGAGCGCTTCGGCCATGGCGTTCATGGTCGAAGCGGTGCCCATGGTGTTGCAATGGCCCGACGAGGGCGCCGAGGCGGCGGCGATCTCAAGGAATTTCTCATTGTCGATCTGTCCTGCGGACAACTGGCGACGACCCTTCCAGATGGCGGCGCCGGAGCCGACCAGTTCGCCGTCCATCCAGCCGTCCAGCATCGGACCGCCCGACAGCACGATGGCCGGGATGTCGACGGTGGAGGCGGCCATGATCTGCGCCGGCGTGGTCTTGTCGCAACCGGTGGTCAGTACGACGGCGTCGATCGGATAGCCGTGCAGGATTTCCACCAGGCCGAGATACGACAGGTTGCGGTCGATCGCCGCGGTCGGACGGCGGCAGTTTTCAAAAATCGGATGCAGCGGAAATTCCATCGGGATGCCGCCGGCGTCGCGGATGCCGTCGCGCACGCGGCGCGCCAGTTCGAGGTGGATGCGATTACAGGGGCTGATGTCGCTGCCGCTTTGGGCGATGCCGATGATGGGGCGGCCGGAGCGCAGTTCTTCGGCGGTGATGCCGTAGTTCATGAAACGTTCCAGATACAACGCCGTCATGTCGATGTGGTCCGGATTGTCGAACCAGTCCTGGGAGCGGAAACGGCGCGGTGTCTGATGTTGATTTGTCACTTCTGTACCTCTGTCGATATGTAATGTTGAGCCAGGCCCGGCGTGTCGGCGCGGAACGAAAACAAGCCGCCCGCGAGCGGTTGCTGCAAGCGCTCGGCGGGCGACAGGCCTTTCCATGCAGTGGTGACCTGCACGGTCTGCAGGTCAGCGCCGCCGAAGGCCAGCTTGGTGATGTTGGCGCAGGGGAAAGGCTGCACGCCGGCCAGTTCCCCCGACGGCAGGAAGCGCTCGATGCGCCACCCGCCGAACAGGGCCACCCACAGGCAACCTTCCGCGTCCACCGCCATGCCGTCCGGATAGCCGGAGCCGTCGATGACGATGAACGGGCGCTTGCCGGACAGGTTTCCCGCCGCGTCGACATCGAAAGCATATACCGTTCGCAGCAATGTGTCCGTGTGATACAGCGTTTTTCCGTCCGGGCTCATTGCCGGGCCGTTGGTGATGATGTAGTTGCGGTCCTGTTCGCGCAGGATGCCGCGGTCGCGGCAATACAATGCGCCGCTGGCATTTTCCTCGGCGTCATCCATGGTGCCGAACCACAGGCGGCCGCGATGATCGGCGAAACCGTCGTTGATGCGATTGCCCGGCAGGCCTTCTTCAACCGCCTGCAGCAACGTGAAATTTCCCGTCTTCGGATCGAACCGGTACAGACCGCCTTGCATGCCGCACAGCAGATTTCCATCGTCGCAGGGCAGCACGAAACCCGGCTGCCGCGGCGTACTCCAGCTTTCCCGCTGCCCGCCTTCGGCATTGCAGCGATGAATCGCGCGGCCTTTGATATCGACGAAGCAGAACGCCTGCGCCGCCGCATGCCAGACCGGACCTTCGCCCAGTTCGGCGCCGACCGGCCATACGCAGGTCGGTGCGGCCGGGCTCATGCGCCGTACCAGCCCGCGTCGACGAAGTAGTCGCGACCGGAGCATTTGGACGCGCTGTCGGACGCCAGGAACAGCGCCAGCGCCGCGACGTCATGCGGATCGACGCGCGTGTGCAGGCATTGCGATGCGAGAATCTTGGCTTCTTCTTCCGGGCTGTGCCACAGGCGCATCTGGCGCGGCGTGCGCACTGCCCCGGGGATGATGCAGTTGACGCGAATGCCGTGCACGCCAAGGTCGCGCGCCAGGCCG
>NZ_AJHH01000799.1 GCF_000256565.1 Herbaspirillum lusitanum P6-12 | reverse complement strand
GCGCGCCGGTGATGACGACGCGCTTGCCGGCCAGGCTGCGATAGATGGCATGTTCGACGGCGTGATCAACAGCCGATCCGTTAGATGTCGCCGGCGCGGCTGCGAGGGAAGCCGAGGGTGATGCTGTCATGCTGCTGTTCTCCTGGAGGATGATGCTGAAGATGGCAATGAATCTGTCAGGCCGCGTCCGGCCAGATAGCGATAGAGGGAGCGGATGCCGAAAGTCCAGGGGGCGATGGCGTCGCTGCGTTGCACGTAATTGACGAGCGCGCCCAGCGCCGGACTGGCGATGGTGACGCGGTCGCCCAGATGATGGGTAAA
>NZ_AJHH01000798.1 GCF_000256565.1 Herbaspirillum lusitanum P6-12 | reverse complement strand
GGACTGGCGATGGTGACGCGGTCGCCCAGAACATGGTGCCGAGGAACAGCATGAAGCCGTCCGGATACTGGTGATGCGCGCCGCAGGTTTGCTGCACCAGGTCGAGCGGATCGCGACTGATCTCGCGCATGAAGCTGACGCCGTCGAGACGGAAGCCGTCGGCGCCTTCGATGCGCAATGAGACTTCGGCCTGGCGCACCGTATCGATGGTGAAGCGTTCGTCGAACAGGCGAATGAAAGGCCCGACGGCGCAGGATGCGTTGTTGTCCTTGGCCTTGCCCAGCAGCAGGGCGCTGCGGCCTTCGATGTCGCGCAGGTTGCGATTTTTTCAATGTGGACGAAGCTCGCCGCCAGCGCGTCGAGATCGAGCAGGTTGCAGTGCAGGAAGGTCGGCGGCAACGGTGTGTCGCGTAGCGCGGCTTCCAGTTCGCGCGACTCGCGCTCGGCGATGTCGAGGAAAAATACCTGCGCGCCTTGTTGCGCGAAGGCTTCCACCAGCGCCGCGCCGATGC
>NZ_AJHH01000797.1 GCF_000256565.1 Herbaspirillum lusitanum P6-12 | reverse complement strand
GCCTTGTTGCGCGAAGGCTTCCACCAGCGCCGCAGGCCGCGCGTCAGTCCCTCGATGGCGGCCTTGGCGGTCATGTACAGCGCCAGGCCGGGCAGCGCCAGGTGCCACGAGATCGAGCCGAAATTCAGGATCACGCCGCGTCCCCTCTCGCGCATGCCGGGCGTGACTGCCTGTGCGCAAAAGAACTGATGGCGCAGGTTGACCGCCATGCGTTCATCCCAATAGGCCGGCGTCACCTCGGCGACCTTGTGGCGATCGTCATTGGCGGCGTTGTTGATGAGGATGTCGACGGCGCCGGCGATT
>NZ_AJHH01000796.1 GCF_000256565.1 Herbaspirillum lusitanum P6-12 | reverse complement strand
ATTTTAGGCGCCCAGTCCCAGCGCCGACATCGCCTGCGCTTTCGAGAAGACTTCAGCGTCGGGACCGATGCCGACTTCCATGTATTGCGACCAGGCGTCGCGTTTGACGAGTTCCTGCTTCAGCTTGATGGCTGCATCCGAGCCGGGCCGGATGGATGACAGATCGGCGCCGATGCTGGCCTGCAATTCCTTGCGCAGGGCTTCTGCACGGCCGGCGTCGCCGGCGGCTTTTTCCTCGATCACGCGTTCCAGCATGCTGACCGCAAAGGTCACGCCGCAGGCCTTGATCGGCTGGATGTCGCAAGGGGCCAGCAGCAGCGGCCGGCTGGTGTCGTCCTGGGTGTGGAGCGCATGATGCACCAGGTCGAACGCGCTGCCCAGCGCTTCGCCGGGAGCGTTGCGGGCGATGTTCAGCAGGTCTTCGGCGTCGAGCAGGTCGGCCACCGTCGGCGCTGCAGCGGTGATGTCGAAGACCTGGCCCTGACGCACGACAACGACGCAGGGACCGTTGATCTTGCTGTTCCTCCAGACGCGGCCGATCAGCAGCGCGTCGGCCAGGTCGTCAGGTAAGGCGGCATGGGCCGGTATGGTTTGCATGACTGTCCTCTTTTCAGAATGAAATGGAAGCAGGCCGCTCAACGACCCGAGCGGGTGCTGACGTCGACCCACACGGCCAGCATCAGGATGCTGCCCTTGACGATCATTTGCCAGTAGGTGCCGACGTCGAGCATCGACATGCCGTTGTCCAGGCTGGCCATCACCAGCGCGCCGATCAGCGCGCCGTAGATGGTGCCCGAGCCGCCGCGCATCGACGTGCCGCCGATGAAGCAGGCGGCGATGGCATCGAGTTCGCCCATGCTGCCGGACGAGGGCGACCCGGCCGCCAGGCGTGCGGTGTTGACCAGTCCGGCCAGTGCGCACATCACGCCCATGATGCCGAACACCCACAGCTTGACCGACTGCACGTTGACGCCGGACAGGCGCGTGGCTTCCATGTTGCTGCCGACCGAATAGATGCGGCGGCCGAACACGGTTTGCGTGGTGATGTAACTGAACAGGCCGAGCAGCGCCAGCAACAGCAACACCGGCACCGGGATGCCGTCATAGCTGTTGAGCGTGCGCACGAATGCCAGCAACACCGCGCCGATCAGCGCCACCTTGATGGCGTCGCGCCACAGCGGCGGCACCGGCAGCGCATGGCGGACCCGGTTGACGCGTTGGCGCCAGGTCAGCGCCAGCGCCAGCACGAACAGCACGACCACGAGGGCGACGCCGAAGCTGGCCGGCAGGTAGCCCTGGCCCAGATACACCAGATCGCTCGACACCGGCGCAATCGTCAGGCCGCCGGTGATGCCCAGCAGCACGCCGCGAAACGCCAGCATGCCGCCCAATCCGACGATGAAGGAGGGGATGCGCATGTACGCCGTCAGGTAACCGTTGAACAGTCCGAGCAACAATCCCAGCAGCAGTACGAGGAACAGATTGAGCGGCAGCGGCAGGTTGTGCGTCACGTTCAGGATCGCCGCGACGCCGCCCAGCAAGCCCAGCAGGGAGCCGACCGACAGATCGATTTCGCCGGCGATGATGACCAGCACCATGCCGCAGGCGAGGATGCCGGTGACCGACATCTGGCGCAGCAGATTGGAGAGATTGCGCGGCGTCACGAAACCGCCTTCGGTCTTCCAGCTGAAGAAGGCCCAGATGATGGCGATGGCGATGAGCAGCGCCATGATCTTGTAGCGGCTGAAGAGTTGTTTGATGTTGGCCGTGGTGTTGCCGGTACTGAGAGTTGAGGTCATGCTTGATTCCGGAATGTGGTTATGCCGCGATGTGCAGCGTTATGCAGCGGTGTGCAGACGTTGTTGCGGCGACTGG
>NZ_AJHH01000795.1 GCF_000256565.1 Herbaspirillum lusitanum P6-12 | reverse complement strand
CTACGAGGTTAACTACAATAAGGGGTAGTTGGCCCAGCAGCACGCCGCGAAACGCCAGCATGCCGCCCAATCCGACGATGAAGGAGGGAATGCCCAGGTAGGCGGTGAGATAGCCATTGAGCAGGCCCAGCGCCAGGCCGAAGCCCAGCGCCAGCACCAGGTTCAGCGCCAGCGGCAGGTGGTGGCTCACGTCCAGCAGCGCGGCGAGGCCACCCAGCAGGCCCAGCAGCGAACCCACCGACAGGTCGATTTCACCGGCGATGATGACCAGCACCATGCCACAGGCCAGGATGCCGGTCACCGACATCTGGCGCAACAGGTTGGAGAGATTGCGGGGCGTCACGAAGCCGCCATCGGTCATGAAGCTGAAGAAGCCCCAGATGATGGCGATGGCGATCAAGAGCGCAATGATCTTGTAACGGCGGAATACCTGCTTGAGGTCGGCCATGCTGGCCAGGGTGCTTGAAGTCATACCGGATTCACCTTGTGGTTTTTGTTCAGCCCGCCGCCGCACGGGGCGTGGCCTGTGGCACGGGTTGGTTGATCGCTGCGGCCAGCACGGTTTCCTGGCTCAGGTTGTCGTTGACGAAGTCGCCGCGCAGGCGGCCTTCGCCGATCACCAGCACGCGGTCCGACACGCCCAGCACCTCGGCCAGTTCGGAGGAGACCATGATGATGGCCAGCCCGGCCTTGGCCAGTTCGGAGATGAGGCGATAGATCTCGGCCTTGGCGCCGACGTCCACGCCGCGCGTGGGTTCGTCCAGGATCAGCACCTTGGGCTGGGCCAGCAGCATCTTGGCCAGCACGGCCTTTTGCTGGTTGCCGCCGGACAGGCTGGTGATGGGCAGGAAGGGCGTGGCGGTCTTGACGCGCATGCGGCCGATCTCGTCCTGGATGGTCTTGAGTTCAGCGCTGCCATCGATGCGGCTGCCGCGCGAGAAACGGTTGAGCACGGTCAGGGTGATGTTCTGGCCCACATCCAGATCCGGCACGATGCCATGGTGCTTGCGGTCTTCCGGCACCATGCACAGGCCGCGGCGGATGGACTTCAGGGGCGAGCTGGTATCGGCCGGCTTGCCCTCCAGCAGCACCTGGCCTTCGTAACGCCCGCGATAGGCGCCGAAGATCGCCGACACCAGTTCGGTGCGGCCGGCGCCGACCAGGCCGGCGATGCCGAGGATTTCACCGCGCCGCACCGAGAACGAGACGTCGTCGACGCGCTTGCGCTTGGGGTTGTCGACGTCGAGGCAGGTCATGTGGCGCGCCTCGAACACGATCTCGCCGACTTCATGGTCGCGGCTCGGGTACATTGCGGTGATTTCACGACCGACCATCTGCGTGATGATGCGGTCGACGTCGAGCTCTTCCATCGGCGTGGTGGCGATGTGCTTGCCGTCGCGGATGACCGAAATGGTGTCGCACACGGCGGCCACTTCATCGAGTTTGTGCGAGATGTAGACGCAGGCCACGCCTTTGGCCTTGAGATCCTTGATGATCTTGAGAAGGACGGCAATTTCGGAAGTGGTCAGCGACGACGACGGCTCGTCGAGGATCAGCAGGCGCGCCTTCTTGTTGAGCGCCTTGGCGATCTCCACCAGTTGCTGGTGGCCGCCGCCGTATTGCATGACGGGCAGGGCGACGTTGATGTCCGGCATGTTCAGTTCGCGCATGAGTTCTTCGGCGCGCCGGTACATGGCGGGATAGTTCATGCGACCGCCGAGCAGGGTCAGCTCATGGCCCATGAAGATGTTTTCCGCCACCGACAGCTCGGGCACCAGCATCAGTTCCTGATGGATGATGACGATGCCGGCGGCTTCGGTGTCGCGCACGGAATTGGCGATCAGCGGCTGGCCGTCCCAGCGTATTTCGCCGTCCCAGGTGCCGTGCGGATAGACGCCGGAGAGGATCTTCATCAGCGTGGATTTGCCGGCGCCGTTTTCGCCGCACAGGCCGACGCATTCGCCGACCTTGATTTTCAAGTCGATGCCGTCGAGGGCGCGGACACCATCGAACTGTTTGACGATGCCCTTCATTTCCAACAAATACTCTGACATGCTGCGCTCGCGGAAGGGGAGGGGAGGTAAAAAAAAGCAGATACGACGCCCGTCGGGCGCCGTAGCTGCGTGGGTACTTTTTGTGGTTTTGCGAAGGACTTACTTCGCGCCGATCTGCGCCTGCGTATAGAAGCCGTCGTCAATCAGGATGTTGACGTTGGCCTTGGTCAGCGGGATCGGCTTGAGCAGCACCGTGTCGACCTTCTTGAAGCCGTTGTCGTACTGCGAGTTGTAGCTCGGCTTCTCATTGCGCGCCAGGTGCACCGACAGATTGGCGGCTTCGGTGGCGATCAGCTTGAGCGGCTTGTAGACCGTCATGGTCTGGGTGCCTGCGACAACGCGCTTGATCGCCGCGAGGTCGGCGTCCTGGCCCGATACCGGTACCTTGCCTGCCAGCTTTTGCGCCGCCAGTGCCTGGATGGCGCCCGGCGGTGCCGTCGTTGGAAGCGACGATGGCGTCGATCTTGTTGTTGTTCGCGGTCAGGGCGTTTTCAACGATCGACAAGGCTTCGGTCGGATTCCAGTCCTTGACCCATTGCTGGCCGACGATCTTGATGTCGCCCTTGTCGATCAGCGGCTTGAGCACCTTCATCTGGCCTTCGCGCAGCATCTTGGCGTTGTTGTCGGTCGGCGAGCCGCCGAGCAGGTAGAAGTTGCCTTTCGATTGCGCCTTGATCACGCCTTCGGCCTGCATTTCACCGACCTTTTCATTGTCGAACGAGATATAGGCGTCGACGTCCGCGTTCAGGATCAGGCGGTCGTAGGACAGCACCTTGATGCCGGCTTTCTTGGCTTCCTTGATGGTGTTGGTCAGCACCGTGGCGTTGAACGGCACGATCACGATCACGTCGACGCCGCGCGAGATCAGGTTTTCGATCTGCGAAATCTGGCGCGCTTCGCTGGCGTCGGCGGATTGCACGAACACCTTGGCGCCGAGTTTTTCGGCCGCAGCAGTAAAGAAGTCGCGGTCGCGGGCCCAGCGTTCAACACGCAGGTCATCGATGGAAAAACCGATCTTCGGATTCTTGGCGTCGGCCATTGCACCGCCTGCGACCAGCGACATCGTAGTCGCCGCCATCAGGGCCAATACACTCTTTTTCAGGATTGCGTTCATTGCCATGTCTCCAGATTGTTCATTATGATTTTTAAGGGGGATGCCTCTGCAGCGGCGGGAATTTTTTATAAACACTGCCCCGCTCCTGCCCCATCGCCGCCTCGCTGAGGCTTGATGTGCGGCCATACTAGCAACCGCGTACCGGCCACCACAATTACGAAATCCGCCAAGCGGCAGTGCGATTCTTTCTATTGCAGGTGCACATACCCCGATTTGGACTGACGCGGCGACGGCGTCTCGGTACAATCGAAAAATCAGAAAAGCAGGAAGAGCGGAACAAGAAAAGATGACGATTTGACATCGTCGACAAGATGTTCCGCGACTTCAGGAGACCGCTTGCCGGCGCAGCCCCAGTTGCAGCCGGTCGGGCATCGGAGAGTTCAGCGTGACAAAAGTACCGACCGTGCATCGCATTGCGCTGCTGTTCAACGGCAACAAGATATTCGACCGCGACATCATCGCCGGCATCGGTGAATACCTGAGCAGCACCCGTGCGTCGTGGGACTTGTATCTGGAGGAAGATTTTCGTTGCCGGCCGCAAGGAATCGAACGCTGGCAAGGCCACGGCATCATCGCCGATTTCGACGACCCGACCATGCAGGAAGCCTTGTCGCGCGTGCAACTACCGGTGGTCGCGGTGGGCGGCTCCTATGCCGACGAGTCCGGCTATCCAAAAGATCTGCCCTATGTCGCGACCGACAATTTCAAGCTGGTCAAGCTGGCCTACGACCACCTGATCGAAGCCGGATTGCAGAATTTCGCCTGCTTCAGCCTGCCGCAGGCTGACGTCAACCGCTGGGCGCAGGAGCGTGAAAAGGCGTTCGAATCGCTGACGCAGCGCGACGGCATACAAGGCCACGTGTATCGCGGCGTCGGCACCAGCGCGCAGTCCTGGGATACCGCCGTCGAGCAGCAGATCGCCTGGGTGCGCAGCTTGCCCAAGCCGATCGGCATCATCGCCGTCACCGATGCGCGTGCGCGGCAATTGCTGCAAGCCTGCCTGTTCGCCGGCATCGCAGTACCGGAGCAGGTTGCGCTGATCGGCATCGACAACGACCCGCTGGCGCGCATCCTGACGCGCGTGCCGCTCAGCTCGGTGATCCAGGGTACGCTGGAGATGGGCCGTACGGCGGCGCATCTGCTGCACCAGATGCTGCACGGTCACGGCGCGCAGTTTTCCGACAAGCGCATTTTGGTGCCGCCGGCCGGCATCAATGTGCTGGCGTCGAGCCGGCACGAAGCGCGCAATCATCCGCACGTCATGCAGGCGATGCACTTCATCCGCCAATACGCCTGCCAGGGCATCAAGACCGAGCAGGTCGCCGATTACGTGGGCGTGTCGCGCTCGTCGCTGGATTGGTATTTCCGGCGCGAACTCGGCCGCAGCGTGCATGACGAAATCCTGCGCTTCAAGCTCGATGCCGCCAGGCGCATGTTGCAACAGGCGCACGGCAACGTCGCCGAGATCGCGGTCAGCTGCGGTTTCACCTCGGTGCAATACATGCATGCAGTATTCAAGCGCGAGCTCGGCTGCACCCCGCGGGAATATCAGGAACAGCTGATGCAAGGCGCCGCGGCAAATCCACCGTCTTCACTTCCTTCATTGCAAGAATCCATCCACGGCGATTGATTCGCCGCCGCATTCCGACGACATGACACATTTCACCCTCTCCAGCACTGCCGCCGGCCACGGCGTCACCTTGTACACCCTGCGCAATGCGCATGACATGCGCGTCGTCATCAGCAACCGCGGCGCCACGCTGATTTCCTGGTGGGCGCCCGACCGCTACGGCCGCGAAGCCGATATCCTGCTCGGCTATCAGGACCAGCAGGACTACCTCGCCAATACCCCGTACTTCGGCGGCGTCATCGGACGCTGGGGCAATCGCATTGCCGGCGGCCGTTTTACGCTCGATGGCGTCGACTATCAGCTCGACCGCAATGAGGGCGACAATCATCTGCATGGCGGCGCCGGCGGTTTTCACTTGTTGCCGTGGCAGGTGCAGGCCGATCCGGAAGGATTGCGCATGACGCTGTCTTCGCCGCATGGCGCTGCCGGCTTTCCGGGCAATGTACTGGCGTCGGTGTTGTACCGGCTCGACGACGACGGCCGGCTGAGCATCGATTACACCGCGACCAGCGACGCGCCGACGCCGCTCAACCTGACCTCGCACGGCTACTTCAATCTGAACGGCGGCGTCGACGACATCTGCGACCACATCCTGTCCATCGATGCGGATCGCTATTTGCAAATTGATCGTGCATTGATTCCGAACAAGGTGGTGGAGGTGGCCGGCAGCGCGTTCGACTTCCGCCAGCCGGCGCCGATCGGTGCGCGACTCGCATGGCCCGACGATCAACTCGGCATCGCGGGCGGCTTCGATCATTGTTATTGCCTGCGCCCTGGAGATCCCGCGACCGCTTCGCGCAGCCGCAATGCGCAGGCGCTGCGCGAGGTTGCTGCTGTCTACGATCCCGGTTCCGGACGCGAACTGGCGGTTGCCACTACCGAGAACGGCCTGCAGTTTTACAGCGGGAATTTTCTGGAAGGAATTGCCGGACGCGGCGCGCAGGCCTATGCCGCGCACGACGGCTTTTGCCTGGAGGCGCAGGCCTATCCGGATCAGGTCAACGGTCCCGATCGTGAAGACGTGATCCTGCGCCCGGGCCAGGTGTATCGCCAGACCACGACTTACCGGGTGAGCGTGCGCGCCTGATGGAATGAGTTCCGGTCAGCGCGCTTCACGCTTGCACCAGCGGTACGCGCGAGTGTTTATTTATTCGTGGTCGAAAGCATGCGCTCGACGTAGCGCGCAATCAGGTCGATCTCCAGATTGACCTTGCCGCCGACCTTCAGGTGCTTCAGCGTGGTGACCTGGATCGTGTGCGGGATCAGGTTGATCGAGAAGCGGCAGCCGTTGGCGACGTCTTCCACGCGGTTGACGGTCAGCGAAACACCATTGACGACGATCGAGCCTTTGTAGGCGAGGTATTTGGCGAGCGACTTCGGCGCTTCGATGACCAGCTCCCAGGATTCGCCGACCGGTTCGAACTTGCTGACCACGCCGAGGCCGTCGACGTGGCCGGAGACCAGGTGGCCACCGAGGCGTTCGGCCAGGGTCAGGGCTTTTTCCAGGTTCACTTCTCCCGGCGCGTCGAGACCGACGGTGAGGTTGAGGCTCTCGCGCGAGACGTCGACGGTGAATCCTTTGGCGGTCTTTTCCACCACCGTCATGCAGGCGCCGTTGAGCGCGATCGAATCGCCCAGCGCGACGTCGTCCATCGCCAGCGGGCCGGCGTCGATGTCGAGGCGTACGCCGGCATCGGCTGTGTTGCCCAGCGGTTGAACGGAAGTGATGTTGCCGACGGCGGCGACGATACCTGTGAACATGGTGGGATCCAAATAAGTAACTGAACAGAATGGCTGAATAAGATTGCTAACGAAGTGGACTAGCTGAATCGGGCAAGGATACGCAAATCCTCGCCGATCTGCTTGACCTCATGGAAACGGATGCCGATCTTGCCCGACAGGTCTTCCAGCGGCGGCAGCTCGAACATGTTGCGGCCGTCGCCGATCAGGGACGGCGCCAGGTAGACCAGCAGTTCATCCACGCAGCCTTCGCGCAGCAATGCGCCATTGAGCCGGGCGCCGGCTTCCACGTGCAATTCATTGATCTGGCGCTGGCCTAGTTCGCGCATCAGGCCGGGCAGGTCGACCTTGCCCTGCTCATTGGCCAGCAGGATCACCTCGGCGCCCTCGGCTTCGAGGGCGGCGCGCTTGTCGCGGTCGTCAGTGGCGGTGAAGACCCAGGTGTTGCCGCCCTGGATCACCCGCGCCTCGGGTGAAACGATGAGCTTGCTGTCGATGACGATGCGGCGCGGCTGGCGCGGGGTCTCGATGGCGCGTACGGTCAGTTGCGCGTCGTCCTTCTGGATGGTGCCGATGCCGGCCATGATGGCGCAGGCGCGGGCGCGCCAGATGTGGCCGTCGTCACGGGCGGCCTGGCCGGTGATCCACTGGCTCACGCCATTGTGCAAGGCGGTCTTGCCGTCCAGGCTGGCGGCGCTCTTCATGCGTACCCAGGGGCGGCCGGTGCGCATGCGGTGCAGGAAGCCGATATTGATGTCGCGCGCTTCTTCTTCCAGCAGGCCGCAGCTGACCTCGATGCCGGCGGCCTGCAGGCGCGCCAGGCCCTGTCCGGCCACCATGGGGTTGGGGTCGGCGATGGCCGCGACCACCCGCGCTACGCCGGCACGGATGAGGGCGTCGGCGCAGGGTGGGGTGCGGCCGAAGTGGCTGCAGGGTTCCAGGGTGACGTAGACGGTCGCGCCGCGCACGTCGTGGCCACGCGCGGCGGCGTCGGCCATGGCCTGGATCTCGGCGTGGTTGCCGCCGGGCGGCTGGGTGAAGCCGGCGCCGATGATGCGCTGGTCCTTGACGATGACGCAGCCCACACGCGGATTGGGCGTGGTGGTGAACATGCCTTGTTCGGCCTGTTGCAGCGCAAGCGCCATGGCTTGCCGGTCGTTTTCGATGAAGAGGTCGTAGATGGACATTGGGTTCACGGGGGTGCGATATTCCGGTCGGTTGCAGGCGCAGGATTCGGTGTGAGTCTACAGCTTCCGTCATCCGCCGGATTGCAGATGCGGGCGCGACCCAGGATTCCAAGCCTGACCAGGCGGGTTCTTCCTTCCAGCGAAAATTGCCACGAACCCCACAGCGGCGCCCGGTCGCTTATGTTGTTGCGGGTCCTGCCGTTGCCATTGTAAGCGATGTAGGACGCCGACTTGTCGCTCAACGTGGTGGCCATGACAAGGCCGGCAGGCAACTGTTCATGGCTGTAGATCAATTCATCGCCGGCGTCGAATTGCAGGTCGGCGTCGCCCGGCTTGTTGGCGAAGACCACCCAGCCGCTCTCCCATCTGCTGCCGTCGC
>NZ_AJHH01000794.1 GCF_000256565.1 Herbaspirillum lusitanum P6-12 | reverse complement strand
GGCGCCGGGCCGCGCCGGATGGCTTCGCTGCGGGCCAGGTTGAGCGCGCCCAGGAAGGCGTTGGCGGCGTTCGCGAGCTGCTGGTTTTGCGTATAAGTGCGCAGGCTTGGCATGCCGGCCGCCAACAGCATGCCGACGATGGCCAGCACGATCAGCAGTTCAGGCAGCGTGAAGCCGGTTGGAGCAGGATGCCGCCTGTGCGATGTCATCGGCATGCCTCGGGTGCGGCGGCGACAGGCAAGCCGGAGATGGTTTGCTCGCCGCGGCTGTTGAGCGTCAGCGTGCCGCACAGGCGATCGACGAAGTTTCCGGCCGGCGCCGCCGAGACCATGACGCATTCCTGCAAGGTGCCTCCGCTGCATTCGCCGGCGGAGATGCGATAGGCGCTGCCGGCCTCGGTGTCGCCCGACAGCCATCTGAACGATCCGGCCGTGGCGGCGTCGCCATACGCGCGGTAGGCATTGTGCTGCGTGAAGTGGCGTTCCTGTTGCTGCATGGCTTGCATCAGTGCCGCACGCGCTTCGGTGCGGCGCGCCTTGCGTATGTGCGATTGATAGGACGGATAGGCAAACAGCGCCAGCATGCCGATGATGCATAACACGCACATCAGTTCGATCAGGGTGAAACCGCGATGAGGATATGGATCATGGTGAGGACGGGACATGGTTTTCTCCGGGGATGTGGAAATCTTGCGTGCCGTTTCGACGGTTTCAGTTGTTGATTTCCCGCCAGCTCATGCGCGGTGATGACGCTGAGGGTGGTGACAATGGTGTGGTGTTGAGCACGGTTTGCAGCATGACCTGCGTGGTCGGGTTCGGACCGAAGCCGATTGCCGTGACGCGATAGCGCACTACAACTTGCCGGTCTGCCGCCGTCAGCCTGAGCAATTCAATCAGGTAGCGTGGCGGTTGTGCCGGCAGCGACGCCGTGCCGTGCGGAAAACTCAATCCCGTGAATTGGCCGTAGCGCACCGACGGCTCCGATGCACTGAAGTCGATGAGCCGCCACGGCGCCGTGTTGGCAGTGGCCAGGCACAGCCCGCCGTGCGCACCGATGCCATGGCAAGTCCCCGCCCGGTCCGGAAAAACTTCCGGTGTAATCCGGCCGCCGGCGATGTCGCGTTCGGCGTCGCGCAATCCCGCCTCGGCAGCCTGGAAGGCGATCGCGATCGTTGCGTGAGGATTTTTCGTTCATGAGCGTGAGCTGCGCGGCGGAGACGCCGAACAGCATTATCACCACCAGCATCAGCAAGACGATCAGCAGCGATGCGCCGCGTTGGCGATGGGTGGTATTCATGGCGCGGAATTGCGCAACCGGATCGTGGTCTGGAAAACTTTGCGGATGCGCTGTTGTACGGCGGGTGCCAGTCTCGTTTCGTCGATCGTTGCGCCGGCGTCGCCGCCATCCTGGTATGCCGTGCCGAACAGGCGATGCACGACCGCTGTGCCGCCGCCCCGACTATTGCGCTCGCCGCGCGCCAGCAGGGCAATCCTGACCGCCGCCACGTCGCGCCAGCGGGTACCGATGCGCGTGGCATTCACATAGTCAAGATCGCCGCCGGTATTCTGAACGTCGCGCACGCCGTACAGCACCTGGAACGATTCGATGCCGCGCACGATGGCGGCAGCGCTCCAGCCGCCGTCGCGGGTAAGGTATTTGCAGCGCAGTTCCGGTTCGCCCGTACGGTCGAGGGCGACGTAAAAGATGCTCTGGCCGCGCTCCTCTTCGAGGTCTGAAAGCGTGCTCGCGCCGTTCGGTCCGGGTACGGCGAAGCCGGCGCAATTGAGCATGTCGTTGTCGGGTTGATTCCTTGGACCGGATCCGAAGAAACGTATCATCAGCAGATCGCTGCCGTGCGCAGCGCGGTTGTCGGAGGACGACAACATCCCGACCGTATGCTCGCCGACCCGGGCGTTGTCGAGACCTTCGATACCCGGATCCAAGCCGCCGAGGTCGTTGCGCAGAAAAGCCGGATTGTCCCACGGCACGTAGTTCGCCTGCCGCACGCTGCGCGCGATCAGGTCCAGCGCGTAACGGCCGTTTTCCTGGACCTGGGCGCTGTCGGCCACGCTCAGGTACGTCGAGCGGGCCGCCTGCATCAGCGCTACTGCCGCCAGCACCACGCCCATGCCGAGCGCCATGGCGATCATCAATTCGATCAGTGTCAGACCCTGCTGATGGTGGCGCATTTATCGCTCCACCGGCAACGCGAGAAAGGGCGGCGGCTCGGATTGTGCGGTGGATGTCGGCCCCGGCTCCCGCGACGCCCAGCCGATCTTGATCAGCAAGGGACCGCCGGCGCCGCTGCACGCCCAGCGCAGCGTGTCATTGAGAACCGGCGTGCTGTCCATGCAAACCACCGGGAGGGCATCGGCGACTCGTTGCTTCCAGGCCGCGAGATCGCAGCCGGTCTGCGTGCAGGCGACGGATGGAGTGGCGGCGTTGTAGTCGAATTGATAAAGCACCGGCTGGGCTTCGGCGCGCAGCAGTTCGGCCAGCTCGATCGCCAGTTGCAGCGCGGTCGACTGGTAAGCGCTGTGCTGCGCGGTGCGCAAGGCATGCAACTGCATCGCAGCGACGCCCGAGGCGGCCAGCGCAAGAATGGCAATCGCCGCCAGCACTTCCACCAGCGTGAAGCCGTGCTGGGAAGAATGCGGTGCGGAGGGGAAGGAAACGGACGTAGTCCTGATCATGTGGCCTCGCCGATTTGCATGTCGGAAAGGCAGGATTTTGCCGGTGTTTGAGAATTGTTGCGCCGGTTTGGCTGTGGAAAATCGGGCAGAAGCCAAGATATTCCGTTTACCTGAAGTATCTATTTATTTTTTCTAGCTGTATTCGGCATTGAATCTCGACAGGCATGGATGCATGGTGATGTGCTGCGCCTGCGCGCGGCAATAAAAAGCCCCGCATCGGCGAGGCTTTTTGTTGGAAGAACACCGGCGAACTTACACCGTGCGCGTCTCCGGATATTGCGTCACTACGTAGGCGACGGCGTCGACATTGGCCGGATTACGGTAGCTGTGCGCATGATCGGCGTCGAAGAAGATGGCGTCGCCGGTACCAAGCAGCTGGCGATGCTCGTTGATCTGGATTTCCAGCGTGCCGTGCGTGATGACGAGATTCTTTTGCGCGCCCGGCACCAGCGGCTGCAGATGTTCGGTCGACAGCGCGTCAAGCTTCAGTTCATGGAATTCGAAACGGCGCTCGCCCGCCGGATACAGGCTGCGGCTGGAAAAACGGCCGTTGCCGCTGACCGTGCGTGGCGAGTCCTGCACCGGCAGTATTGCCCATCCTTGCGGCGCGAAGTTGCGCAGGAAGGCCGACACCGACACCTGCAAGGCCGACGCCACGCGCTGCAATACGCGGATGGTCGGCACGCTGCGGCCGGATTCGATCTGCGCCAGCATGGCGCGGCTCACGCCGGATTTGCGCGCCAGACCGTCGAGCGACAGATGGCGCAAGGCGCGCAGGCGCGAAAGATTGTCGGCGACGATGTCTTCGATGTCGTTGCCGGGGGCCTGTGGCGGCACGGCATGCAGGTGCGGCGCGGGTTCGGCGATGCGCAATTCAGCAGTCATGATGAGGTTCTCTTCAGCGCAGGTTGGTGCGCGCCGAAGCGGCAAAGGACAGCGGTCATCGGGATTCTCCATTCCATCAGGCTTGCTACGATGGAATGGAGCTTAGCACCGACACTATATGCGTCAGAACGAATAAATATTCACATCCATATGTGAATTTAGAATGAGGAATGCGGTTCTTTCAGAAACGCGATTTCTTCCGCGGTGGAGGCTCTGCCGAGGATGGCATTGCGATGAGGGAAGCGGCCGAAGCGCGCAATGATGGCGTGATGCCGGTCGGCAAACTTGAGATAGCCGTCGAAGGTCTCTCTGGATGCCGGGTCATCTTTGGCCATTTGTTTGGCCAGTGCGCGGAACAACTGGACGCAATGCTCCTGATCGTCGATGTCTTCCGAATGCTCCAGCGGCAGATAAAAGAACACGCGTTGCAGCGGCGACAACTGCTGATCGTATCCCTGCGCCAGGCCAAGATGACAACACTGGCGCGCCAGTTCGTCGAAGTCGAAGGCGGTCGCCTTGTCGCGATAGATGTTGCGCGGGAACTGATCCAGCAACAGGATCAGCGCCAGCAGGCCGGCCGGCGTCTCGGCCCAGTCGTCCAGTTTGTTGTCGCGCGCGGCCAGCAAGCTCGCTTCGAAGCGGGTCTTGATGGTCTGGTCGACGGCGGCGTCCTTGCCCCACCACAGGCCGGACTGGCGGCCGGCCACGGTGTTGGCATCGCTGCTGGCGTCGATGTCGGCGCCGAACCAGAATGCCAGGACCGAGGCTATGGTTTCGGCCGCCATCATTGCGCCGCTGATCCGGCCAGCACGCGGATGCGTACGTCGCCCAGTTGCACAGTCTGGCCGGCGGTGATCTTGCAGGTCTTGCGCAGCTCCTGCCGGCCGTCGACCTTGACGTTGCCGTCGGCGACGATGGCCTTGCCGGCGCCGCCGCTGTCGCAGATGCCGACCAGTTTCAGCAGCTGGTTCAGTTCGACGTAAGGGCCTTGCAGTTCGAATTCCAGGTGTTGCATATCTACCTTGTAGTGATGTTCAGCGAGAACGTTTCAGAGCAATGTCTTTTCGGCCTTGTGCAGCCAGAGCGCCAGATTGTCGAGCAGGTCTTCCTGGCTGAAGGAGCAGCTTTCTTCGGTGAACAGGCTGCCCGCTTCGAGCCGGCCGAGCAGGTCTTCGGCGACTTCTTCGTAGCGTGGCGGCAGGCGCTTGATCAGGTCGGTCTGCGCACGCCAAGCGCTGCAGAAAGCGGCGACGTTGATGTCGCCGTCGCGCATATATAATAGCG
>NZ_AJHH01000793.1 GCF_000256565.1 Herbaspirillum lusitanum P6-12 | reverse complement strand
CCGCGCGCGCGCGCGCGCGCGCAGCGCGTTCAGCGCGTCGTGCAGGATTTGCAGGTCGGGATTGCTCATGTGTTTACAAGTGAAGGGCGGAAACGGCGAACAGGCCGAGGACGCAGGCATAGCCGACGGTCCACGACAGCGAACGCAGGCTTGGCAGGTCGTTCAGGTAGAGCGCAGTATAGACCACGCGCGCGGCGATGAAGGCCAGCGCCAGGCCGTCGATCCACGCTTGCGCCGCGCCGGTTTGTTGGGCCGCCAGCACTGCCGCTGCAAAGAAGGGAAACGCCTCGAAGTGGTTGCGATGCGCATAGTCGGCGCGGCGGCGCAGGCCGGTCTGCTTGTCGAGCCAGGCGCGCGGCTCGCCGTTGTCGAAATCGCGGCGGCCGTACTTCGCCACCGATACGGTGAGGATGGGCAACAGGCCGGCGATCAGGATGCACCAGTAGGAAATTTCCATGTGAGCCTTATGAGCTTAAAGTTTCTTTGCTTCGAAGGTATTGCAGGCGCTGACCTTGCCTTCGGTGACGCCGCGCTTGAACCAGCTCACGCGCTGCGCCGAGGTGCCGTGCGTGAACGAGTCCGGCACCACTTCGCCGCGCGCCTGCCGTTGCAGGGCGTCGTCGCCGATGGCCGAGGCGGCGTTGAGGGCTTCCTCGACGTCGCCGTTTTCGATGATGTGGCGCGCTTCATTGGCGTGGTAGGCCCAGACGCCGGCGAAGCAATCGGCCTGCAACTCGAGCTTCACCGATAAGGCGTTGGCCTGTTTCTCGGACATGTTGCGACGGGCCTTGTCGACCTTTTCGGAAATGCCGAGCAGGTTCTGCACGTGATGGCCGACTTCATGCGCGATCACATAGGCTTGCGCAAAGTTGCCGGAGACGTTGAAGCGCTGCTTCATCAATTGATAGAAGCTGAGATCGATGTAGACCTTCTGATCGCCGGGGCAATAGAACGGCCCGGTGGCGGTCTGGCCGGTGCCGCAGGCGGTCGGTGTGGACCCGGAAAACAACACCAGTTTCGGTCGTACATACGTCGCGCCGCCGGCCTTGAAGATTTCACCCCACGTGTCTTCCGTATCGGCCAGCACGGTCGATACGAAGCGCGCCATCTGGTCGTTCGGCGGCGGCTTGTGCGCCGGCGCCGATTGCTGCACGGGAGCGAGTTGGCCGCCACCGCCGCTGAGCATGTTGATGACGGTCAGCGGATTGATGCCGAGGAAGTAGGACGCCACCAGCGCCACCGCGATGCCGCCGATGCCGATCGAACCGCCGCCGAAGGAAAAGCCGCCCCCGCCGCCACCCGAGTCCTCGCCGCGGCGGTCTTCCACGTTGTCGCTTTCGCGATTGCCTTCCCATTTCATGATGATTTCCTCTTTTGCTGCGTAAATGTCGGATAGGCGAGATTGTAATGGACCCGGCGCGGCGGCAATGGTTTCTGTTCCGACGCAAAGCCGGAAATCCGACAAGAATGAATTTCTGGCAGGAAATGCGGTCACTCTTGCATGAACCAAGGCGCGGCCATGCGTGGAAAGCATCGGGGCGGCGTCACCGCTTTCCGCAGCGGCAACTTCTGTGGGAATATCCCGCTATGCGTCCGCATCATCGCCGACATACCCCTGAATCATGAGCAGCATGGATGTCTTGCCGAGGCGTTGCCATGCAGACAACATCAATTTTAACGGGAGACTCACATGATCTTGTGGCTAGTGCTTTTCGTGGCGGGCGCCCTGGCGCTGATGATGATGCGCGCCGGCGCATGGACCTGGCTGGTGGCGGAGCTGGCCTGGATATGGATCGGCGGCACCACCGACCAGGCCAACGCCGTTGTCTGCATCCTGCTGGCGATCCTGTTGTGCGTGCCGACCCTGCTGGTGGCGATCACGTCGGTGCGGCAAACGCTGATCACGCGTCCGGCGCTCGACATCTTCCGCAAGATCTTGCCCGGCATGTCGGCCACCGAACGCGACGCCATCGAAGCCGGCACCGTCTGGTGGGACGCCGAACTGTTTTCCGGCAAGCCAGACTGGAACAAGCTGATGCAATTGCCGCCGCCCACGCTGACGGCCGAAGAACAATCCTTCCTCGACAACGAAGTCACGCAGCTGTGCGCCATGGTCAGCGACTGGGATACCTCGGTCGTGTGGCAGGACCTGCAGCCGGAAGCCTGGCAGTTCGTCAAGGACAAGGGCTTCCTCGGCATGATCATTCCGAAGCAATACGGCGGCAAACAGTTCTCGGCCTACATGCATTCGCAGGTCATCATGAAGCTGTCGTCGCGCTGTTCGGTTGCGGCGATTTCGGTGATGGTGCCGAACTCGCTGGGCCCGGCCGAACTGCTGCTGCATTACGGCACCGAAGAACAGAAGAACCATTACCTGCCGCGCCTCGCACGCGGCGAAGAGATCCCGTGTTTTGCGCTCACCAGCCCCTACGCCGGCTCCGATGCCGCAGCGATTCCCGACGTCGGCGTGGTCTGCAAGGGCGTGCACGAAGGCCGCGAAGTGATCGGTTTCCGCGTCACCTGGGCCAAACGCTACATCACGCTGGCGCCGGTCGCCACCGTGCTCGGCCTGGCTTTCCGTGCGCACGATCCCGATCATCTGCTGAGCGACAACAGCGAGCCCGGCATCACCTGCGCGCTGATCCCGACCAGCCATCCGGGCGTGGTCACCGGACGTCGCCACTGGCCGCTCAATGCGGTATTCCAGAACGGTCCGACCTCGGGCGAGAACGTCTTCATTCCGCTCGACTGGGTCATCGGCGGCCAGCCCCAGGTCGGCAAGGGCTGGCGCATGCTGATGGAATGCCTGGCGGCGGGGCGGGCGATTTCGTTGCCGTCGTCGAGTGTCGGCTTTTCCAAGATGGCGGTGCGCGGCACCAGCGCCTACACCGCCATGCGGCGTCAGTTCAAGATCGCCATCGGCAAGTTCGAGGGCATCCAGGAGGCGCTGGCGCGCATGGGCGGCAACCTCTACATGATGGACGCCACGCGCCGGCTGTCCTCGTTGGCGGTCGACGCCGGCGAGAAGCCGTCGGTGATCTCGGCGATCTCCAAATACCACGTCACCGAACGCGGCCGCATGCTGGTCAACGACGGCATGGACGTGATCGGCGGCAAGGGCATCTGCATGGGACCGGGCAATTTCCTGGCGCGCGTGTACCAGCAGATCCCGATCGCCATCACGGTCGAAGGCGCCAACATCCTGACGCGCTGCCTGATCATCTTCGGGCAGGGCGCCATCCGTTGCCATCCCTACGTCCTCAAGGAAATGGCCGCGGCAGCCGACGACGACCACGACCGCGCGCTGCAGGATTTCGACCGGGCCTTCTTCGGCCACCTGAGCTTCGTCGCGGCCAACATGGCGCGCTCGCTGGTGGCCGGTCTCAGCGGCGGCTTGCTGGCGTCGGCGCCCGGGCCCGACCAGGCGGCGGAAGAAACCCGCGCCTACTACCGCGCGGTGGCGCGCGTGTCGGCCTGCTTCTCGCTGCTGACCGACGTGTCGATGTTCGTGCTGGGCGGCTCGCTCAAATTCCGCGAGCGCATCTCAGGACGTCTCGGCGACGTGCTGTCGCAGCTCTACCTGATCTCGGCGACCCTGAAGCGCTACGAAGACGACGGTCGCCAGAGCGCCGACCTGCCGTATGTCGCCTGGTCGGTGCAGGACGCGCTGCATCGTGCGCAGGAAGCCATCATCGACGTGCTCGAGAACTTCCCCAATCCCTTCATCGCGTTTGCGCTGCGCATCTGGATGTTTCCTCTCGGCCTGTCGTTCCGCAAGCCGTCCGACCGTCTCGCCAGCGACGTGGCGCTGGCGATGCAGACCCCGGGCGCCGCACGCGACCGGCTGGTGGCGGACGCCTACCGGCCTGACTTCAGGACCGATCCGCTGGGCAGCGGCGAGCATGCCTTCGATCTGTTGCCGCAAGTGCATGAGATCGAAACGCGCCTGAAGCAATCGATGAAGGACGGCGTGCTGCCGGCGATGCCGCAGAGCCTGATCGAAATGCGGCGCTGGAATGCGCGCGCGATGGAGCAGGGCCTGATCAGCATCGACGAGCGCGTGGTGCTGGACGACTTCGCGCATTACGGCGACCTCACGGTGCAGGTGGACGACTTCGACGCCGGCTTCGACATGCAGGAGGCCGTGCAAAAAGGACAAGCGCCGGAAATCGTCATCAGCACATAAGGCGATATAGCGTGGCGGAGACGGGCTTTGTTCGGGTTTGCTTGACAGTCCGCACAGTCCGTCTCACCGGCCGGGCTGTTTCGGCAGGTCGTAACGTCGTATAATGTCGGTCATCATCGTTTAACAGGACGTCTGTGCCAGGCGTCGCTTCTTACTCCGCCTTTTATAGATACCTCATGTCCATTACGTCCACTACCTCGAACAGCATCGCCACCGAACAAAGCGCCTCGCCGCCATTCCGCTGGCTCAACCCTTACCGTCCCACCAAGTTCAACGTCATCGTCGGCCTCGGCATCGCCGCCATCGTGCTGGCGCTGATCAACTTGTTCGTACCGGGCGCGCTGGGCGCCACCGCCTACCTGTCGAGCATCGCCGCCGGCGCCGTCGCCTACGTGCTGGCCGAAGTGTTGCTGGTCACCATCGTCGTGGTGGGACCGTTCGCCGGGTTTGTCTACGGCGTGATCGCGTTTTTCTCGCGCTGAAAAACATCGTTCTGGACAAGGCCGCAAGCTTCAGGTTTGCGGCCTTTTTCATTTTTTGGACAATGATGTCGAAACCCGATGCCGAAATCCGTATTCCACGCGCGCAATAATTCATTGGAAACCCGCTCCCGCCCGGCATACCATGGCGGCCTCATCCGCGCGCCGCAATCCGGCGCCGCAGGTTCAACGCTTCAACCACAAGGACAACACATGCAAACACGCAAGCTCGCCCGCGACGGCCTGACCGTTCCCGAAGTCGGCCTCGGCTGCTGGCAACTCGGCGGCGGCTGGGGCGATCACTGGGATAACGACGTCGCCCAGCAGACGCTGGCGCAAGCCTACGCCACCGGCGTGCGCTTCATCGACACCGCCGACGTCTACGGCGACGGCGCCAGCGAACGTTCGATCGGCCAATTCCTGACTTCGCACAAGGACCTCACCGTCGCCACCAAGCTGGGGCGCGGCGCCATCTATCCGGACGGCTACAGCCGCGAGGCGGTGCGCACGGCGACGCAACGCTCGCTCGAGCGCCTCGGCGTCGACAAGCTCGACCTGACGCAATTGCACTGTGTGCCGCCGGCCGTGCTCAAGGACGGCAAGATTTTCGACTGGATGCGCGAACTGCGCGACGACGGCCTGATCACGCGCTTCGGCGCCAGCGTCGAAACCGTGGAAGAAGGCCTGCTGTGCCTGGAGCAGGAAGGCATGACTTCGCTGCAGGTCATCTTCAACATTTTCCGCCAGAAGCCGCTGGCGGATCTGTTGCCGCAGGCGCGGCCTGCTGAGCGGCAAGATGACGCGCGCCACCACCTTCAAGCCGGACGACCACCGCAACTTCAACCGCGACGGCCAGCAATTCAATGTCGGCGAAACCTTCGCCGGGCTTGAGTTCGCCACCGGCGTCGACCTGGCGCAGGAAATCGCCGCGCTGGTCCCGGCCGGCATGAGCATGCCGCAGATGGCGTTGCGCTGGATCCTCGACCACGACGCCGTGTCGGTGATCATCCCGGGCGCGAGCTCGCCGGCGCAGGTGTTGTCGAACGCCGGCGCATCGGCCTTGCCGCCGCTGCCGGCAGAACTGCACCAGAAGCTGGCGACGCTGTATCACGACAAGATCCACGCAGCGATTCGCGGACCTTATTGATCCTTATTGATTCAGCCGCCCAAAAGAAAAAGCCCGCGACCGCAAGGCCGTGGGCTTTTTCATGGCCAGTTGAACGTCAGCGTCAGAGCTTGAACACGCCGACCACCTTCACCAGGTTGTCGCCCTGTTGCTGCATCGACTTCGACGCGGCGGCGGCTTCTTCCACCAGCGCGGCGTTCTGCTGCGTGACTTCGTCCATCTGCGTGATGGCCAGGTTGACCTGGTCGATGCCTTCGCTCTGCTCGTGGCTGGCGACGGCGATTTCCTTGATCATGTCGCTGACCTTGCGGATGCTGTCGACCACTTCGCTCATGGTCTGGCCGGCTTGGCCGACCAGGTCGGAACCGGCGTGCACTTCCTGCACCGAGCCGTCGATCAGCGATTTGATTTCCTTGGCGGCGG
>NZ_AJHH01000792.1 GCF_000256565.1 Herbaspirillum lusitanum P6-12 | reverse complement strand
GGCCGAGGCGGTTTCTTCCAGCGAGCTGGCTTGTTCCTCGGTGCGGTTGGACAAGTCCATGTTGCCGTGCGCGATCTCGTCGACCGATTCCTTGATCGAGTCGGTGGCCTTGAGGATGTTGTTGACCGTGTCGACCATGCGGTCGCGCGTGTAAGCGATGGACGACACCAGGCTGGCCTCGTCGCCCTTGCGCACCGCGATCGCGCCGGTCAGGTCGCCTTCGGCGATCTTGCGGGCGATCTGCGATGCTTCGCCCGGCTCGCCGCCGATGGAGCGGTAGATGTTGCGCACCACCAGCGTGGCGATCGCCGACATGACCGCGCCAAGGATCAGCAGCACCACGCCGGCCTTGATCAGCGAGCGGTAGAAGTCGGCCTGGATGTCATCCTGGTACACGCTGGCGACAAAGTCCAGGTTCCACGGCTTGAAGCGCTTGACGAAGCCCATCTTGGGGCTGGGCTTGGTCTCGTTCGGACGCGGCCACCAGTATTCGAGGAAGCCTTCGCCGGCGGCGGAGGAGCCGGTGGCGGCGATCATCTTGTACAACTCGTTGCCCTTGGCGTCCTTGAAGTCGAGCATGTTCTTGCCGTTGAGCTTGGGACTCATCGGATGCATCGTGACCACCGAATCGGCGCCGACCAGGGTGATGTATCCGCTGCCGGTGTAGCGCTGGTCCGCCACGCGGGCGATGGCTTCCTTGCGGGCGTCGTCGGCGGAAAGCTTGCCCTCGGTCGACTGCTTGTGCAGACCGGCCACGATGGAGTAGGACATTTCGGTGATATCGATCAGCGCGTGCTGGCGATCGGCGATCTGCAGGTTGCGGGTTTCATAAATGTTCCACAGCGACAGCGCAAAGAGCGCGATCCAGGCAAAGACCAGCGGCAGCCAGAGCTTCTGCTTCAAAGACATGTTGTTCACTACGAATTCCCCTTTAGACATGCCCGCCGGAGGCGGACAAAAATTTCCCTGAGCACATTCTTTTTATTGCCCTGCAAAAACATACTGAAAAGTATTTTTGTCGAAAATATTAGCATGCAAAAAGCGTGCGAAAAGCTCGAAATGAGGGGTAAAGACGCAGTCTTTTCCTGATAAAAAAAGCGGTACCCCCGTCATTCGACGGAGATACCGCAAAGGGACGACTGCTCCAGAGAAACGAATTACAACAATTGCATCGGTTTAGTCCGCCTTGCCATAACCCCCGCCGCCCGGCGTAGCGATCACGAACACATCGCCCGGCTGCATGTCGATGCTGGCGACGAAGCCCAGCTCTTCTTCAGTGCCGTCCTTGCGGATCACGGTGTTGCGGCCGCACTGGCCGGGCTCGCCTCCCGCTGCGCCGAACGGCGGCACGATACGGTTGTTGGACAGGATCGAGGCCGTCATCGGTTCGAGGAAGCGGATCTTGCGCACGCCGCCGTTGCCGCCGTGCCACTGTCCGGCGCCGCCGGAGTGTTCGCGGATCTCATAGCTTTCCAGGCGGACCGGATAACGCCACTCGAGGATTTCCGGGTCGGTCAGGCGCGAGTTGGTCATGTGCGTCTGCACCACGTCGGTGCCGTTGAAGCCTTGGCCGGCGCCGGAGCCGCCCGAGATGGTTTCGTAGTACTGATGCTCGCCGTTGCCGAAGGTGAAGTTGTTCATCGTGCCCGGCGCCGAGGCCAGCACGCCGAGTGCGCCGTAGAGCGCATTGGTGATGCAGCTCGAGGTCTCGACGTTGCCCGACACCACCGCCGCCGGATAGCGCGGATTCAGCATCGAGCCTTCCGGGATGATCACGTTGAGCGGCTTGAGGCAACCGGCGTTGAGGGGAATCTCGTCGTCCACCAGCGTGCGGAATACATACAGCACCGCCGCCATGCAGATCGCGCTGGGGGCGTTGAAGTTGTTGTTCAGCTGCGGCGAGGTGCCGGTGAAGTCGATGTCGGCGGTGCGCTCGGCATGATTGACGCGGATCGCCACCTTGATCACCGCGCCGTTGTCGAGCCGGTAGTCGTAGCTGCTGTCCTTGAGCAGCGTGATGACGCGGCGCACGGCTTCTTCGGCGTTGTCCTGCACGTGGCCCATGTAGGCTTGCACCACGTCCAGGCTGAAGTGCTCGACCATCTTCAGCAACTCGTCGACGCCCTTCTGGTTGGCGGCGATCTGCGCCTGCAGGTCGGCCAGATTCTGCGCGATGTTGCGCGCAGGGTAGGGACCGGAGCCGAGCAGGGCGACGGTTTCCTGTTCGAGGAATCGCCCCGCGCGCACCAGCTGGAAGTTGTTGATCAGGATGCCTTCCTCTTCCACCACCGTGCTGTTGGCCGGCATCGACCCCGGCGTGATGCCGCCGATGTCCGAATGATGGCCGCGCGATCCCACGTAGAACAGGATGTCCTTGCCATCCTTGTCGAAGGCCGGCGTGATCACCGTGATGTCCGGCAAATGCGTGCCGCCGTGGTAAGGATCGTTGAGCATGAAGACGTCGCCCGGCTGCATCTTGCCGGCGTTCTCGCGGATGATGGTGCGGATGCTTTCGCCCATCGAACCGAGATGCACCGGGATGTGCGGCGCATTGGCGATCAGGTTGCCCTGCGCATCGAACAGCGCGCAAGAGAAATCCAGGCGCTCCTTGATATTGACCGAGAAGGCGGTGTTCTGCAGACGCAGGCCCATCTGTTCGGCGATGCTCATGAACAGGTTGTTGAACACTTCCAGCATCACCGGGTCGGCCGTGGTACCGATCGCCTTGCGCTGCGTGCGCGCCTGATAACGCTGCATCACCAGATGGTTCAGCGGCGTCACTTCGGCCAGCCAGCCCGGCTCGACGATGTTGGTGGCGTTCTTTTCCGCGATGATCGCAGGGCCGTGCACGACGTCGCCGGGGCGCATGTCTTCGCGGCGGTACAGCGCGGTGTCGTGCCATTGACCGCCGGAGAACAGCTGCACGGTTTCGGTCGATTGCAGCGCGCCGTCGCGCGGCGGCAATTGCTCGGGCTTTTCTTCGCGGTCGGTGGAGACGCCGATCGCTTCCACCGAAATGGCTTCGATGATCATGGCCTTGTCCGGCATCAGGAAGGAATAGCGTTTCTTGTAGGCCGATTCGAACTGCGCCACCATGCTCGCGATATCGCCGAAGGCCACCACGATCACCGAATCGGTGCCGTCGTAGCGCAGATGGGCGCGCTTGATCACGTCGATCTGCGTCGGCATTACGCCTTGCGACGACAGATCGTCGGCGGCTTGCGTGGCCAGCTTGTTCAGTTCCGCATCGAGCGTGCCGACCGAACCGGTCGACAAGGGCAGCTCCATCGCCTGTTCGCGCATCGCGGTCTGGTCCGCCAGTCCCATGCCGTAGGCCGACAGCACGCCGGCGAACGGATGCGCGAAGACGCGCGTCATTCCCAGCGCATCCGCCACCAGGCAGGCATGCTGGCCGCCGGCGCCGCCGAAGGTGGTCAGGGTGTAGTCGGTGACGTCATGGCCGCGCTGCACCGAAATGAACTTGATCGCGTTGGCCATGTTGCCGACGGCGATTTCGATGAAACCTTCGGCGACTTCTTCCGGCGTGCGGCGGTTGCCGGTTTCCGCATGGATGCGGTCGGCCAGCTCGGTGAACTTGCGCACCACCGCATCGCGGTCGAGCGCTTCGTCGGCAGCCGGGCCGAACACCTTGGGGAAATAGGCCGGCTGGATCTTGCCCAGCATGACGTTGCAATCGGTGACCGCCAGTTGGCCGCCGCGGCGATAGCTGGCCGGGCCGGGATTGGCGCCGGCGCTGTCCGGGCCGACGCGATAGCGCGTGCCGTCGAAGTGGAGGATCGAGCCGCCGCCCGCCGCCACCGTATGGATGCTCATCATCGGGGCGCGCATGCGCACGCCGGCCACCTGGGTTTCGAACTCGCGCTCGAACTCGCCGGCATAATGCGACACGTCGGTCGAGGTGCCGCCCATGTCGAAACCGATGATCTTGTCGAAGCCGGCCGTCTCGGCCGTGCGCACCATGCCGACGATGCCGCCGGCCGGGCCGGACAGGATCGAGTCCTTGCCCTGGAAGCGATGCGCATCGGTGAGGCCGCCATTGCTCTGCATGAAGAGCAGGCGCACGCCGTCCATCTCGCCTGCGACCTGGTCGACGTAGCGGCGCAGGATGGGCGACAAATACGCATCGACCACCGTCGTGTCGCCGCGCGAGACCAGCTTCATCATCGGGCTGACTTCATGCGACACCGAGACTTGCGTATACCCGAGCTCGGCGGCGATCTCCGCCAGTTTTTCTTCATGCGCAGTAAAACGATAGCCATGCATCAGCACGATGGCGACGGCGCGATAGCCTTCTTCATATAAAGCCGCGAGTTGCCGGCGCACCGATACGGTGTCGAGCGGCTGCACCACGTCGCCGTGCGCGCTCAGGCGCTCGTCGACTTCCACGACTTTTTCAAACAGCAATTCCGGCAGCACGATGTTGCGGTCGAACAGGCGCGGGCGATTCTGATATGCGATGCGCAAGGCGTCGCGGAAACCCTTGGTGATCACCAATACGGTCGGATCGCCCTTGCGTTCGAGCAACGCATTGGTGGCGACGGTGGTGCCCATCTTTACCGCTTCGACCTGTTGCGGCGAGATCGCTTCGTCGGGTTTGAGTCCGAGCAGGCGCTTGATGCCGGCCACGGCCGCATCCTTGTATTGCTCGGGATTTTCGGACAGCAGCTTGTGCGTCAACAGCGTGCCGTCGGGCTGGCGCGCCACGATGTCGGTAAACGTGCCGCCGCGATCGATCCAGAACTGCCAGCGTTGTTCCCCCAGTGTTGTCTGCTCTTTATTCATGGTGCATTGCCTTTCTCGATTGAACTTTCAGGTGCATTTTTGTTGATGAATTATCGACACTTTGCACATAAACCGTGCGATTAAGGTCGAACGTTTTGCTGAGGAAACATCGGGAAAGCCCGTCATATCCTCCTTAAAGCCTTGCTGTATCTGTGTTTGCGTCTGAAGTGGCGATCCCGGTGGAAAACTGGCACGCGCTTTGCTAATAACTCGTCAATGATTTGGCGATCATTTATTTTTATTAATATTAATAATTTATTGACATATTATCGACGAAACATATAGGATTCAAGAAAAAAATCAAGGAGACAAAAAATGGCGAGAGAACCACGCATAACGCGGTGAAGTGCAAACCAACGCAACCACCGCCGCCATTTTTCAGGCGTGCCCCCGAGGTCGGCGAATGCCGGCAAGCAGCAGCGCAAGTGCGGGGCAAGGCCATGAATCCTGAATCAAGCAGTCGATAGAAGTCAGCGCAACACCAGCACATAAGTCCAGCCGGGCAACCGGCCTGGAGTGGATCGACACAGCCTTCGCTTTTGCGGCGGCGGTGCAGTGGAAGTGGTTGGAAGTCGTGTGGTGATTTTTGGGTAGCTCCCGCTTACAGCGCCGCAGGTGTCGGGCGGCGTCACGCGGTGGGGGGAATTTTTGGATGTTAGTCAATACAACAAGGAGCGTCTCATCATGTTAGGTCTCGTCTTCAAACGTGTTTTCAAAGCCGGCCTGGCCGCGTCTTTCAGCATTGCCGCCTTGTCGGCGCAAGCGCAACAGCAGGAAATCAAGATCGGCGTCATCTATCCGCTCAGCGGCGCCGCCGCCTCCACCGGCGCAGAAATGAAGGATGCGCTGGAACTGGCCGCCGACATCATCAACAACGGCGCCAAGGGCGTGCCCAACCTGCCGTTCTCGGCCGGCGGCGGTCTGCCCAACCTGAAGGGCGCCAAGATCAAGCTGGTGTTCGCCGATTCGCAAGGCAACCCGCAAGTCGGCGCCACCGAAGCCGAACGCCTGATCACGCAGGAGAAGGTGGTCGCCGTGGTCGGCGCGTACTTCAGCAATGTCACCGCCACCACCAGCCAGGTCGCGGAACGCTACAAGGTGCCATACCTGAATCCGGAATCGTCGTCGGCCTCGCTGACGCAGCGCGGCTTCAAGTGGTTCTTCCGCACCACGGCGCATGACGACCTGTTCGTCACCAACTTCTATGAATTCTTCAAGGAGCTGGAAGCCAGGAAGGGCATCAAGATCAGCAAGCTCGGCGCCTTCAACGAAAACACGCTGTGGGGCAACGAGACCACCAAGCTCGAAACCAAGCTGTCCAAGGACCGCGGCTACGATCTTGTGAAGACCATCGTCTATCCGGCCAAGAGCACCCAGCTGACCTCCGAAGTGCAGCTGCTCAAAGCCGCCGCGCCGCAAGTGGTGATGCAGTCTTCCTATCTGGGCGACGCCATCCTGTCGATGAAGACCTACAAGGAACTGGGCTTCACGCCGGACATGATCCTGGCCAACGACGCCGGTTTCATCGACACGGAATTCGTGAAGACGCTGGGCAAGGACGCCGACTTCATCATCACCCGCGACGTCTGGTCGCTTGACCTGGCCGGCAAGAACCCGCTGATCAAGCAAGTCAACGACTTGTTCAATGCCCGCTTCAAGATCAACTTCACCGGCAATTCGTCGCGCACCTTCACCGGCCTGATGACGCTGGCCGATGCGATCAACCGCGCCGGTTCCACCGAGCCGGAAGCGATCCGCAAGGCGCTGTCGGAAACCAACATCCCCGGCAACAAGCTGATCATGCCGTGGAAGGGCGTCAAGTTCGACGAGCACGGCCAGAACACGCTGAGCTCCGGCATCCTGCTGCAAATCATCAACGGCAAGTACTACACGGTCTGGCCGTTCGACATGGCGACGCGCGACATCGTCTGGCCGATGCCGAAGTGGGACCAGCGCAAGTAGTCGCACAAGTAGTCGTTCTGGCTGGGAAGTAAGCGGAAGGACGCCGCAACAAGAACAACAACGCGGCCTCTTCCTCACTGATTCAATTTTTATCGCGGGTATTTACGGCGCGGC
>NZ_AJHH01000791.1 GCF_000256565.1 Herbaspirillum lusitanum P6-12 | reverse complement strand
CCCCCGGCCGCCGTCGGCCTGACGATTCCGATGGGCGAGGGCGGCTGGGCCAGCATGATCTTCGCCGGCAAGGAGCCGTATTACTACATCGCACTCGGCCTGTTGTTGCTGACGCTGCTGGCCAACTTCATCATCGAGCGCAGCTTCCTCGGCTACTACTTCCGCGCCATCAAGGATGAGCCCGACGCTGCGCGCAGCCTTGGCGTCAGTCTCAGCAAATACAAGCAGATCGCGTTCGCGGTGAGCAGTTTCTTCACCGCCATGGGCGGCAGCCTGTACGCGCAGAAGGAACTGTACATCGATCCGGCCTCGGTGCTGGGCACCGGCATGTCGATCAAGATGGCGCTGGTGGCGATTCTCGGCGGCATCGGCACGCTGTTCGGGCCGCTGGTCGGCGCCGGCCTGCTG
>NZ_AJHH01000790.1 GCF_000256565.1 Herbaspirillum lusitanum P6-12 | reverse complement strand
GCCCGCCTCGCCGTGGCGCGCGCGCTGGCGGTCAAGCCCAAGCTGCTGCTGATGGATGAAGTCATGGCCGGCCTCAACCCGACCGAAGTGCGCGAAACCGTCGACGTGGTGCTGAAGATCCGCGACCAGGGGATTTCCTGCCTGATCGTCGAGCACGTGCTGGAAGGCATCATGCCGATCGCCAACCAGATCGTGGTGCTCGATTACGGCAAGAAGATCGCCGACGGTTCGCCGCACGACGTGTCCAACGATCCGCATGTGATCGCCGCTTATTTGGGAGATGAATGATGCTACAGGTGAGAAATCTGCGGGCCAGCTACGACGGCGTGCTGGCCTTGTCCAAAGTCGACATCGACGTCAAGCCGGGCAGCCTGGTGGCGCTGGTGGGCGGCAACGGCAACGGCAAGTCGACCACGCTGCGCGCGATTGCCGGCCTCAACAAGGTCGACGCCGGCAGCATCGTGTTCGACAACACCGACATCGGCAAGGTGCCGCCCTTCGACCGCGTCGGCCTCGGCCTGTCGTTGGTGCCGGAAGGGCGCCGCCTGTTCGGCCGCCTGAGCGTGCAGCGCAATCTGGAGCTGGGCGCTTACTCGCGCAGCGACAAGCACGAGATTGCCGAATCGATCGAAGACATGTACGCCACCTTCCCCATCATCAAGGAGCGCCGCCATCAGCTGGCCGGCACCATGAGCGGTGGCGAACAGCAGATGCTGGCGATCGCGCGCGGCCTGATGGCCAAGCCGCGCCTGCTGCTGCTGGACGAACCGTCGTGGGGCATCGCGCCCAAGTTCGTCACCAAGGTGCTCGACACCATCCAGCAGGTCAACGCCAAGGGCGTGTCGATCCTGCTGGTGGAGCAGAACCTGCACAAGGCGTTGGCAATCGCGCATTACGGCTACGTGATCCAGACCGGCCGCATCGTGATGGAAGGCACCGGCAGCGAACTGCTGAACAACGACGACATCAAGAAAGCTTACCTGGGAGGGCTATAAGGTGATGACGACCAACATGCAGATGAGCGAAGAATCGCTGTTGTCCGCCGCCGGCCTGCGCGCGCTGTGCCGGACCGGCGCGTTCGACGGCCCGACCGCCGGCTATGCCGACGGCCACGTGCAGGCCAACCTCATGATCGTGCCGCGCGAATACGCTTTCGATTTCCTGCTGTTCTGCCAGCGCAATCCCAAGCCCTGCCCGCTGGTGGAAGTGCTGGAGCCGGGGCGCTTCGAACCGCGCAGCGCACCCGGCGCCGACCTGCGCACCGACGTGCCGGGCTATCGGATTTTTGAAAACGGCGTGCTGCAGCAGGAAGTCGCCGATATCTCCGCGTATTGGCGCGACGACCTGGTGAGCTTCCTGATCGGTTGCAGCTTCTCGTTTGAAAGCGCACTGGTCGAGGGCGGCATCCCGTTGCGCCATATCGAACAGCAGCGCAACGTCGCCATGTACAAGACCAGCATGCCGTGCACGCC
>NZ_AJHH01000789.1 GCF_000256565.1 Herbaspirillum lusitanum P6-12 | reverse complement strand
GCAGGCGATCGGCATCGCCGACCTGATGCGTCCGGATTTCGGCGATGCGGTGGAGATCATGGACGATGAATTGCCGGTGTTCTGGGCCTGCGGCGTGACCCCGCAATACGTCGCCGAACTGAGCAAGCTGCCGTTCTGCATTACGCATGCGCCCGGCAAGATGTTCGTCACCGACCGTCTCAACGAATAGCCATGTAAGCGCCATCCGAAGCGCGCCTGCCATGCAGAGCAAGCGCGCAGACTCCATAGCGACGGGCTCGCCCGTCATGAACCGAGGAATTTTATGTTGACGCATAAATCCCTGTTGGAAGCGTACGTCTACGCAAAAGACAAATGCTGTCCTTCATTGATCCATGACATCTATGAACCGAACGCGGTGCTCAGCATTTCGACCTCGGCCAGCGCAGTGGCGTTTCCGCCGCTGGTGGTCGGCGCCGAGGGGATCGCGCAGACCCTGGTGACCGACTTTGCCCAGCGCTTCACGCACTGCCGCACCTATTACATATGCGACGAGCTGGAGGTGAGCAACGGCCGCATCGAACAACTGCCGTGGCTGGTGCTGATGCGTGAAGAGGAAACGGCGTCGCTGCGCATCGGACGCGGCTACTACAACTGGCAACTGAACCAGCATCCGGAAGAGCTGTGGCGCGCCAGCGAGATGCACATTCGCATCGACCACATGATGCTGATCGCCGACGTTGCCGGCGACCTGCTGACGACCTTGCACTCCTTCCTGCCGTATCCGTGGCTTCCGCCGCGCGTGCTGGATTCCTCGTTCGGCTTCATCGGCGACAGCAGTCCGGCATTCGCCTTCCTCAAGGAATTCAGGAGCAACAAGTTCGATTTGCCGCGTGAACGGCTCACGGCATGACAACGAATTGAAAAGAATGGCGACGCGCAGCGGGGAGGAAAGCACGGCTGCGCGTCCAGGAGTTCTCTTTGAACGCACCGGGACAACGGCCATTGTCCCGGCGCCGCAGAGAGCAGGCGCATGCCGGCCAGCAGAAGGGCGCGCACGACACTTGGCCGGTACGCGGTTTATTGGGTTTGATGCAATTTCATCTATCGGGGAGTTTCAATGAAACATAAAGTCTTGGCTGCAGCGGCATTTGCCGCAGTCGGCATCCAGGTAGTACCTGCGCTCGCGCAGTCGTCGGTCACGATCTACGGTCTGATCGACACCGGCATCGTGGTCGAAAGCGGCGGCGCGGCTGGTCACGTCACCAAACTGACCAGCGGCATCAGCGGCGGTTCGCGCATCGGCTTCAAAGGCACGGAAGATCTGGGCGGCGGCATGTCGGCGCTGTTCCTGCTCGAAACCGGCTTCCAGAACGACACCGGCGCATTGGGCCAGGGCGGCCTGCTGTTTGGTCGCCAAAGCTACGTCGGCCTGGGCGGCGGCTTCGGTACGGTGACCGCCGGTCGCCAGTACACGCCGCAATATCTGGTGCTGTCGGCCGTCGATCCTTTCGGCACCGGCTATGCGGGCGACGCCGCCAACCTGATGCCGAACACCGGCAACGGCGCCAGCCGCATGGACAACACCATCAAGTACGCGTCGCCCAACTTCGGCGGCGTGACCGGTGAGCTGGCCTACGGCTTCGGCGAAACTGCCGGCAGCACCACGGCCGCCAGCCAGCTCGGTGCGGCCATCGGCTATGCCAACGGTCCGTTGAACGTACGCCTGGGTTTCCACGGTCGCAACAATGACACGGTGACCACCCAGACCGGCTCCGGTCGCAGCACGCTGCTCGGCGCGACCTACAACTTCGGCCCGGCCAAGCTGCATGCCGCGTATGGCGTCAACAAGGGGCTCAACAGCTCGCCGCTGCGCAACACCGTCAATCCTTACGGCACCACGCCCATCGTGGCGTCCACCGACAGCGCCGACATCCTGGTCGGCGTGACGGTGCCGTTCGGCGTGCAGCACACGGTCCTGGCGTCCTACATTCGCAAGAATGACAAGACCGCGCTGAACCAGGATGCGGATCAGTTTGCGCTCGGCTATCGCTACGCCTTGTCCAAACGCACCGACTTGTACGCGATGTATGCCCACATCAAGAACAAGAACGGCGCGCCGTACACGGTCGGCAGTTCGATCGAGGCCGGCAGCGGCAACAGCGCCTGGAACATGGGCATCCGCCACACGTTCTGAGCGTTCTTCCGGCGGCTGCGTCCCGACGGCAAGTGGTTCCTGGAAAAACACTTGTCTTCAGGCGTAGTTCTCCGGGCCTGATTGCCGGCGGCTTTGAGATTTGTCGATTGCGGCGGGGCCGGTATCCCTGCGGCAAGCGACCGATTCTTTCTTGAGGAAAGCCGCCGGCCAGGCGCACAGCGCCCGCACGTCGGCATGCATTTGCATCATGAACATTGAGGGGTGGAAAATGAAGAAACTGTCTCACCTGAACATAGGACAACGCCTCGGCCTCGGGTTCGGCGTGGTCATCCTGCTGATGCTCGGCCTGACCGTGATCGGCGTCTACCGCCTCAACCAGATCAACGGCAACATCCGCAGCATCGCCAACGATTTCTATCCGCGCACGGTCATGGCCAATACGGTCAAGGGCGCGCTCGACGAAACCGCGCGCAGCATGCGCAACCTGCTGTTCATGAGCACCGTGGATGAAATAAAGGGTGAGCTCAACGCCATCACGCGCGCCGGCGCCGTCATCGACGAGACGCTCAAGCGCTTTGCGCGCGACACGCCTTCGGCAGAAGGCAAGCGCATGCTCGACGCCGTCAACGCGGCGCGGGCGCAATACACCCCGGTGCTCGACAATTTCCTGGCGGCGGTCAAGGACGGCCAGGTGGAGCAGGCACGCGACCTGATCCTGCCGGAGATCGCGCCCTACCAGGCGGCTTATTTCAAGGCGCTCGACAACCTGATCGCCTTCCAGGGACGCGGCATGGAGCAGGCCGGCCAGGAAGCCGAGCGTGTCTCCGGCGCAGCCAGCGTGCTGATGATCGCGATGGCGACGATTGCTTCGCTGCTGGCGGTGCTGGTCGGCTATTCGGTCATGCGCAGCATCACGCGTCCGCTCAATGCCGCCATCAATATCGCCGAGCGGGTGGCCGGCGGCGACTTGTCGGTGCGCGTCGAGAACAGCGCCCACGACGAAACCGGCAAACTGCTGACCGCGCTGCAAGGCATGCGCGACGGCCTGCTCAATGCCGTGACGCAAGTACGCGACGGCTCCGACGCCATCTCGGTGGCCGCGCGCGAGATCGCCGCCGGCAACGCCAACCTGTCGGCGCGCACCGAATTGCAAGCCAGCACGCTGGAAGAAACCGCCAGCTCCATGCTGGAGAACGCGCGCCAGGCCAACCAGCTGGTGATGAACGCCTCGCAGGTGGCAACGCAGGGCGGCGACGTCGTCACGCAGGTGGTCAACACGATGCGTGAAATCAAGGACAGCTCGCGCCAGATCGTCGAGATCATCAGTGTCATCGACGGCATCGCCTTCCAGACCAATATCCTGGCGCTGAACGCGGCGGTGGAAGCGGCGCGTGCCGGCGAACAGGGACGCGGCTTCGCCGTGGTGGCGGCGGAAGTACGCGGACTGGCGCAGCGCAGCGCCTCGGCCGCCAAGGAAATCGCCGGCCTGATCCAGAACTCGGTCAAGAAAGTCGATGCCGGCAGCACGCTGGTCGACCAGGCCGGCAACACCATGCAGGACATCGTGCGCAGCGTCAAACACGTGGCCGACATCATGACCGAGATCTCGGCCGCCAGCGACGAGCAGAGCGCCGGCATCCGCCAGGTCAACGACGCCATCGAACAGATCGACGACATGACCCAGCAGAATTCGGCGCTGGTGGAGCAGGCCGCCGCCGCTGCGCAAAGCATGCACGACCAGTCGATGGCGCTGGGACGCGCGGTGTCGATCTTCAAGATCGAGGCGCCCGGCGATATCCAGACCATCGGCATCGGCGGGTCACATGCCGAGCCTGCACCCGCCAGAATTTCATATCAGGAACCAGCACCATGCCGACCGCAAAGAAAAACGTAAAAGCCACCTTCGCGCAGAACCTCAGCAAGGTTCCCATCGTATCGTCGTTGCACCTGGCCTCTGGGAGAAGCAAGGAATTGAGCGAGTTCGAGTTCGGCATGATCATCGCCGGCAACGCCTTCAACCGCTGGATGGTGCGCTGCATCTCCGCCGCCGGCATGAAGGACATGACCGCCACCGACGTGCTGGTGCTGCATCACATCAACCACCGCGCGCGCGAGAAAAAGCTGGCCGACATTTCCTTCATCCTCAACATCGAGGACACCCACGTGGTCAACTACTCGCTCAAGAAGCTGCATTCTCTGGGCCTGGTCAACACCGAGAAGCGCGGCAAGGAAGTGCTGTACTCGACCAACGAGGCGGGCCAGGACGTCTGCAAGCGCTACTACGACATCCGCGAGCAGTTGCTGGTGTCGGGCCTGACCGGAGACGAGACGGAAAGCTTCGAACTGGAAGAATTGGCGCGCTTCCTGCGCATCCTTTCGGGATTGTACGAACAGGCGGCGCGTTCGGCCACGTCAATGTAGGCGGAGCAGGGGAGGACAAGGGAGCAAGCAAATCCAATGTCCCAGTGAAATCTGTATTTCTTGGCCCTGCCGGTTATGCCAAACCTTCCTTACCATGCAGACTTGTCAACTCTGCCCGGAAGGATTTCCATGTCCAACAGTCCCGCCGTCCTGTACCACGCCGACACGCCGGAAGCCCTGCGCGCCTGCTATGCGGTCATGAAGCAGTTGCGTCCGCACCTGCAAAGCGAAGCGGAGTTTCTCGGGCGCGTGGCGCGCCAGGTCGCTGAAGGCTACCGCCTGCTGGCCGAATGGCAAGACGATCAGCCGGTGGCGCTGGCCGGCTATCGCCTGCAAGAGAATCTGGTCTACGGAAAATTCCTCTACGTCGACGACCTCGTCACCACCGAAGCGGCGCGCGGCAGCCAATGCGGGGCACGCCTGCTGGATGCGCTCAGCGACATCGCGGCGCAGTCCGGTTGCGTGCGGCTCACGCTCGACACCGGTCTGGCCAATGCGCTGGCGCAACGCTTCTACTTCCGCCAGGGTTTGCTGACCAGCTCCATGCGCTTCGGCAAATCCATTAGTCCCATCCAATAAGGAAATAAAAGGAGCAGCTTCATGAAATTGCTTCACGTCGACGCCAGCGCCAAGCGCGAATGGTCCAACTCGCGCGTACTCTCGCAACGTTGGGCTGCATGAATTAAATGCGCGGCTGGCGCGAGCCGAAGTTGTTGGCGTAGATCCAGGTGAACTCGGCGCCGAGCAGGAAAATCTGCGCCGAGTAATAGATCCATGCCAACAGCAGCGCAAACGATCCCGCCGCGCCGAAGCCGGAACTCATGCCGGTCCTGCCGAGGTACAACCCGATCAGGTATTTGCCGATCATGAACATCACCGTGGTCGCCATCGCGCCGATGCGCACGTCGTGCCATGACAGGCTCACGCGCGGCATGAAGCGATAGATCGCCGAAAACAGCACGGTGAACACGGCGAACGAAATCACGAAGTTGGCCACGTGCATGACGATGGTCCAGCCTTCGAACCAGCCGCCCCACCATTTCCCCAGGGCCGCCAGCCCGGCGCTGACCACCAGCGACACCATCAGCATGAATCCCAGTCCCAAGATCAGTCCGAACGACAGCAGGCGCGTGCGCGCCAGCTGCCACACGCCGCTCTTGCGCTTGACCGCAGGGATGCGCCAGATGCGATCCAGCGCGCTCTGCAATTCAGAAAACACGGCAGTCGCACCAATGACCAAGGTCACCACGGAAATGCCGGCGGCGATCATGCCCTCGCGTGGCTGGCTCACCGACTTGAGCAAGCCCTGGATGGCGAAGGCGCCCTCGGTGCCGACGATGCTGCGGATCTGCTCGACGATTTCTCCCTGCGCGGCGTCCTGCCCGAAGATCATGCCGGCGATGGCGATTGCGATGATCAGGATGGGCGCGATCGAAAACATCGTGTAGTAGGCGATCGCCGCGCCCATGCTCGGCGCGAAGTTATCCAGCCAGGCGTTGACGGCGGCGTTGATGAACTGCCAGGTCTGGCGCCACCACGGCCCGGGCTGGATCTTGACGATGCCGCCGTCGGATGGATGCAGTTGCGGCGACCCTGCGTTCAGCGCTGCAGCGGCTGCGGCCGGCGCTGCGGATTCGCGGGTTTTTTCCAGCGAGGCGTGCGCCGCGCGCTTGCCTTGTTCGGCCTGCCATGACGCGATCATTGGCAGCACCGTGGTCAGCACCGGCGCGAGTTGTTCGATGAAGGAGGGAGTGTGGGAGCGGGGCCGCGCGGTTTTCTTGCCCGCTGCAGCCGGG
>NZ_AJHH01000788.1 GCF_000256565.1 Herbaspirillum lusitanum P6-12 | reverse complement strand
CAGCACCGCGCCGGCGACGATCTTGCCGGTCTTGTCGTTTGCTTGCTGCGTGTCGATATCGGGCATGTCAATTCTCCTGTTACGGCTTGTCCGGCTTTTCCATATCCCCTTGCGTGACCGGTTTGGCCGGCGCGGCAGTCGGTTCGGAGTGCGGCTGGGCGCGTGTCTGCGCGGTCTTTGCCATCACCAGGGCGCAGTCGTCGGCGTTGCCGCGCCGGTCGCCCG
>NZ_AJHH01000787.1 GCF_000256565.1 Herbaspirillum lusitanum P6-12 | reverse complement strand
ACCAGGGCGCAGTCGTCGGCGTTGCCGCGACGCGCGTGTCGTCGGTGTCCAACATGAAGCGGCGCATGTCGGCGCGGCCGTTGTTGACGACCATGTCGCCGACCATGCAGTTCAGATGCACCGGCTTGTCGCCGAATACCTTGGCGAAGATGGCGTTGGCGATATTCAGGCCGGCCGCTTCCAGGATGAACTTGCTGACCGCGCCCTCGCTGACTACCGCGCCGACCTCACCGTTCGCGGTGCCCAGCATGGCCGCGATGGAGTTGCCGTGGCCGGTCAGCGCGGCGTCGCCGTTGATCTCGCCGAAGCTGGCTTGCATCGACTTCAGCTTCGGAAACAGCTCACGCACCTTGACCTGGCGCGCGGCCAGCTTGATCTGCGCGGCGATCGGCTGATGCCGGCCGTCCAGCGAAATATTGGTGGTCACCTTGCCGCCGGCCAGCCCGAAGTTGAGCGGCGCCAGGTTCAGCACGCGGTCTTGCATGCGAATGACGGTATCGACGTCCTGCAGTGCGGCGAAGTTGCTGATGATTTTCTTGCCCTTGAAGGCGATGTCGGTGTCGAGCGCGGCCCACCGTTCGGCGCGGAACTGCTTGTCCGGCAGCAGCTTGTCGCGACGCTGACTTCGCGCATTTCCTGACGCGGTACCGGCGCCCACGGAAGGACCGAGATCGGCCAGCCGCAGTTGCTGCGAGGTGATCGTGCCGCGCAAC
>NZ_AJHH01000786.1 GCF_000256565.1 Herbaspirillum lusitanum P6-12 | reverse complement strand
CTTTTGGGCCGCGGCAGCTTGGGTTGGCGCGGCAGGTACTCGGCCGTGCCGGACAGATCGCTGTCGCCGACGCGGCCGGTGAATTTTTCATAGGTCCATAACCAGATGCCGTCGTTCTTCGTGCCGATCAGGCGCCCGCGTGTTTCGTACGCAGGCGTCTGCGGCAGCAGCACGCCGGTGACCGGATACAGGTCGCTCATGCTGTTGCCGCCCAAGGTCAGTTGCAGGTCGAGGCCGGCGGGCGCGCGCGGGTCGTTGATGATGCCGTCAATGCCGGCTTTGTTCTTGCCGATCAGCGCCTGCGCCTGGATCGGAAACGCCGCATGCTCCGCCGTGAACGCCAGCAGGCCGCCGGCCTTGCCGCTGCCGTTCACCGATGCCTTGCGATAGGTGCCGGTGGCGGTGAACTGCAAGCCGAAGCGTTGGCCGCCGGCCGGGCCTTTGGCGTTGAGGTCGTCCAGCGAGGTCACCTTGGCCCTGAGGTCGAGATCGAGCAGGCGATTGACGTACACCAGATCGCCGTTGCTGAAGCTGCTGTGCAGCACTTCCAGGCGCCACGGCGACGGCCGGTCGGGGTCGTGCAGCCGCCAGGAGCGTCGGCCCTGTGCATCGCGTTCCAGCGCCAGCATCGGCGTGTCCATGATCAGCTCGCTCAGCACCACGCGATGTTTCAGCAGCGGCAGCGGATGCAGCGCCACGCTGACACGGCGCGCGGTGAGCAGATCGGGGCCGGTGCTGGCCCAGGCGGGATTGGCGAAACGGACATTGTCGCCGGTGATGCGCAGGCGCGGCACGTAGCGCTGCCATCCCGGTTCGGTTGGCAGGCCGAGCGTGTAGCCGACCTTGAGGTTGCCGCCGATGGCAAACGTGCGGCCGGTCAGTTCGACCACCTTGCGGCTGACCCAGGGGCGCGCGACATTCCAGTCCACCGTGGCGACGGCGATGAGCAATGCGGCAATCAGCAGAAGCAACGCCGCCAACGCCCACAACGCGATGCGCAGAATCGCGTGCAAGAGCGGCCGGCGGGGGGCGGACGGCGGGCGGTCAGGAGCTGCGGGCGAACTTGCGGCAGCGGGCTGTGCTTCTGTCATTGCTTGGTCTTCTTATGTTTGTTGTCAGGCCGGGTCGTCGTGCGGTGGCGCCGAAGCACAGATTTCCGATTCCGGATTCCCGATTCATTATGCCCGTCGCCGCGGAAGCTATCCGTTGATGATCTCGCCGCCGTTCGGATGCAGCACCTGGCCGGTCATGTAAGACGCGCCCTCGGTCGCCAGGAACAGGTAGGACGGCGCGATCTCATCGGGTTGGCCAGGGCGTTGCATCGGCACGTTGGCGCCGAATTTGGCGACTTCTTCCGCAGAAAAACTGGCCGGAATCAGTGGCGTCCAGACCGGCCCGGGAGCGACCGCGTTGACGTGGATTTCATGCTTGACCAGTTGTTGCGCGAGCGAACGCGTGAAGGCCACGATGGCGCCCTTGGTGGAGGAATAGTCGACCAGGTGGGCGCTGCCGCGATAAGCGGTGACCGAGGCCGTGTTGATGATGCGCGCGCCCGAGACAAGATAGGGCAGCGCCGCCTTGACCATGTAGAACATGGAAAAGATGTTGGTGCGGAAGGTCTTCTCCAACTGTTCTTCCGTGATCTTTTCGATGTCATTGGAAGGGAACTGCTGGGCTGCATTATTGACAAGGATATCGAGCCGGCCGAATTGGTCGACGACGGCCTTGACGGCGTCACGGCAGAATTTTTCAGAGCCGACGTCGCCCGGATACAGCAGGCATTCGGCGCCGGCTTCACGCACCAGACGCTGGGTTTCGACAGCGTCTTCATGTTCGTCCAGATAAATCACGGCAATGGTGGCGCCTTCTCCTGCGAACGCCAGCGCCACGGCGCGGCCGATGCCGCTGTCGCCGCCGGTAATCAGCGCAACCTTCTGGCTCAGCCGTGTGCCGGGCGCTTGCAGGCGCGGGGTGCTGTGCGGCTTCGGATCCATCAGATATTCGTCGCCGGGCTGGTGTTGCTGGTGCTGCGGCGGCATGGTGTTGGTGTCGGACATGGTTGGTCTCCAAGACGAGCAAAAACGACAAGCACAGCAGCGGCACGCGGAAACGCCGAACGAAATGCGGGACGCTGAACCAGCAGTGTTGGGCCGCCTGCCCTTGCAGGCTAGAGGAAAAGCCCGCCTTTGCTTGTAGGAGAAGTCCTGATAGCCGTACTCAAAAGGTCTGTGGCGCTTCGCCGATGGCGGAATCCTGCATGCGCCGACATGTATTTGCCGCTTGTCCGACTGACCTTTTGAAGTGTCGGGGGTAGGCTGGATTCCTCCGCAGAACCATTGCGACCGCTGAGAGCGCACAGTCCATTCAGGGGTTTTGGCCTCCTCATTGGCGTCCTCATTTACGTATTCACCGAATCATCAAGGAGATAGCATGAAAAAGACATCGATCCGGGTATTGACCCTGCTGGTAGCGGCATCGTTGGCCGGTGGCGCTTATGCGCAGACTTCGTCCGGCGCGGCCGGTGGAGCGGGTACAGCCGGGGCCTCTGGCACCGGTGGAACGACATCGGGCGCTGGCACCTCCGGTTCCGCCGGGGTGACAGGTAACGGCGGCGCTGCAGGCGGTGCGCAATCCGGCACATCGTCCACACGCGGCCGCTCGGGCGTGAACGGCAGCGGTAACGCCGGCATCAAGGATGATGTGAACGGCAGCGTGAACGGCGGCGCCAATTCTGGAACGCGTTCGGGCAGCGGCAGTACGAATGGGGGCGTCAATGCCGGTGTCGGCGTGAATGGCGGTGGCAACGGCGGTAACGGTACCAGCGGCACCGGTGCAGGCGGTAATGCCGGGGTTGGCGTCGGCGCTGGCGGTGGTGCGGCTGGTGGCGTCGGCGGCGCACGCTAGCCGACAATCCAGGCACCGGTCCGTTTCTTCTGAAACTCCCTGAAACGGTTTTCAGCCATCAACGGAGGACACGCCGATGAAGCCGGACGACCGCAATCTTGAGGCGCCGATTTACTATGATCCGGCGTATGAATTGCTCGAGCCCGACGAGAAAGAGATTGAAGCCGGCTTGATCGCGGCCCTCAGGGAAATCTCGGAAACCACCTTCAAGCATTCCGGCCATGCCATGCGCAGCGTCCATGCCAAGAGTCACGGCCTGCTGCGCGGCGAATTGAGGGTGCTGGAAGGTTTGCCGGCGACCCTGGCGCACGGTGTGTTCGCCCGCCCCGGTATTTATCCGCTGGTGATGCGATTGTCGACCACGCCGGGCGACCTGCTCGACGACAAGGTGTCAACGCCGCGCGGCATGGCGATCAAGATCGTCGGCGTCTCCGGAGCGCGCCTGCCGGATTCGGAAACCGACGTGACCCAGGATTTTGTGCTGGTCAACGGGCCGGCGTTTGCGGTCTCGAATGCCAAAAAATTCCTCGGTACGCTGAAGTTGCTGGCCAAGACCACCGACAAGTCGCCCAAACTTAAGCAAGCCTTGTCGTTGTTGCTGCGCGGCGCCGAAGAAATGCTGGAGTCGGCCGGCAAGCAGAGCAGCACACTGATGGCGATGGGCGGCCATCCGCCCAATCACGTCCTGGGCGAAACCTATTACAGCCAGGTACCGCTGCTGTGCGGACCGTTCATGTCGAAGATCTCGGTGGCGCCGGCGTCGGCCAATCTGAAAGCGCTGACCGGGACACAGGTCGACTTGCGCGGCAAGCCGGACGGCCTGCGTGAAGCGGTGTGCGATTTCTTTGCCGCCAACGATGCGGAATGGGAATTGCGCGTGCAGCTGTGCAACGACCTGGAGCACATGCCGATCGAAGATGCCTCGGTGGTCTGGCCCGAAGATCTCAGCCCGTACGTGACCGTTGCGCGCATCCGCGTGCCGCGCCAGGCGGCATGGAGCGAAGCGCGCTCGCAAGCAATCGATGACGGCATGTCGTTCAGCCCCTGGCACGGGGTCGTTGCCCATCGGCCGATCGGTTCCGTCATGCGTATCCGCAAGGCGGCTTACCGTTTTTCCGCAGGATTCCGGGCACGCCACAACGGCAAGTCCACCGCCGAGCCGGTCGACCTCGGCAAGTTGCCGGACTAGCCATATCCCTATCGTCTTTGTGTTGCGTTGTAGGACAGGCACTGTATGTAAATCGGCTCCCGGCCTACAGTCAAATCCTCGTTGCAGGTGGAAGATGTGACTTTGGCCCGTGTTGATTTTCTGCTTGGGCCGTGTCGGCCCGGAGTTGCGCATGAAGACCAAAGACATTCCCGAAGACGCTACCTTTGACGAATACAACAACGCCGCCGGCGGCTGGGGTTCGGTGCGTGCGCTCGGATCCATCCTGACGCAGGAACACGTGCTCGCCAGCGGCACCCGCGTGCTGATGAAGCAAAACAAGCCGGACGGCTTCGCCTGCGTCAGCTGTTCATGGGCCAAGCCGGCCGATCCGCACGTTTTTGAATTTTGCGAGAACGGCGCCAAGGCGACTGCCTGGGAAATTACCGAGAAGCGCGCCACGCCGGAATTCTTTGCCCAACACACCGTCACTGAATTCGAAAGCTGGTCCGACCTCGAACTCGAGGCCGTCGGCCGCGTCACGCATCCGATGCGCTACGACGACGCCAGCGATAAATATCTTCCCATTCCCTGGGACAAGGCCTTCGACGAGATCTGCTCCGCATTGCGTGCCGCCGACCCTGAGAAAGTCGTGTTCTACACCTCCGGCCGGGCCTCGCTCGAGACTTCGTACATGTATCAGCTGATGGCGCGCATGTACGGCAACAACAACTTGCCGGACAGTTCCAACATGTGCCACGAATCGACCTCCGTGGCCTTGCCGAAAACCATCGGCGTGGCGGTCGGCACGGTCACGCTGGACGACTTCGCGGCGACCGATTGCCTGCTGTTCTTCGGTCACAACACCGGCACCAATGCACCGCGCATGCTGCATTCGCTGGAGGAAGTGCGCAAACGCGGCGTACCGGTGATCACTTTCAACCCGCTGCGCGAACGCGGCCTGGTCAGTTTCGTCAATCCGCAATCGCCGCTGGAAATGCTGACGCCGGCGCGCACCGCCATCAGTTCGCAATATGTGCAGATCAAGATCGGCGGCGATACAGCCGCCGTGATGGGCATGGCCAAGTGGCTGATCGAAGCCGATGACGTCGCCCGCGAAACGCGCCAGCCGCGCCTGCTTGACGTCGGCTTCATCGCCGACCATACCGCCGGCTTTGAAGAATTCGCCGCCGCCGCGCGCAGCGCCGACTGGAACGAGATCGAACGCTGCTCGGGCGTTTCGCGCGCCGAGCTGGAGCAGGCTGCGCAGACGTACGCCAATGCCCGTTCGACCATGCTGATGTATGGCATGGGCGTGACCCAGCATCGCGAAGCGGTGCGCACCATCCACATGCTGACCAACCTGCTCCTGCTGCGCGGCAATGTCGGCCGGCGGCGCCGGCATTTGTCCTATCCGCGGCCATTCCAACGTGCAGGGCCAGCGCACCGTGGGCATCACCGAAAAGCCGGAGATGGTGCCGAAGGAAAAACTGAAACAGCAATATTGCTTTGACGTGCCCGAAAAGAAGGGCCTCAATACCGTCGAAGCCTGCGAAGAAATTCTCAAGGAAAAGATATCCGCGTTCTTCATGCTGGGCGGGAATTTCGTGCGGGCGATTCCGGACCACGGCCGCATGGAACCGGCTTGGCGCAAGATCCCGTTGACGGTGCAGGTGGTCACGCGGCTCAACCGCAGCTCGGTGATCCACGGCCGCCGGTCTTATCTGCTGCCCTGCCTGGGCCGCATTGAGATCGACCAGCAAGCCGGCGGCGCGCAAGCCGTGTCGGTGGAAGACAGCACCGGTTGCATGCACGGTTCGCGCGGCATGGTGAAGCCGGCGTCGGAACATCTGCTGTCGGAAGTTGCCATCGTTGCCGAGATCGCCAAGCGCATCCTGATCCCCAATCCACGCGTCAACTGGACCGCCTGGAGGGCCGACTACTCGCGCATACGCAACGCCATCGCAGAAACCTATCCGGAAATCTTCCACGACTTCAACGAACGCATGTGGACGCCCGGCGGTTTTGCGCGGCCATTGGCGGCGCGCGAGCGTAAATGGAAGACGGAAAACGGCAAGGCCAACTTCATCACGCCCGACAGTTTCGATGAAGATCCCGACATGCCGGCCGATGGTCCCGACGTGCTGCGACTGATGACCACACGCGGCGACAGCCAGTTCAACACCACGGTATATGGTCTCGACGATCGCTTTCGCGGTGTACACGGAACGCGTCATATGTTGCTGATGCATGTCGCCGACATCGAACGGCTGGGACTGGCAGAGGGTGATATGGTGACGGCCGCCACCGTGTCGCAGGACGGCATCGCGCGCAGCGTCGACAATTTGCGCGTGCACGCCTTCGACATTCCGGCGGGATGTATCATGGGCTACTTTCCTGAACTCAATCCGCTGATTCCGCTGGCGCATCATGCAAGGGACAGCAAGGTGCCGGCCGCCAAGTCGATCCCGGTGCGCCTCACGCCCACACGCACGCGCACGCAGGTGCGGCCTGCGCAGCCTGAAGACATGCTTATGGGAGCCCCCGCGCCTTGAAGACATTCCACTGTGACAATTGCAACAAGCAGGTTTTTTTTGAAAACACCGTCTGCAATCATTGCGGCTGGATGTTGGGCTATCAGCCTGAGCACCAGATCATGAGCAGTTTCACGCCGGTCGATCCGAGCGAAGTTGGAACCGAGGCTCCTGTCGATGCATCGACGGTTCTATCAACTGACGCATCAACCGATGCATCGGACAAATCCGATACGCCGCTGCGCTGGCGCAGCGTTAATCCGCTCAATGCCGGCAAGCTGTTCCGGCAATGCAGCAACTACGCGCAGGAACAGGTGTGCAACTGGATGCTCGACGACCAGGACGCACACGCGCTGTGCGCTTCATGCCGCCTGACTACGGTGATCCCTTCGCTGGATGATCCCGGCAATCGCATTCTGTGGCAGCGGCTGGAAGTCGCCAAGCGCCGCCTGCTGCATTCGCTCTGGACCATGCGCCTGCAACCGCCGCCCAAAATGGACGATGCCGGTAACGGACTGTCCTTTGAATTCCTGCAAGACATGCCGCATGAAAAAATCATGACCGGACATGCCGACGGCGTCATCACCATCAACATCGCCGAAGCCGATCCGGCCTACCGCGAGAAGATGCGCGAGCAGATGGCCGAGCCTTATCGCACGCTGCTCGGACATTTCCGCCATGAGAGCGGCCATTATTATTTCGATCGCCTGATCGCCGGCACGGCGCGGCTGGAGGCTTTTCGCGCGCTGTTCGGCGACGAGACCGCTGATTACGGGCAGAGCCTGCAACGGCATTACGACAACGGCCCGGCGCAGGGATGGGAGCAGAATTTCGTCAGCGTCTACGCCAGCAGCCATCCGTGGGAAGACTGGGCCGAAACCTGGGCGCATTACCTGCACATGTTCGACACGCTGGAAACCGCCTATGCCTGCGGTGTGCAATTACGTCCGCAGCATCGCGGCGAACAGCAACTGGTGATCGCCGCGTCGCCGGTGGAGGAAGACAGTTTCGACGCGCTGGCGCGCGAATGGTTTGCGCTGACCTACGTGCTCAACAGCCTCAACCGCAGCATCGGCATGCCGGATTCCTATCCATTCATGCTGTCGACGCCGGTGCTGGAAAAATTGCGTTTCGTTCACGCGGTGGTGCGGGAGGCGGGAATTGAGTCGGCGGCGGCCCTGCCGGAAGTATCGGGAATTTCCTGATACCTTTAACAACATTGCCCCCGTAAGCTTCTTCCATCCCGGAAAAATACAAGAACGGAGCTTGCGATGACCACCAGCAACAACGAAATTTCCCTGAGCTATTGCATCGCCAACTACGCGGTGACCCTCGACATTCTCGCGCTCCTCGTGCGCAAGAACTACCTGACGCGCGACGATGCGCTGGAGTCGGTGCAACGGGCGCGCAAGCTGGCGAATCTTTCCAACGGCTTTCCCGGCGAGCAGGATTATTTGTCCGCCGCCAAGGAATGCATGGAGTTGATCGACCAGGTGTTCAAGACCGATACCTCCAGTCTGGCCTTCGCCAGCCTCGGCCAGGGCCGCAGCGCCGGCGCGCAGGACCAGGCGCAGTAACTCACCGTCTTCCGCAATGAAAAGCGGCAGCAGGGCTTGATGCCTTGCTGCCGCTTTTTGCCATCCGTTTTTACTTGCTCACTTACTTGCTTACTTGGCCGGTCGCGCCTTCGGCGTATCCGACAGCTCGCACGGCACATCCACCAGCGCCCAGAAATCGTTGCCGCCGAAGCCGCGCGGACGACGCGTCAGTGCGAGAACAGCACCGGCAAGGTCATGCAATTGAGGATGGTTTTGGTGACGCCGCCCAGCAGCACTTCACGGAAACGGGTATGGCCGTAACCGCCCATCACCAGCAGGTCGGCGCCGGTGTCGGCAGCCAGTGAGAGCAGTGCGTTGCCAATGTCCATTTCGGTGGGTTGCTGCAGGAGGTTGACTTTGACGCCGTGGCGCGCCAGATAGAGTGCGATGTCAGCTCCCGGTTGCTGGCCGTGGACGTCGTACAGCGCGTCGGGATTGAACAGCACGACGTCGACGTTGCGGGCGCGGCGCAGGAACGGCAATGCGTTGGTCACCGCCCGCGTGGCTTCCATGCTGCCATCCCAGGCCACCAGGATGTTGTCGCCGACCTTGTCGAACACGCCTGCGTACGGGATCGTCAGCACCGGACGTGCGGTATTGAGCATCACGTATTCGGGCAGGTCGTAGACGTCGCCGGAATCGCGCTCGTCCGGATCGGTCTGACTCAGTACCACGAGGTCTGCATAGCGCGCCTGCAAAACCAGTGCGCCGGCCGGATCGTCTTCGCTGAGGCGTCGCTCGAAAGTCACATTTTCGCGGCGAGCGGCCTCTTCGAATTTTTGCAGTTCGGCTTGCGCGCTTTCCCGCAAGGAGTCGATGACTGATCCGATGAAGACGACGCCGTCGGGATAAATGAAGCGCGAAATGCCGGTCATGGAGGTCCCCACCAGATGCGCTTCCTGGCTTGCCGCCAGTTGTGCGGCGAGTCGGATGCGCGCCGCCGCATGTCTGGATTGATCAACGTGGACGAGTATGGTTTTGTAAGTCATGAGCTCACCTTTTGGTTCGGACGATGTGGGAAACCTGATGGAGCATGTCCACCAGCGCATGCAAGCAACTTAGCATCGGCATGTTGGCGATGGCTTGATGTATGTCAAACGCTGAAGCACTGTCGCCGCCGAGGTGGGATACCCCGGGCGTTTGACTTGTATCAAGCCGGCGAAATGGCCGCCGCAGATGTCTCTCGGCGTCGTCCTTGCCCTGCAAGCCGGGCAGACAGGCAAGGTGTATTGATGACGGGCAAGAATGCAGGGGCGCAACTGTGTTGTAAAAAGATGCTCGGTATGTGATTTTTGACGCAAGTCATGTGCGGAAGACAAGTATTCTCTTTAGCATGAAAATGCCCGTTTTTCTCTGCCTATACATGAACCACGATGCCTCACAAGAAACAAACCTACGTCATCTTCCTCGCCAAGACCCTGGTGATCCTGGCATGCGCGCTGCTTGTCGTTCTGGCCGTCGTTACCGACTGGCGTGCACGCAAGCAGCAACTGCAAGAGGCCGGGACCACCAGCCACAACATTGCGCTCGCGCTGGCGCGGCATGCCGACGACACTTTCAGGCAAGCCGACACCACCTTGGTCTTCCTCGCCGAACGGCTCCTGCACGATGAACGCAAGCCGGCATCGCTGCGCAAGCTGGAAGCATTTCTGGCGCAGCAGACAATGGAATTGCCCCAGTTGCACGGCTTGTTCGTCATCGACAAGGACGGCAAGTGGCTGCTCAATTCACGTCAATATCAGGCGGGGAACGTCAACAGCCGCGACCGTGAATATTATCTCTATCATCGCCAGCATGAAGACCTGTCGCCGCATATCAGCATGCCGGTGCAAAGCCGCGCCAACGGCGAATGGATTGTCACCATTTCACGGCGCCTCAATGGCGCCGATGGCAGCTTTGACGGGGTGGTCATGGCGGCGATCCGGATTACCTATTTCAGCAAGTTTTATGAAAGCTTCGACATCGGCGACGATGGCGCGGTGATTCTTGCCAGCAACCAGGGCACCCTGTTGGTACGGCGGCCCTTGATGAATGATTCGATCGGCAAGAGCCTGGCGGAGGCGGCGATATTTCGCGACCACGCCGCCATCAACACGAGCGGGACCGCGCGCATCCGTTCTTCGCAAGACGGCGTCACGCGGATCAACAGTTATCGCCATCTTGACCGTTATCCGCTGTTCGTCGCGGCGGCGCTATCCGAGCAGGAAGTGCTGGCGAGCTGGCGGTCGGATGTGCTGTTGCATGTAAGCGGACTGATCGTGCTGCTGTCGCTTCTCGGCTGGCTGGGCGGGCGTCTGATCCGCCAGATCGAATTGCGGGTGGAGGCCGAGAACAAAGCCAACCATGCACGTGAGCATGTCGAATTCCTGAATCGGGCTCTGCAGAACCTCGCCACGCAAGACGGCCTGACCGGATTGGGCAATCGCCGTTGTTTCGATGAGGAGATGGCGCGCGCTTTGCGGCGTTGCGCGCGGGAAGGCAAGCCGCTGGCGCTGATCATGATGGACGTCGATTTTTTCAAACGCTACAACGATACCTATGGCCATCTCGCCGGCGACGAATGCCTGCGCAAGTTGTCGCAGGCGATCCGGCAGGGACAGAAGCGCGAGGGTGATCTGGCTGCGCGCTACGGCGGCGAAGAACTGGTGCTGTTGCTACCCGATTGCGATGGCGACAATGCGCGGGCCATTGCGGAAGAAACGCTGGAGCGCATACGGGCCCTACAGCTGCCGCATCAGGGTAATTCCACGGGAATCGTCACCGTCAGCGCGGGCGTCGCGGTCCTGGATGCAGTCAGCGAAGGCGATCTCGCGGAGTCGCTCATCGGCAGGGCCGACAAGGCCTTGTACCTGGCCAAATCGACGGGAAGGAATCGCGTCTGCGCCAGTGAGGCGAGTACCGACACCCGGCGACCCATGCCGGCCTGAACGGCCTGTTCAGTTGCGTTCAGGCGCAATCATTTCGGCATAGTCATACAGCGCGCCGAGAATCTCCTCGCCGCGTTCATCGACCGACTCCGACAACTGATCGATTTCCTCGAACAAGCCGTCCAGCGTGCGGGCGCCGCCTTTGCCGTCGAACAGGCGCGCGGCGCGATGCTCTTCCCAACGTTGGGTTTCTTCCGGCGACAGGGTTTCGGGGAAGTTGCGCGCGCGGTAGCGGAACAGCAATTCCTCCAGCCGCACGTCGTCGAAACTGACCTTCGTTTGCGCCAGCTGCAACGGCGTCAAGGCGCGCAGTTGCGTGAGTTGACGACGATCGTTATTACCGACAAAGCCGCCGTAGAGATCTTCATCGACATCGTTGGGGGCTTCTTTGGGACGCTGGAATACCTTGGTCCAAATCGCACTCATCTCCGGCAGTGCGGCTGCCGCCACGGCGTTCTGCAAGGCCGCGTCGATGTCAAGATTGAATTCGGCAGCGCGCTGCGCCGTCAGCGTCTTCAGGCTGGCGATCACCATCGGCGACTTGTTCAGATGGATGGTCTTGACCGGCAGGCGCGTGACGCCTTCGGGCAGGTCGTCGGTCTTGCTGAACATGCGCGTGCGGATCGTGTCGGCGTCGAGACCGGCGAGTTCACGCGGGTCGCGGCTGAGGTCCCAGGCGATCACTTCATTCTTGTTGGTCGGGTGCGTGCCGAGCGGCCACATCACGGCCAGGCAGCCTTGCGCGGCGGGGAACATGCCGGACACGTGCAGGAAAGGCTTGGCCAGCGGCAGGCCGAGTTCGGTGGCGACGCGATCCTTCTTGTGCAGCGCCAGGCAGAAGTCGAACAGGCGCGGCTGCTTGTTCCGGATCAGGCGGGCAAAAGCGATTGTCGCGCGCACGTCGGACAGCGCATCATGCGCTGCTTCGTGCAACAGGCCGTTGGCCTTGCTCAGGTGTTCCAGCTTGAAGCTGGGCGTGACGCCATCTTCCTTCTTCGGCCATTCGATTCCCTCGTGACGCAGCGCGTAAGTGGTGCGCACGACGTCGAGCAAGTCCCAGCGGCCGCAGCCGTTTTGCCACTCGCGCGCATACGGATCGATCAGGTTGCGCCAGAACATGAAGCGCGTGATTTCATCGTCGAAGCGGATGGTGTTGTAACCGACGCCGATGGTGCCCGGCTCGGACATGGCCTGTTCGATCTGCGCCGCGAACTGGTACTCGGGGATGCCGCGCTCCAGGCAGATTTGCGGCGTGATGCCGGTGATCAGGCAGGACTGTGGATCGGGCACGAAGTCGGGCGCCGGCTTGCAGTAAATCATGATCGGATCGCCGATCTCGTTGAGGTCGGCGTCGGTGCGGATTGCGGCGAACTGGGCAGGACGATCCCGACGGGCCTGGGCGCCGAAGGTTTCGTAATCGTGCCAGAGGAAGGTGTGATTGGACATCGTGACAGTACAGTGACGGTTCGGTGGTTGCAGCGCGGAGGCACCGGCGGAGCCGGCAAAACTTTCCGCGATTCTAACCGATAGCGCCGCTCTTATTGCCGACTGCTTACTGGACGATGCGCCGTTCGTTCTTGTTGAGGACGTCTTTCAGGGTCTTTTGCAGGTCGCCAGTGTGGACCGTGGCGGTGCTGTTGTTGCCGGCACCGCCGTATTCGATGTTGTCGATGACCCAGCCGCGCGCGTCGCGCGTGAGGAGGACGCGGTCATTCGACTTGAACGGCGCCTGCAGTTTGGCGTCGCTGTAGATCAGTTCGACCGTGCAGACACCGTTGCTGTCGGTGCTGCTCTGGCTGATCTCACAGCGCAGCAGGCGATACGTCGAGGCGCCTTTGGGATGGGTGGTGAACAGGTCGCCGTCGACCAGCGGCGGGGTCTGGCTGTCGGTCTGGGCAAGGTGGGCTTCTTCCGCCACGGAGACGTCCTTGAGCAGGTCGAACAGCGGCACCGACAGGAATTGGCGGAAGGTGATCAGTTCCTTCAGCGACAGCGCGCCGATGGGGCGATTCGACTGGTGGGTCTGGTAGAAGCTGTTGACCAGATCCTTGGCTTCCTGCTCGCGGCTGGCGCTGCACGCAGTCGTTGCGAGGGCCACAGCCAGAATCATTATTTTGCCGAATTGCTTCACGATCTTCCTCCCCCCGGCGATGCAGCCTGCCGCCGTCGGGCGCCGGCAGCGCGGGCGACTGCCCGCACGGCAAAGCCAATGCTGTGTTGTCATGTTGTCAGCTTTCCTGTTTTTTATCAGGGAAATGCAGCAAGCATGATAAATCAAACGTCGGACTTTGCGTGCATGTCGCAGTCGTCTGCAGGGATGTTATCGGATGCGCCGGCAGCGAGGGATGAGTCCCGGTTGCTCAGTTGAACTCGTTGATGATGCTGCTGAGGGTATCGGTGAGATATTCACGTTGCGACGACTGATCGCTGCCGAGGAATTCGATGTCGTCGATGCGCCATTGCTTGTCTTCCCTGACCAGCAGCAGCTTGTCCTTCCGCTTCTCTTCTTCGTCACCCTTGCCTCCGCTGCCGCTGCTGCCCTTGTAGGTGAACCTGACCTGGCAGGAGGCATGCGCGTCGTCGCTTTCGCAACTGTCGACCTTGAAGGTCGAGGCGCCTTCAAACAGCGAAGTAAACAAGTCGCCGTCCACCAGCGGCGGCACCGGATCGGTGGCGGCAGCGTGGTATTTGATTTCGGTTTCGGAGGCCTGGCTCAGCAGCTTGAACAGCGCCTGCGAGACGAACGGCTGCAATTGTTTCAGCTCGTCCGCGCTCGGAATGCCCGGACTGTGGGTTTTCAGGTGCTGCTGGTAAAACCCGGAAATCACTTTCTCCTGCAAGTGCGTATCGTCCGGCGGTTCGCCGCAGCCGGCCGCGAAGGCGACCGCCGACAAAGCGGCGAGGCGGGTAAGAATCTTCATGCGCGTGGTCCGGGTGTATCGATGTGGAGGTGCAATGTCATTAATCAGTTAGGTCGGGCAATCGGCATTGCGTTCCCGGTGTTTGTACATTGCGGCAGGCTCGCCTGCCACAATGACATGTGGACTGTTCTTACTTCGAGCCGCCCAGCAGCGCAAAGTGTTCGACATTCGGTGCGCCGGCGAAGAACGGGCCGACGATGCCGCGCCATTCAGTAAAGGCAGGCGATTCGCGGAAGTCGACGGTATGGTTTTCCAGCGTCGCCCATTGCACCATCAGCAGGTAGCGTTCCGGCGCTTCGATGCCTTTTTGCACCTGATGGCCGAGATAGCCCTTGGCCGTGGCGATGGTCTGCGCGATGCCGCGCTGGATGGCTTCGTCGAATTCAGCCTGTTTGCCCGGTTGGATGCGGATGTCGGCAAGTTCCAGAATCATTGTTGTCTCCGTTTGAGCGTGTAAGTAAGTGTATGGTGAAGCGGGGCTTGATTATTACATTTTCCCGGCGGCATCGCGTGAGCATGGTCGAGTCTCGGCTGAAAAACTTTCAACGTCGGCGCGGCCAAATTGGGGCAGCACCGGCCCATGGCGGGGAATTCTGCACCGCGACAACGCAAGCTGGTCGGGGCGTGCAAGTTTTTTGCGTTTTTCTCTCGTTTAAGGCTTGCGGGCAATTGTCATTTGGACGTTGCCTCAATACACTAGCGGTCATTCAACAACAAGGTCCATCGCGGCTGGTGGCTGGCGGCCGATGGGCGCCTCATAACAACTACAACTTCAACTCGGAAGGAAATTCATGGCGGGTTCATATTTCCCACAATGGCGTGTGCGCAGCGGCACGTCGGATGGACAAGGACAGGTCATCGCAGCCGACGAACGCCTGCCGATGCCGCAGACGGTCGCCATGGGCGTGCAGCACGTGGTGGCGATGTTCGGTTCGACCGTGCTGGCGCCGCTGCTGATGGGCTTCGATCCGAACCTGGCGATCCTGATGTCGGGCGTCGGCACCTTGCTGTTCTTTTTGCTGGTGGGCGGTCGCGTGCCGAGCTATCTCGGTTCCAGCTTCGCCTTCATCGGCCTGGTGATCGCCGTCACCGGCTATGCCGGACAAGGTCCGAACGCCAACCTCGGCGTTGCGCTCGGCGGCATCGTCGCCTGCGGCGTGGTCTATACGCTCATCGGTTTGCTGGTCGGCATCGTCGGCACGCGCTGGATCGAAACCCTGATGCCGCCGGTGGTGACCGGTTCGGTGGTCGCGGTGATCGGCCTGAACCTGGCGCCGATCGCGGTCAAGGGCGTGACCGGCAACAACTTCGACGCCTGGATGGCGCTGGGCACGGTGTTGTGCGTGGGCCTGGTGGCGGTGTTCACGCGTGGCATGATGCAACGCCTGCTGATCCTGATCGGGCTGCTGCTGGCGTATGTGATCTACGCGATCCTGACCAACGGCGCCGGCCTCGGCAAGCCGATCGATTTCAGCAGCGTCGCCAATGCGGCGTGGTTCGGCATCCCGGGCTTCGCGGCGCCGGTGTTCAAGGCTGAGGCGATGGCGTTGCTGGCGCCGGTCGCCATCATCCTGGTGGCGGAAAACCTCGGCCACATCAAGGCGGTCAGCGCCATGACCGGCCAGAACCTCGACAAGTACATGGGACGCGCCTTCATCGGCGACGGCCTGGCGACGATCCTGTCGGGCAGCGTCGGCGGCACCGGCGTGACCACGTACGCCGAGAACATCGGCGTGATGGCAGTGACCAAGATTTACTCGACGCTCGTGTTCGTGGTGGCTGCGGTGATTGCGATCGTGCTGGGCTTCTCGCCCAAGTTCGGCGCGGTGATCCTGACGATTCCGGGCGCGGTGCTGGGCGGCGTGTCGATCGTGGTGTTCGGCCTGATCACCGTATCGGGTGCGCGCATCTGGGTCGAGAACAAGGTCGACTTCTCGAACAACACCAACCTGATCGTGGCCGCGGTGACGCTGGTGCTGGGCGCGGGCGACTTCACCCTCAAGCTGGGCGGCTTTGCGCTGGGCGGCATCGGTACCGCAACGTTCGGTGCGATCCTCTTGTACGCCTTGCTGAGAAAGCGCGGCGCATAAGTTATCAAAATGAAAACGCGGCCTGATGGCCGCGTTTTCATATGCAAGGCTTTACCGGTTTCAAACTCTCGAACTTGCCAACTACTTGCCAGATTTCCATTGAGCAATGTTCCTGAACTTACTATACTCACGCGGGGCAATAGCTTTGCATCGGACAGGACCGGGAAGGGGACTGCGATGCGCACGAAGGAATTGCCTCTTGCCGGCAGCGGCTTATCACTCAAAAAAACAGGAACACGCCGTATGAAGATCTCTCTGACACATTCCCTCGCGTTGTTGTGCGTCGCCGCTGCACCTCTTTTGTCCGGTTGCGACGCCTTGGCAGGCAAGAAGGACTACGCTTATTTCCGCCAGCATCTGGATGAAGCCAAATCTGTGGCGGATCAATGCCAGATGAACGGCACCTCGGGCATGTCCAAGGCGCAGATGTCGCAATGCGATGCCGCCCGCGACGCCTACGCCAACCGCAACTACAACTACTGATCGTGTTGATCGGGCCGGCGCGCCTTCATGGCGCCGGCCTTGTCACAAAATTGTCAAAGTCGGCCGGTAGAATCCAGCGTTTTCACGTCGATAGCGCCGCGCCATGCACAATCCCCCGGACACGCCTCAGGCCCTGCACTTGCTGTACGAGCCCGCAGGCTTCATTTGCGCGTTCCGTTTCGACGAAGGGCGCGCCACCCAGCTGAAGTGGCATGAAGTCCTGGCGGGCAAGGTCGCGGCGCCGGCGTTCAGCTGGCTGCACGTCAAGACGGCCGACGTCAAGGTGCGCCATTGGATGGAAACCAGCGACGACATTCCCGAACACATCGCGGAATTCCTGCTCAGCAGCGACACCCACCCCTGCCTGCACACCACCGCCAACGGCGCCTACGGCACGCTGGCCGATCTCAAGATGGAAATCGGCGACACCGGCACCGAAAAGGGCGCGCTGCATTTTTTCCTCGACGGCAACCGTCTGCTGACGTTGCGTACGCAACCGCTGTGTTCGACCAACATGCTGCGCCAGAAGGTGCTCGACGGCGCGCTGTTCGACAATCCGATGGAATTGTTCGCTGAGCTGTTGCGCTGCCTGGCGGACGGTTTTGACGCGCGCGTGGCCTCGCTCAACGACAAGGTGGACGACATCGAAGAGTCGGTGCTGTCGGATCGTCGACCGGAAGACCGCAGCGAACTCAGTGCGATTCGTCGCCAGCTGGCGGAATTGCGGCGCCACATCACGCCGGAGCGGCGCCTGCTGAATCAGCTCAATCGCCTGCGCCCGGGCTGGGTGCCGACCGCCGCGCTGGAAGAACTCAACCACGCGCTCGATGAGCTCAATGAACTGCACCTGACGCTGGAAGCGCTGTATGAACGCGCCAAGCTGCTGCAGGAAGAGATCGCCTCGCAGATGTCCGAGCAGATGAACCGCAACCTGATGGCCTTGTCGATCCTGACCGCGCTGCTGATGCCGGCAACGCTGGTGTCGGGGATCTTCGGGATGAACGTGGCGGGTTTGCCGGGACTGCACGACGAGGCTTCGTTCACGATGGTGATGTGGGTGATGATGGGCCTGGGCGTGGCCACCGTGGGCTTGCTCAAATGGCTGAAGATCTGGTGACGGCTGCCCGTTTCGTCAAATAGTATGTCCTGACATTCGACGCGACTGCGGAGAAATGCACAAAGATGCACAAAGCGCAGTGATGCGCTTTGTGCGATCCAACCGGCAGATTGCCGGTTGACGATGCCCGGATCAGCAATTTCCTTTTTTTGCCTGTCCCGGTGGGCAATGATAGCGGGGGCCGTCGCGACGATCGTCGTCGTCATGTTCGCGATGACGTTCTTCACCCCGGCGCCAGCCGCCGCGATGGAGCTCCCATCCACGTGGTCCCTCACGCCATTCAGGGCGGTCATATTCATAGCCGCGGCGCATGCGTTCCCAATGCCCCTGCACCCATACATGGCGATATCCATCCCAGTTCCAGTACCCGGGCGCCCATATATAACCGCCGCGTGGCGGAGGGACCGCTTCGTAGCGCGGCGCCGGCGGCGGCGTGCCAATATTGATGTTGACGCTGACTTGTGCCGCGGCCTGACCGGGCAAGAGCACCGCCATGCAGCTGAGGGCGAGTGCGGATGCGTATAAATAGCGTTTCATGTGGTGGCTCTTTTTGATTTTGGGACAATCGCACTATACCGAGAATTTTTCGATCGCCAACGGATAATGCATTTGATTACATTTGAAATCGTTTCAGCTCAAGCAGGTCTTGACGAGACTTCAGCGGAAGTTCAGCTCCGTACCGGATACGCCGGTCAAAAAAAATCCTTCCGTAAACAACGACGGAAGGATCTTCAATACGCTCTGTGCTATTTGATCGCCCGTGATGAACGGTGGGCGCTTCCTGCTGAAAATCAGTAAGTGCCGATGTAATCGCTCTTGCCGACTTCGACGCCATTGTGGCGGAAGATGTCGTAAGCGGTGGTGACGTGGAACAGGAAGTGCTGGACGCCGTAGTGCAGCAGGTATGCTTCAGCGGTGAAACGCTTTTCCTTCGGCGTGCCGGGACGCAGCACGATTTCGCGACCGGCGGCGCCGTCGAACTGTTCCGGCTTGAGGGCTTCGATGAAGGCCAGGGTCTTGTCCAGGCGCGCTTGCAGATCGGCGAAGCTGGCTTCGTTGTCTTCGTACGGCGGCACTTCGACATTGGCCAGACGCGCCGGCACACCCTTGGCGAAATCGGCGGCGATCTGCACCTGGCGGGTCAGGTTCAGCATGTCGGGAAACAGGCGTGCCTTGAGGAAGGCGTCGGCGTCGATGTTCTTCGCAGTGGCGTGCGCTTCCGCCTTGGCGAGGATACCCTTGAGGCTGTTCAGGCCTTGCTTGAAGACTGGTACTGAAGCGTTGTAGAAAGAGATGGTCATGTTGCTGTCCTTTGGTGGAGTTGCCTGCATGCGCACCTGCGCATGTCCGGGTTTATTTTGTATAGCTGAGATGAAGCGGGCGGAATTTCGAATACAGCCACAGGCCGCAGGCGAACAGCGTGCCGAGAAAGCCGGTGAAGATCAGCGCCATCATGATGCCGACGAACGGCGAGGCGATCAGGCCCATCAGGCCGGTCAGATGCTGGCCGTTCCAGACGATGGTTTCCGCGCCGAAGAAGGCGAACAAGCCCATCAGGACAGCCAGCGGCACCATCGAGAAAGTGGCGGCGACGAACAGGATCTTGTATACCGTGCCGAACGAGAAGCGCTGGATTTGCAATGTTTCAAACATCATGGACTCGCAAAAAAATGCCGACGTCCTGGGATGCCGGCGGGAAGAATATTATTGGACTGATTATTTGGCGACCCAGCTGTCCTTGAGCGTGACGGCACGGTTGAACACCGGCTTGCCGGCGACGGAGTCGACGCGGTCGGCGACGAAATAGCCGTGGCGTTCGAACTGGTAGATCGCGCCGGCTGCGGCGGTCTTCAGCGTCGGTTCCAGGTAGGCGGTGATGACTTCCTTGGAGGACGGGTTCAACGCCAGCTTGAAATCCTTGCCGCCGGCGTCCGGATGGGCGTCGGTGAAGAGGCGATCGTACAGGCGCACTTCGGCTTCCAGCGCATGGTCGGCGCTGACCCAGTGCAGGTTGCCCTTGACCTTGTAGTTGGCGCTGCCGGGTGTGCCGCTCTTGCTGTCTTCGAAGTAGTTGCAATGCACGGCGATGACGTTGCCGTCCGCATCCTTGTCGCAGCCGGTGCACTCGACCACGTAGCCGTAGCGCAGGCGCACCTTGTTGCCGGGGAAGAGGCGGAAGTAGCCCTTGGTCGGCACTTCCATGAAGTCTTCCTTTTCGATCCACAGGTTCCTGGTGATCGGGAACAGGCGATGTTCGCTGTCGTGCAGAGGGTGCGCCGGCGGATACACCGGCGCGCTGCATTCGACGCTTTGGCCTTCCGGGAAATTGTCGATGATCAGCTTCAGCGGACGCAGCACGGCGACGGCGCGCGGCGCCTTCGGGTCGAGGTCGTCGCGCAGCGCGCCTTCAAGGATGCTGTAGTCGATCCAGCTGTTGTTCTTGGAGGCGCCGGTGCGGTCGCACATCAGCCGGATCGCTTCCGGCGTGTAGCCGCGACGACGCAGGCCGACGATGGTCGGCATGCGCGGATCGTCCCAGCCGCTGACGATGTGTTCATCGACCAGTTGCTTGAGCTTGCGCTTGCTGGTGATGATGTAGGTCAGGTTCAGGCGCGCGAATTCGTATTGATGCGGCAGCGGCTTCTTGAAGAAACCTTCTTCGGCCAGGCGTTCCAGCACCCAGTCGTAGAACGGTCGCTGGTCTTCGAACTCCAGCGTACAGATCGAGTGGGTGATGCTTTCCAGCGCGTCTTCGATCGGATGCGCGTAGCTGTACATCGGGTACACGCACCACTTGTCGCCGGTGTTGTGATGGGTGGCGTGGCGGATGCGGTAGATGGCCGGGTCGCGCAGATTCATGTTGGGGCTGGCCATGTCGATCTTGGCGCGCAGGATCAGCGTGCCGTCGGCGTGTTTGCCGTCGCGCATTTCTTCGAACAGGCGCAGCGATTCGTCGGCCGGGCGGTTGCGCCACGGCGAATCGGTGCCGGGTTCGGTCAGCGTGCCGCGGGTTTCGCGCATCTGTTCGGCGTTTTGTTCATCGACGTAAGCCAGGCCCTTGCGGATCAGCGCTTGCGCGCCGGCGTACATGACGTCGAAATAATTGCTGGCGTAGTACAGGTGCGGCTGGCCGTCGTGGTCCCAGTCGAAGCCCAGCCATTTGACCGAGTCGATGATGGTGTCGACGTATTCCTGGTCTTCCTTCTCCGGATTGGTGTCGTCGAAGCGCAGGTGGCAGCGGCCGTTGTAGTCGCGCGCCAGGCCGAAGTTGAGGCAGATCGACTTGGCGTGGCCGATGTGCAGGTAGCCGTTCGGTTCGGGCGGAAAGCGGGTCACTACCTGCGGCAGGGCGTGGCCCTGCTTGTCGCTGCGTTCGGCATACGTGCCGGAAACGAGGTCGGCTTCGATGATGCCGCGCAGGAAATTGGTGGATGGTGCCGGAGTGTGACCGTTTTTCAGTTCGTTGCTCATGGATGCTTTGTGGGGAGACATATAGGTATAGACAGTCATTTTACCGCAGCAAGGGGTGTTGACGGGGTTTTGCGGCGCATTGGAAGTGCTGCCCGCAGGCGCACGGCGGGAAATAATTGATTACACCTGATACGGATGCGAATTACCTGCCGTTTTCCTTCGCTGGCAAGCTGTGCCATCGCCAAGTCCAAGGAGGACGTCATGAAGAAGCTGCTCAAACTCGCCATTGCCGGCATATTGGTCGCCACCTCGCTGTCCGCCTGCATCGTGGTCCCGGTCGGCCCGCCGCACGGCGGTGGTTATTACCGCCATGGGCCGTATTACGGTGGCGGCGGGTATTACGGCGGTCGTTGATCCGCCGCTGCAATTCGCTCCTCGCGAGCGGCGTTTCGTCGCATTGCGCTGTTTCTTCCCGACACTGCCGCAGATACCGGAATCCTGATTTGATTGGATCAACGGGAGAATTCCATGTCTGTCGGCTTGCTCAAGGCCCTGCATATGCTGGGCGTGGTGCTAATGGTCGCGGGTCTACATTTGCCGGAACAGGTGCGCAAACAGGCGGCTGACGGTCAGCGTCTCGGGGCGCTGACGCAGTTTCAATGACAGCTTGCCGGCCTCGTCGCGCTGCGCGCCAAGTCCAAGGAGGACGTCATGAAGAAGCTGCTCAAACTCGCCATTGCCGGCATATTGGTCGCCACCTCGCTGTCCGCCTGCATCGTGGTCCCGGTCGGCCCGCCGCACGGCGGTGGTTATTACCGCCATGGGCCGTATTACGGTGGCGGCGGGTATTACGGCGGTCGTTGATCCGCCGCTGCAATTCGCTCCTCGCGAGCGGCGTTTCGTCGCATTGCGCTGTTTCTTCCCGACACTGCCGCAGATACCGGAATCCTGATTTGATTGGATCAACGGGAGAATTCCATGTCTGTCGGCTTGCTCAAGGCCCTGCATATGCTGGGCGTGGTGCTAATGGTCGCGGGTCTACATTTGCCGGAACAGGTGCGCAAACAGGCGGCTGACGGTCAGCGTCTCGGGGCGCTGACGCAGTTTCAATGACAGCTTGCCGGCCTCGTCGCGCTGCGCGGCGCGGCGGCGACTTCGGCAATTTGCACGACGGTGCCGCGATGGACCTGCCAGAAACGCTCGGGGTCGAGCTGCGGGATCAATTCTCTGAGGCTGGTGCGGATCAGCGCTTCGCCGTCTGCGGTGACGACGTTGACGTACTTGTCCGTGGCTTCGAAATACACCACGTCGTCGACCGGAATCAGCCTGACCTGGTTGCCGACGGCGGCGCGGATCATGCGCCAGCACCTGTTCCAGTCCCTGATCATTCGTATTCTTCAATCTCGTCTGCAGGCGTGCCACGGTGAGCGCCAGGCGTTCGTCGTTGGCCGGCTTGAGCACGTAGTCGATCGCCGCCTGCTCGAACGCCTGGATCGCATAGTCGTCGTAGGCGGTGACAAATACCAGCAAGGGGAAAGGCCGCTGGTGCGGCCATTCGTCGGCCAGTTCGCGTGCCGCTTCCAGGCCGCTCTGGCCGGGCATCCTGATATCGAGGAAAAGAACGTCGGGTTGCAGCGCCAGCGCCTGTTCGACGGCGGCCATGCCGTTGGACACGATGCCGGCGATGTCGAGGCCGGGCCACAATCGTTGCAGCTGTGCGGACAGGGTATCGGCGAGCAGGGCTTCGTCTTCGGCAATCAGGGCGCGGGCAGGCGGCGGCGTGGCTGGCATGGTTGACGGATTAATTGGGCTCGACGTAGGACTTCTTCAGGGCGTACACCGGAATGGTGATTTGCGCGACCGTGCCTTCGGGGATGTTATGCGTCAAGGTCAGCTCGGCCTCCGGCCCGTACAGCACTGACAGGCGGGCGCGGATGTTTTCCAGGCCAAGGTGCGTGCTGTCCGGGCGATTGTAGCTGGCAGTGCTGTTGAGGCCCATGCCGGTGTCGAACACGCTGATGATCAGCAACTCCTGATGTTGGGTTACGCTGACGGTGCAGTCGCCGCCGTCGATCTTGGGTTCGAGGCCGTGGCGGATGGCATTTTCGACCAGCGGCTGCAGCAGCATCGGCGCAATGCGCTGGCGTCGCAACTCGTCCGGCAACTGCAGGCTGTAGGTCAGGCGCAGGCCCATGCGCAGCGACATCAGGCCGAGGTAGGCCTTGATCAGGTCGAATTCCTGGCCCAGCGTGGTCTGTTCGCTGCGCGAGGTCGACAGCGTGGCGCGCAGGTAATGGATCAACTGGTCGAGCATTTGCTGCGCGCGTATCGGCTCGCTGGAAATCAGCGTCTGTAGCGTTGCCAGCGTATTGAACAGCATGTGCGGCTCGATCTGCGCCTGCAGCATCTGCAATTGGGCTTGCAAGGCTTGCTTCTCGATGACGACATTGCGCGCTTCGAGCGCGGCCATTTTTTCCCGGTTCCAGTAGAACAGGGTGGCGCCGACGCAGGCCAGCAGGATCAGGACGATCACGCCGATGGTGTTGTTGGCCTGGCCGGTGTTGAAAATCCTGAGCGGATAGCCGAGCAGGGCGCCGGCGATCATGTTGCCGATGACGAACGACAAGGGCGCGAAAATCACCAGCATCAGCAGGAAGCCGGGTTTGTTCGGCTCGTCCTCGCCCCATAGCAGCAGGCGGCCGCAGTCGATCAGCACCATCGCGGTGGTGCCGATGCAGATCGAGAACACCAGGTTTTCAACGAAGCCGGCACCGATGCGCATGAGGTAAGTGACCACCAGCGCGCACAGCAGGTTGATGATCATGGTCGGCAGCAGGCCGCGCAGCAGTTCCGGCGGGATGAGGCGTAAGCGTGAAGCGGGGATGGTCATGAAAAGTTCTGAGCGGATCCGGTGAGTTCTCGAATTTGCGACTGGGTTACGAATTCGGGAATGGTAACCCGATTCGGCAGCTGCACCAGCCGCCGGCGACGAAGCGGCGAATCCGGGCGATGAAATGCTGTTATCGCGCCGCCGCCCGGCATAGAATGTCGGCACCAAATTATGCGGGAGAAGAACATGTGGCCTTATCCAAAAGTAGCGGCGCATCGCGGCGGCGGCACGCTGGCGCCGGAAAACACGCTGGCGGGCTTCCGCTGCGGCATGGCGCACGGTTTCCGCGCGGTGGAGTTCGACGTCATGCTGACCGCCGACGAGCAGGCCATCCTGATGCACGACCCGGTATTCGGCCGCACGCTGCCGGGCGAAGGCAAGGTCGCCGAGCACACGCTGGCGCAATTGCAGCAGCTTGACGCCGGCGGCTGGCACAGCCCGCAATATGCCGGCGAACCGGTCTGCACCTTGCAACAGGTGCTGGAGTTCAGCCGCGCCAACGGCATCTGGATGAACATTGAGATCAAGCCGGCCGGCGACGCCTGGGCTGTGCGCACCGGCGAAGTGGCGGGCGAGGTGACGGCGCGGTTTTTCGCCGCTGAAATCGCCGCCCACGTGCCGGGACGGAACGACCGCACGCTGCCGCTGTTTTCGTCGTTTTCCTTCGACGCGCTGATGGCGGCCAAGCGGGTCGCGCCGGGTATCCCGCGCGGCTTCCTGGTTGATCGCATTCCCGCGGATTGGGAAACGCGTTTGCAGGCGCTCGACGCGGTGGCGTTGCACACCAGTCACAAGAATCTGACGCCGGCGCTGGCGCAGGCGGTGAAACAGGCGGGATATGGTTTATTCTGCTACACCGTCAACGATCCGGCCCGCGCAGAAGAGATTCTGGGCTGGGGCGTAGATGGATTTTGCACCGACCGCATTGATCTGATCGGCCCGGCATAAGCACAACAAGAGAAACAAAGAGAAACCAGTCAGGGAAGCAAGGAACATGAAAACCAAGGGCATGCTCAGCATGCTGGCGGCAACAGCCGTCATCGTCATCACCGGCAACGCCGGCGCTCAGTCCGGCGGCAGCCAGAAGAAATACACCGACGACAGCATCGTGCGCGACCTCAAGGCCGGCAAGCTGACGGTGCGCGAGGCGCAAATCCTGCAAGACCGTCGCGATCATGCGGCGGTAAAGGCGGCAGCCGCAACACTGCCGGCGACTCCGGCAAAGACTGGCGCGACTGCAAGGAAGACGCACGCCGCCAAACCGGTAAAGCCGGGTAAAGCCCTCAAGAAAAAAAACAAGGCGCCCGTCAGGCAATTGACCAGTCCGCATCCCCGGCACGCAGCGCAAAAAACGCATGGAGGAAAAAACAATCACGTCGCCAAGCCCCACTACGCGGTTGTAGTGAAAGAGCAGCCGGCCAAAGCGGTGAGCAAGAAAGATCGCGCTGCCACCAAAAAAGCCGAACCGATCCACACAACTGCGGTGAAATACATCAGGTAATTCCTGAATGGATTTCTGGTGCGCTCCGCTTAAACTATGTCAACGCGAATCAGAATTCTGGCGTTACAGCAAAGACAGGCCGCATGTCAGAGCGGATTCGCCGAATTGACGGGGGACGTGACAAACAATCGTCAGCGAGCTTGTAAGAACCAACTTAAGAGGAAAAGATGAAACTGAATAAATTATTGGCAGCCGTACTCGTCGCCGCTTTCGCCATGCCTGTTCTGGCACAGAACGCTCCCGCGGCACCTGGCGCTCCTGCAGCGGCCGCACCCGCAGCACCGGCAGCCAAGGCGCCGCATGCCAAGCACAAGAAACATGCTAAAAAGCACAAGAAACACGCCAAGAAGAGCAAGAACGGCAAGCTGTATCAAGGCGCTTGATTTACCGGAGGGGATTTTGGCCAGGCAAGTCGTGAGGGGGATAGGTCGGAGAATTCCGAGACCGGTCTGATTCAGGTTGCAGGTTGATATCGCCATTGACCCGTTGGGAGCAATCCGAACGGGTTTTTTTACGTCTTTTTTTCGATCGGACGTGTTGACTTGCGGCAAACGTGCTGCAGGCCTTGCCGACCATGATTGCGGCAGGGCTAATCACGTATAATCACCGGCTCACAGCAGCCGATTTACAGCAGCTTTCTCTGCCAACTCATTTTTGCACCGTTTTCTTTACAGTCCTAGAACATGAACTCAGCCGAAATCCGCGACAAGTTTCTGAAATTCTTTGAATCCAAGGGACACACCATCGTCCGTTCGTCCAGCCTGGTGCCGGGCAACGACCCCACCTTGTTGTTTACCAACTCCGGCATGGTCCAGTTCAAGGACGTGTTCCTGGGCACCGACAAGCGCAATTACGTGCGCGCCACCTCCGTGCAGCGCTGCCTGCGCGCCGGCGGCAAGCACAACGATCTGGAAAACGTCGGCTACACCGCGCGTCACCACACCTTCTTCGAAATGCTGGGGAACTGGTCCTTCGGCGACTATTTCAAGCACGACTCGCTGGTATGGGCCTGGGAGCTGCTGACCAAGGTCTACGGCCTGCCCGCTGAAAAGCTGTGGGCCACCGTCTATGAAACCGACGACGAAGCCTACGACATCTGGCACAAGGTCATCGGCCTGCCGAAAGAACGCATCGTGCGCATCGGCGACAACAAGGGGGCGCCGTACGCCTCCGACAACTTCTGGCAAATGGCCGATACCGGCCCGTGCGGTCCCTGCTCGGAAATCTTCTACGATCATGGTCCCGATGTCTGGGGCGGTCCTCCGGGCAGCCCTGAGCAGGACGGCGACCGCTACATCGAAATCTGGAACAACGTGTTCATGCAGTTCGACCGCCAGATCGATCCGAAGACCGGCGAAGCCACGCTGACCCCGCTGCCGGCGCCGTGCGTCGACACCGGCATGGGCCTGGAACGCCTGGCTGCGATCCTGCAGCACGTGCACAGCAACTACGAGATCGACCTGTTCCAGAAGCTGATCAAGGCAGCCGCGCGCGAGACCAATGTCACTGACCTGGAAAACAATTCCCTGAAGGTCATCGCCGACCACATCCGCGCGACGTCCTTCCTGATCGTCGACGGCGTGATTCCAGGCAACGAAGGCCGCGGCTATGTGCTGCGCCGTATCATCCGCCGCGCGCTGCGTCACGGCCACAAGCTGGGCCAGACCCAGCCGTTCTTCTACAAGCTGGTCAAGGACCTGGTCGCCGAAATGGGCGCGGCCTATCCGGAACTCCCGGCCGCTGCTGCGCGTGTCGAACAAGTCCTCAAACAGGAAGAAGAGCGTTTTGGCGAGACGCTGGAGCACGGCATGAAGATCCTCGAAGCCGCGCTGGCCAAGAACGCCGCCAGGCTCGACGGCGAGACAGCCTTCACGCTGTACGACACCTACGGCTTCCCACTGGATCTGACCGCCGACATCTGCCGCGAGCGCAATGTCGAACTGGACGAAGCCGGTTTCGCCACGGCCATGGAGCGTCAGAAATCGACCGCCCGCGCCGCCGGTAAATTCAAGTTGGCCGCCGGCATCGAATACAGCGGCGGCAAGACCAGGTTCGTCGGTTACGACGCGCTGACGCAGCAGGCCAAGGTCACTGCGCTGTACGTCGACGGCAGCGCCGTCGCCAAGGTCGAAGCCGGCCAGGACGCCATCGTGGTGCTCGACACCACGCCGTTCTATGCAGAATCGGGCGGCCAGGCAGGCGATGCCGGTGCATTGGAATCGTCGGGCGCGCTGTTTGCCGTGGCCGACACGCAAAAGATCCAGCCGGAGGTGTTCGGTCATCACGGCAGCCTGATCAAGGGTTCACTGTCGGTGGGCGATGCCGTGGAAGCCAAGGTCGATGCAGAGCAACGTGCACAGATCATGCGCAACCACTCGGCCACTCACCTGATGCACAAGGCGCTGCGTGAAGTGCTGGGCGACCATGTGTCGCAAAAGGGCTCGCTGGTCGACGCCGACAAGACGCGTTTCGATTTTAGCCACAATGCGCCGATGAGCGCCGAGGAAATCCGTCGCGTCGAAGAAATCGTCAACCGCGAAATCCTGGCCAATGCCGCGACGGAAGCAAAACTGATGGGCTACGACGACGCCGTCGGCGCCGGTGCAATGGCGCTGTTCGGCGAGAAGTACGGCGACGAAGTGCGGGTGCTGTCGATCGGTTCGTCGCGTGAACTGTGCGGCGGTACGCACGTGTCGCGCACGGGCGATATCGGCCTGTTCAAGATCGTTGCGGAAGGCGGCGTTGCCGCCGGTATCCGTCGCGTCGAAGCCGTCAGCGGCGAAGGCGCACTGGCGCTGGTGCAGAGCTTGAGCAACCGCATCGCCGAAGCGGCTGCGGCGCTGAAGGCGCAGCCGGAAGAACTGACCCAGCGCATCGCGCAGGTGCAGGATCACGTCAAGGCGCTGGAAAAGGAATTGTCGGCATTGAAGTCGAAGCTGGCCTCCAACCAGGGCGACGAATTGCTCGCGCAAGCGGTTGACGTCAATGGCATCAAGGTGCTGGCGGCGACGCTGGAAGGCGCCGATGTCGCCACGCTGCGCGAAACCATGGACAAGCTCAAGGACAAGCTCAAGACCGCCGCCATCGTGCTGGCATCGGTCAAGGACGGCAAGGTCAGCCTGATCGCCGGCGTCACTGCCGATGCGACATCGAAGGTCAAGGCCGGTGAACTGGTCAACTTCGTCGCCCAGCAAGTCGGCGGCAAGGGCGGCGGACGTCCCGACATGGCGCAAGCCGGCGGCACCGATCCGAGCGGCTTGCCGAAGGCGTTGCAAGGCGTCGTCGCCTGGGTCGGCGCAAAAGCGTAAGCACGAGCGCATCCATGAGCGATTTCAAGTTCTGCCCCGTCTGCGCCACCTCGCTGGTGATGCGCGCCGACGAACAAGAGGCGGGCAAGCTGCGGCTTGCCTGCCCCGACGGCCACTGGACGCACTGGGACAATCCCTTGCCGGTGCTGGCGGCCCTGGTCGAGATCGACGGCAAGATGTTGCTGGCGCGTAATGCGGCATGGCCGGAAGGCCGGTTCGCGCTGATTACCGGCTTCATGGAGCGCGATGAAACGCCGGAGCAGGGCATCGCCCGAGAAATAAAAGAAGAAACCGATCTGGATGCCAACCAGATCACCCTGATCGGCGTTTACGAGTTCATGCGCAAGAATGAACTGATCATTGCGTATCACGTGAAAGCCTCGGGCCGGATCAGGTTGTCTCCGGAATTGCTGGAGTATCGCTTGGTGGCCCCACCCGATTTGCGGCCTTGGCCGGCGGGGACGGGATACGCTGTGGCGGAGTGGATGCGGCGGCACGATTTGCCGGTCCAGTTCGTTGAATTTGCCGGCTCATCCACTCCGCTAGTTTCCCCTGCACAACAGTAGTGCGCGAAATACAACACAGTATGTTGCGACGCACCAAGGCGGTTCAGGTTGGAGTAGAATTCTCGAACGATCACTAGGAATTTTTGATTCACAGTATGGTTATTGAATTTCACAGAGAGCTGGATGCACGGGGCCTGAATTGCCCGCTGCCGATACTGAAAACCAAGAAGGCATTGGCCGACATGTCGAGCGGTCAGGTATTGCGCGTGACGGCGACCGACACCGGCTCGGTGCGCGACTTCCAGGCATTCGCCAAGCAGACCGGCAACGATTTGCTGTCGCAGTCGCAAGAGAATCAGGAATTCATTTTCTTCATGAAGCGTAAATAATTTCGAGAATATTTACCTTGGCGCACGCGCCGCTTCTGTAGAAGACAAGCATGAAAAACGCCCGCAATGAACTGCACCCCAAAAGTTGGACATCAATCCAACCTTTGGGGTGTTTTTCATGGCGAAGTATGATCAGGCAACACGTCGCAAAATTGTTGATGAGTATTTATCCGGTTCTGGCGGTTTCAGAGAGCTAGCCAGGCGTTACGACATAGGCCGCTCGACGCTCAGACGCTGGGTGTCCGGCTACCGAATCCACGGCGATTCGGGGCTACGCAAGAAGAGCTCGCGCTACGACGCCGACTTCAAGTTGCATGTATTGCAGTACATGCGAAGTAACGAGTTATCCGGGCAGCAGGTCAGTGTCCTGTTTGACTTGCGGGACGCTGGTGCAATCGGGAAGTGGCAACGCCTGTATCATGATGGCGGATACGAAGCCCTCAAGCCGCGCCCCAGGAGCCGGCGCCCGACCATGGCCAGAGCCAAGCCCACTCCCTCAAAAGCGCCCATCCGACCATCAGAAGAGCGCACTCACCAAGAGCTGCTCGACGAGAACGAATACCTGCGCGCGGAGGTGGCGTACTTAAAAAAATTGCAGGAGCTGCGTCGCGAGAAGGCGCTCGCAGCAAAGCAGCCGAAGCCGCGCAAGTCTCGGCCGCTTCAACGATGTGGGGACATTACAAGACGGGATCGATGAATACATCGACTATTACAAAACCAACGCATCAAGCTGAAACTAAAAGGCCTGAGCCCGGTGCAATACCGGACTCAGGCCTTCAGGTAGCAAATTTACTGTCCAACTTTATGGGGTCAGTTCAGCAACGATCATGTTGGAGGGCGTTTTTATTTTTACGATGATGAGACGTTTCTGTATTTTCTCGTGCATAGCCAATTCAGTACACGGCTACGCGATGATGGCGATATGCCGACAGTGCCGTCGTCCTCTGAATCCCCCGCATGCACCAACCGATACAACAACGGCAACACCAGCAACGTCAACAACGTCGACGACAAAATCCCCCCAATGACCACGGTCGCCAGCGGCCGTTGCACCTCAGCTCCGGTGCCGGTTGCCAGCGCCATCGGCACGAATCCCAACGACGCCACCAGCGCGGTCATCAGCACCGGCCGCAGGCGCGTCATGGCGCCTTCGAAGATGGCGTCGTCGAGCGAGCGGCCTTCTTCGCGCAGGGTGCGGATGAAGGCGATCATCACCAGGCCGTTGAGCACCGCCACGCCTGACAGCGCGATGAAGCCGACGGCGGCGGAGATCGACAGCGGGATGCCGCGCATCGCCAGCGCCAGCACGCCGCCGGT
>NZ_AJHH01000785.1 GCF_000256565.1 Herbaspirillum lusitanum P6-12 | reverse complement strand
AGCGGGATGCCGCGCATCGCCAGCGCCAGCCAACTTTATGGGGTCAGTTCACAACATCACTGTCGCGGGGCTTCTTTTATCTACGCTGCACGTCAAGCAATCCGCTGCTCCGAAGCCGGATCAAACAACAGCGCCTTGGTCAGATCAAACGCCAGCTTCAGCGGCTCATTCGGCAAGGCACCTGCGCGCGGATGCGTGCGGCATGTCACCGGAGCGTCGTTGAAACGCGCCACCACCAAAGTATCCGGGCCGGTCGGCTCTGTCAGTTCGATGGTGCAGTCGACTTCGGTCGGACGGTAGCTGCCGGTGGTGCTGAGCGGATCGCCCGCTTTACCGTTATGGGCGCTCATGGCGTCGGTGACGTGTTCCGGACGAATGCCGAGGACGATGTCGCGGCCTACCCATTTTGCTACTGCATCGGTGTGGCCGTTCAGCGGCAGGCTCAGCAAAGTCTTCTGGCCGCCATGCTCCAGTTCGAATGCAGGGGCGGTGCCGTCAGTGGTGAGCTTGCCGCGCAGGAAGTTCATCGACGGCGAGCCGATATATATATACGCCGCCGGTCAGGGCGAACGGGATGCCGGTGAAGACCAGCAGGCCGTCCTTGACGTTGTTGAACATCGCGAACAGAAGGACAAACACCAGCAGCAAGGCGACCGGCACGACGATTTGCAGGCGTTGCGTTGCCGACTGCAGGTTCTCGAACTGGCCGCCCCAGGCGATCCAGTAGCCGGTCGGGATTTTTACCTGCGCGGCGATGCCGGCGGCCGCGTCGTCGACGAAGGAGCCGAGGTCGCGTCCGCGCACGTTGGCGCTGACGACGACGCGGCGCTTGCCGTTTTCGCGGCTGACCTGGTTGGGGCCGGGGGCGATGTCGAAGTCGGCTACTTCGCCCAGCGGGATGTAGCTGAGCTTGCCGTCGTTGTGCGGCAAGGGGATCGGCAGGCGCTTGATGGCGTCGAGATCGTTGCGCTCGTTTTCCGGCAATCGCACGATGATGTCGAAGCGGCGGTCGCCTTGGAACAAGGCGCCGGCTTCCTTGCCGCCGATGGCCATGGCGACGGTGTCCTGCACGTCGCCGATGTTGAGGCCGTAGCGGGCGGTTTTCTCGCGGTCTATCCTGACGGTCAGCATCGGCAGGCCGGTCGATTGCTCGACCTTGACTTCGGTTGCGCCGGGGACTTTGCCGAGTGTGCCGGCGATCTTGGCGGCGGTGTCGTTGAGCACGTCCATGTCGTCGCCGAAGACCTTGACCGCGACATCGCTGCGCACGCCCGAGATCAGTTCATTGAAGCGCAACTGGATCGGTTGCGAAAACTCGTAGCTGTTGCCGGGCAGGGCGGCGACGGTTTCCTGGATGGCGGCGATCAGTTCGTCGCGCGTCTTCCTCGGCTTGGGCCACTGGTCTTGCGGCTTGAGCATGATGTAGCCGTCGGAGATGTTCGGCGGCATCGGGTCGGACGCCACTTCGGCGGTGCCGGTTCGGGCGAACACGCGCTCGATCTCGGGGAAGTTGTCCTTGAGCGTGCGTTCGAGCTGCTGCTGCATCTCCACCGATTGCGTCAGGCTGGTGCCGGGAATGCGCAAGGACTGGATCGCCAGGTCGCCTTCGTTGAGGCTGGGTACGAACTCGCTGCCCAGCCTGGTGCCGAGCAGCGTGCACAGGACGATCACGGCGGCGGCCAGCGACAGCACCACCAGCTTGTTGCGCAGCGAGGCTTGCAGCAGCGGCGCATAGGCGCGCTTGGCGGCGCGCATCAGGGCGTTTTCCTTTTCGTCGACCTTGTCGCCGATGAACAGCGCAATCGCGGCCGGGATGAAGGTGACCGACAGGATCATCGCGCCCAGCAAGGCTGCCACCACGGTGAAGGCCATCGGCTGGAACATCTTTCCTTCGACGCCGGTCAGCGCAAACATCGGCAGGTACACGATCATGATGATGAGCTGGCCGAACAGCAGCGGGCGGCGCGCTTCACGCGAGGCGGCGAAGACTTCGTGGAAGCGTTCGCCGCGCG
>NZ_AJHH01000784.1 GCF_000256565.1 Herbaspirillum lusitanum P6-12 | reverse complement strand
ACGCGAGGCGGCGAAGACTTCGTGGAAGCGTTCGACTTGCCGCAGCCGGAGCCGCCGACCAGGATCAGGAACTGGCCATCTTCGATTTCGAGGTCGATGCCCTTGAGGACTTCGTTACCGTTCGGATAGACCTTGCGTACGTTGCGAATTGATAAGCTTGCCATTCTCTACTTCTCCATGAATTCTTGTCTTGAACTGCTTAACCCTTGACGGCGCCTGCTGTCAGGCCGCGGACAAAGTATTTACCTGCGAGGATATACACCAGCAAGGTCGGTAATGCCGCGATGATCGCCGCCGCCATGTTGACGTTGTACTCGGTCACGCCGGTCGAGGTATTGACCAGGTTGTTGAGCGCCACGGTCACCGGTTTTGCATCCGAGCCGCCGAACACCACGCCGAACAGGAAGTCGTTCCAGATCTGCGTGAACTGCCAGATGAAGCACACCATGAAAATCGGCAGCGACAGCGGGAAGATGATCTTGCGGTAGGTCAGGAAGAATCCTGCGCCGTCGATGCGCGCCGCCTTGACCAGTTCTTCCGGCACGGTCACGTAGTAATTGCGGAAGAACAGCGTGGTGAACGCGATGCCGTAGACGATGTGGACGAAGATCAGGCCCGGCGTCGTATTGGCCAGGTCGAACATGCCCAGAAGACGCGCCATCGGCAGGATCACTACCTGGAACGGGATGAAGCAGCCGACCATCAGTCCGGCGAACAGCGCCTCTGATCCACGGAAGCGCCAGTGCGCCAGCACGTAGCCGTTGAGCGAGCCGATCAGGGTGGAGATCAGCACGGCCGGGATGGTCATCTTAATCGAGTTCCAGAAGAACGGCGCGAGGCCGCCGCAGTCGACGCCGGTGCAGGCGCTGTCCCAGGCTTTGCCCCAGGCGGCGGTGGTCGGCGCCATCGGCAGCGCCAGCAGATTGCTGGTGCGGATTTCGTCGAGCGACTTCAGCGAGGTGGTGATCATCACGTACAGCGGCGCGAGGTAGTACAACGCCACCAGCACCAGCAAGACATAGATCAGCACGCGGCCGATGGTCAGCGGCTGACGCTCCTGGTTGGGATTGCCCTTGGGAGCAAAAGTATCAACGGCCATTGCGGGTTCCTTTCGTTTCCAGATACATCAAAGGCACCAGCACGGCCAGCACGGTCGCCAACATCATCACGGCGGAAGCGGCGCCGAGGCCGAGCTGTCCGCGCGTGAAGGAGAACTGATACATGAAGATCGCCGGCAAGTCCGACGAGGTGCCGGGTCCGCCTGCGGTCAATGCCATCACCAGGTCGAAGCTCTTGATCGCGATGTGGCCGAGCACCAGCAGCACGCTGAAGAACACCGGGCGCAGCGCCGGGATGACGATGCGGCGATAGATGGTCGGCAAGCTGGCGCCGTCGACCATCGCGGCCTTGATGATGGCGTCGTCGATGCCGCGCAGGCCGGCCAGGAACAGCGCCATCACAAACCCCGACGACTGCCACACGCCGGCGATGACGACGGTGTAGATCGCCATGTCGGAGTTGACCAGCCAGTCGAAGCTGAAGTTGGCGAAGCCCCAGTCATGCATCATTTTTTCCAGGCCGAGGCCGGGATTGAGAATCCATTTCCAGGCGGCGCCGGTGACGATGAAGGACAGCGCCATCGGATACAGGTAGACGGCGCGCAGTGCGCCTTCGGCACGGATCTTCTGGTCCAGCAGGATCGCCATGAACAGGCCGATGCCCAGGCACAGCAGGATGAACAGGCCGCCGAAGATGCCCAGGTTGCTGGCGGCAGTCCACCAGCGGTCGAGTGCGAACAGTCGGGTGTATTGATCGAAGCCGGCGAATGTGTAGTTGGGCATCAGGCGCGAATTGGTCAGCGACAGATAGCCGGTGAGCGCGATGAAGCCGTAGACAAAGACCAGCGAGAAAATGATGGTCGGTGATAAGACCAGGCGCGGCAGCCAGTTGTCGGCCAGCGCGGCGAATTTTCCACTGCGGCCATTTCTACGCGCGGGCTTGCCGGCAGCGCTCGAACTAGTCGACGACAGGGAAACTGTTGAGTTGGACATGCATGTCTCCTGAACCCGGGGAATATCGCGAAACCGGCTGGATAATCTTGCCGGCCTTTCACGACGATGGGCGCCCGACCGCTGCGCCCGCCCCGTAAATACCCTGTTCGCAAGCACGCCGGAGCGTGCTGCGGAACAGGCCTTATTACACTGCTTTTGATTTACGTCTTATTGCTTACTGAGTCTTGGCTGCTTTGGCCAGGGCTTGCACGGCGGCTTGCGAAGTCATGTTGGAGTTCATGAACTTGGCAATCACGTCGAACATCGCGCCTTGCGCTGCCGAGCTGACGGCCATGCCGTGGGCCATGCTTGGCTCCAGGGTGTTGGCTTTGCTCGATGTCGCGAAGTCGTCCATCGACTTGGTGGCGCAGCTGTCGAACTTGCCGCGTGGGATATCAGGACGGACCGGAATCGAACCCTTGTTCAGGTTGAAGACTTCCTGGAATTCCGGGCTCATGATGGCGGTTGCCAAGGTCAGTTGCGCCTTTTGCGAATCAGGATTCTTGACCTTGAACATGGCGATCGAGTCGATGTTGAAGGTGTAGGACTTGTCGGTGCCCGGTGCTGCCACGCACAGGTAGTCCTTGCCTGGTTGCTTGCCGGCGGTGGTGAATTCGCCCTTGGCCCAGTCGCCCATGAATTGCATGCCGGCCTTGCCGTTGATGACCATGGCAGTTGCCAGGTTCCAGTCGCGGCCTGCGGAATCCTTGTCGATGTAGGTCTTGATCTTGCCCAGTGTGTCGAAGGTCTTGACCATGTTGGCGCTGGTCAAGGCTGTCTGGTCCAGTTTCACCAGCGCCTTCTGATAGAAGTCGGCGCCGCCG
>NZ_AJHH01000783.1 GCF_000256565.1 Herbaspirillum lusitanum P6-12 | reverse complement strand
GGCCGCCATGGGCAACGGCGACGAAGCCGGCCTTCTTGATCTTTTCTGCAGCGTCGAAGAATTCATCCCAGTTGGTCGGGGTCTTGGCGCCGGCTTTCTTCAGCACTTCCGGGTTGATCCACAGCCAGTTGACGCGGTGCACGTTGACCGGTGCGGCGACGTAGTGACCTTGGTATTTCATCACGCTGGAGACCGACTTCGGCAGCAGGGAATCCCACTTGCCGGCGGTTGCGGCGGAATCGATATTGGCCAACACGCCTTCCTGGCCCCATTCCTGGATTGCAGGGCCCTTGATCTGGGCGGCTGTCGGAGGGCTGCCGGCGATGACACGCGCCTTCAGGGCGGTGGTTGCGTTCTCGCCAGCGCCGCCGGCGACCGCGAAGTCTTTCCAGGTCACGCCCTTGGCTTCCATGATTTTTTTGAGTTCGGCAACCGATTTTGCTTCACCGCCGGAGGTCCAGTAATGCAGCACTTCCACTTCCGCGGCATACGCTACGGTGGAAGCTGCGATCAGGGTGGTGGCGATCAGACTTTTTTTAATGGCGTGCTTCAACATCATTTTTTATCTCCTGTGTTTTAAAAATTGCCGTCGGCTTGCACCGCGGCAAGGTCTGGGTTCCCCGGGGAAGAGAACTTGCTGTAGGTACGGCGGGTGCTTCAGAGCACTCTTTTCTACTTCATTTTAGTAAAACTACAAAAATTGCCTGAATAAATTTAATTATTAGGACGAACTCCCGTCGCTCGCTTGTAATTGTAGTAATGCTACAGTAACATTGCAATATAAGTTTTGTTTAATTACATAGAAATCTCATGCAAGTCATTCAAGAAGAAGCGTGCTTGTTCAATTTCGTCCTGTTTGGAGCGACAGGCGACCTGGCGATGCGGAAGATCCTTCCTGCATTGTTCTCCGCGCATCTTGACGGCAAATTGCATCAAGAGGGACGCATCATCTGCGTGGCCAAACAGGAGTTGAATCAGGAGTCGTATCTTGACTGGGTTCATACGCAATCCGGCCTGTACGTCAGTGAAGGCATTGCCAATCAGAACGCCGACAAATGGCAAAGTTTTCTGCGCCGCATTACCTATGTAGTGCTGGACGCGACCCGCGCCGCCGACTACGCGTTGCTTGGCGAGCAACTGAACAACCAGGCCGTCACGGTGTATTACCTGGCGACTTCGCCGAAGCTGTTTGAACCGATCTGCAATCACCTGGCCGCCAGCAGCATTGCGCTGGACAACGCCCGCGTGGTCCTTGAAAAGCCGCTCGGCCACGACCTGCAATCCTCGCGCGCGATCAACGACGCCGTGGCGCGCGTGTTCGCCGAAGACCAGATCTATCGCATCGACCACTACCTTGGCAAGGAGTCGGTTCAGAACTTGCTGGCTTTGCGCTTTGCCAACAGCCTGTTCGAACCGCTGTGGCGGCGCGAGTCGATCGAGCACGTGCAACTGACCATCGCAGAGCAGCTCGGGGTGGAAGGCCGCGGCGAGTTCTACGACGGCACCGGCGCCTTGCGCGACATGGTGCAGAACCATTTGCTGCAGCTGCTGTGCATGGTGGCGATGGAACCTCCGACTTCGCTTGATGCCAATGCTATACGGGACGAAAAAGTACGCGTGCTGCGCGCCCTGAAACCGTTCAGCCGCGACGACCTGGAATCCCGCGCCGTGCGCGGCCAGTACGCCGCCGGCGCGGTGCGCGGCCAGGCGGTCGGCGGTTATCACCAGGAAGCCGGCATTGCGCCGCAGTCGAAGACCGAGAGCTTCATCGCGCTGCACGCGGAGATCAATAACTGGCGCTGGGCCGGCGTGCCGTTTTTCCTGCGCACCGGCAAGCGTCTGGCGGAACGCACGGCGGAGATCGTGATCACCTTCAAACCGATCCCGCATGCCATCCTGCCGATGCCGCAAGGCGTGGAAAACAGCAACCGGCTGGTGATCCGCCTGCAGCCGGAGGAGTCGATACAGTTGCACTGTTTCGCCAAGCAACCCGGCGACAGCATGACGATCCAGCCGGTAGCGCTGGATCTGGCCTTCGACCAGGCCTTTAAACAAAAACGGGCAGATGCTTACGAGCGGCTGTTGCTGGATGTGATTCGCGGCAACCTCGCGCTGTTCGTACGGCGCGATGAGCAGGAAGCGGCATGGCGCTGGGTTGAACCGTTGTTGAACCATTGGCAGAGCACTGCTGCGTTGCCGAAATCTTATCTTGCCGGAAGTTGGGGACCCAGTGCATCGTCGGCGATGATGTCGCGCGCCG
>NZ_AJHH01000782.1 GCF_000256565.1 Herbaspirillum lusitanum P6-12 | reverse complement strand
GCGCCGGCGCGCACTGGCCAGAAGACCGGTGACGGCCACGGATTTGCGCAAAGCGAGCTAATATACGCCCACCAAAAATAAAAGCATCGCAGAGTACGCCCGCGCACAGCCTCACCGATACGCATAACAGTTTTTTTTCGGAAAGTTTTACTACATGTCTTCAGCATCGCTTATACATGGCAGCTACAACGCGTCGAACACCTTCATGGATGGTCCGCGTTTGTTGGCAGACATCGGCGGCACCAATGCGCGCTTCGCGCTGGAACGTGCTCCCGGACAGATAGATACGATCCAGACCTTGCGTTGCGCCGACTATGCGGAGTTTTCGCAGGCGGCCAGGGCTTACCTGGAAACCAACGAACACCCCGCCATCCACCATGCCGCCATCGCGATCGCCAATCCGGTGCAGGGCGACCAGATCAAGATGACCAATCACCATTGGGCGTTTTCGATTGAAGAGACGCGCAAGCTGCTCGGTCTCGATACGCTGCTGGTGGTCAACGATTTCACCGCGCTGTCGATGGCGTTGCCGCATCTGGAGCAATCGCATTGCGTGCAGATCGGCGGCGGCCAGGGACTCGAAGGCGGCGTGATCGGCCTGGTCGGCGCCGGCACCGGTCTCGGCGTGGGCGGCCTGATCCCGAGCGAAGGCCGCTGGATCGCGCTGGGCAGCGAGGGCGGCCACGTGTCGTTCTCGCCGGCCGACGAAAAGGAAGCGGCAATCCTGCAATATTGCTGGCGCACCTACAAGCACGTCTCGGCCGAACGCCTGATCTCCGGGCCCGGTCTGGAAATGATTTACAGCGCCTTGTGCGAGATCAACAAGATCAGGAACGCCGAAGAACTGACGGCGCCGCAAATCGTCGACCGCGCGCTGAATCAGAAAGATGCGCTGTGCCTGGAAGTGGTCGACGTCTTCTGCGGCATGCTCGGCACGCTGGCTTCCAATGTCGCGGTCACGCTCGGCACGCTGGGCGGCATCTACATCGGCGGCGGCGTGGTGCCGCATCTGGGCGACTACTTCGCACGTTCGGCCTTCCGCGCGCGCTTTGAAAGCAAGGGGCGTTTCGACGCCTACATGCAAAAGATCCCGACCTACGTCATCACCGCGCCCTACCCGGCTTTTGTCGGCGTCGCCGCGATTCTGGCCGAACGCCTGGGCGGCGGCAATGCCGTGCCTTTCCTGGAACGCATCCGCAAGGCGCGCTCGCAATTCTCGCCGGCCGAAGAACGCGTGGCCGGCTTGATCCTGGCGCATCCGCGTGCGGTCATGAGCGAGCCGATTTCGGAAATCGCCCGCCGCGCCAACGTCAGCCAGCCGACCGTGATCCGCTTCTGCCGCACCATGGGCTGCCAGGGCCTGGCCGATTTCAAACTGAAACTCGCCTCGGGCGTCACCGGCACCGTGCCGGTCGCGCACAGCCAGGTGCATATCGGCGACTCGGCGCTCGACGTCGGCGTGAAAGTGGTCGACAACACCATCGCCGCCATGATGGAAGTGCGCGACAGCCTCAACGCGGACACGCTGAGCAAGGTCATCGAAGTGCTGAGCCATGCCACGCGCGTGGAGTTCTACGGCTTCGGCAGCTGCGGCTTGGTGGCGGAAGACGCGCAACAGAAATTCTTCCGCCTCGGCATCCCATCGACCGCCTACACCGATCCGCAATTGCAGGAAGTCTCGGCCTCGCTGCTGAAGAACACCGACGTCGCGGTCATCATCTCCAACTCGGGCCGCCTGCGTCATCTGGCCACCACGGTCGAAGTTGCGGTGAACTCCGGCGCCACCATCATCGCGCTGGCGCCGAGCAATTCGCAACTGGCCAAGCGCGCCGACTACACGCTGGCGGTCGAGCACGATGAAGGCAGCATGATGCACATCCCGATGGTGTCGCGCATTCTGCTGCTGCTGCTGGTGGACGTGCTGGCGGTAGGCGTGTCGCTGAACCGCTCAAGCCCGTTCGCGGAGCTGCAGCGCCAAGCCAAGCGCGGCATCCTGGCCCACATCGCGTCGACGCACGACGTCCTCGGCGACAAGGTCTCGGCAGCCGACGATCATCCGGTGGAAAAGCACGGCGACGAGGGCAACAAACCCAATCTGATCTCACATACCAAGTAAGCGGCGGAGACAGGAAGGCGGGCTGCCTGTGCGGCGCCGGCCCTCCACATAAAAATAAACCGGCAAGGCCTGCAAGGCTTGCCGGTTTTTCTTTGTCGCGTTCTTTGCTTCTTTCTTGCTCTTCTTGGCGTCGCCGGATGGATTCTGAAGCGCCGTCCGCGCAGACAATAAAAAAGCCCGTTCAACATCGAACGGGCCAAGAGGGGGAGTTCCTCAGGATGTCACTACACCTACGATTACTCTGCGTTACGTGTGCCGCCCGACTAAAGTACAGCACGTTTGCTGCAGACCTGCGCGGGATGATTCCATCGCGACTATTAACGATGGAATCACGCCCGCGAGGACGGTGCCGGGATCACACGACCCCGGGCTTGTCTTGCATCAGAACGAGTGGCTGATACCAGTGTAGAACGCCTGCTGGTTTTGACCCTTGATACCGCCGCCACCGTACTCGACCGAGAAGTCGGAGTTGGCGCCGTTGCGAACGGTACCGACGGTTGCGTACAGCAGAGTGCGCTTGGACAGGCTGTAGTTACCGCCCAGGACGAACAGGTTCGCGCTGCCGACGCCAGCGTTAACGTTCACGTGATAAGCAGCACCGATCAGTGTCAGAGCTGGGGTGATCTGGTAGTTGGCACCCAACCAGTAGTGATTGGCGCGATCAGGATTACCTGTCGCTACGGAATTTGCACGCAGGTTTTCATAACCGGCGAACAGTTTCAGCTTGTCGATGGTCAGGGTGCCGCCCAGTGTCAGCTCTTTGGAAGAGTTGAACAGTGTCGAGTATTGACCGTTGGTGTCGCGTTGCACGTCATAGATGGCGCGCAGTTCATAGGTCGGTTGGACATAGGCCAGCGAAATACCGTCGCGGCTGCCGTTGTTGGAAACCACGCCTGTCGCTGTCGGCACACCCTTGGTGAACGAACCTGCTGCTTCGCCGAAGCCGTGCATCACGGTTGCCGTGAAGCCGCCGAAGTTTGGCGATTCATAGCTGACCATGTTGTTGGTTTGCGGCCAGTTGCGTTCCTTGACCAGCGTCGCTGTACTCAGCGCTTGCTGACCGGTCGGGTCCAGCGCCCAGATCGGATCGCTTTGGATCGCCAGGTCTTTACCAACCTTCAGGGTACCGGCCGAACCGCTCAGGCCGACGAAGGAACGACGTGACCACAATATGCCAGGATTGGAAGATGAGCTATTGACCGAACCATTTGAAGCGTCGAAGCCGCTTTCAATAGTGAAGATCGCCTTCAAACCGCCGCCCAAATCTTCAGTACCCTTGAAGCCGAACATGCTGGTGCCCCACTCATTGCCGTCGATGCCCCATTTGCTGCCACGGCTGCCATTGGCACCAGCCTGGTTGCTTTGGTAATTGATGCCGGCGTCGATACGACCGTAGACGGTGACGTTAGTCTGAGCCTGAGCGCTTGCGCATGCGCCGGCCATGACGGCAGCAATAGCGAGCGGCTTCGCAATGAATGCGACCTTTGATGCTTTTTTCATTTCATCTCCTAAATATGCTTGTGGGGACTTCCACTATTTTTCGAGCATTGCACTCGAATTCTTTTTTATGGGCATTATTTCCACGCATCCATGTGACGGCTACGCTTCTTTTTGCCTCTCTACATTTCATGTAGTTTTACTAAAAATTTTATTTAATTCTACACATTAAAAAATTAATTTCCACGGTTTTTTACCGTAACTACATAGATTCAATAGATTTATTGCGAATTACAACACTTGATAGCCTCTGAAATGGAGAATATGTGTACTAATGTTACAAGTAAACTACATTTTTGAGTTTGAATATATTGCTGATGCGAACTTCATCTTTCCGGACCGAATGATTTTCGGGACAAAGAGGGAGTGGTGCCTGATGGCAATGAAAGACGCCATCCCGCGCTTCTCCCGACAGCGCAAAAAGCCAAGGCCCGGCAAACTGCCAGGCCTTCTATATATAGAGCGGGAAAACGAAGTTGCGCTACGCCAGGCAATCAGTCAGACACGCGCACTACCATCTTGCCGATTGCGCCCTTCCGGCAAACCAATGAACGCCGCCGGCGCATTTTCCATACCACCCACAACCTTCTCTCAGCTTGCCCCGCCCGGCTGACTGACACGCAACAACATGCTTAAACCGCGCAATACTGGCTCAGATGCTCTGCAAAATCGCCTCACGCTTAAGGAAGCAAGAGCCTGAAAAAGATGCATTTCATTGCAATATAATTATTCTAATATTTGTTTTACATTACAATGCAATGGTCATGATTAAATACAAAAAATATCCATCTGAAGCGTCAATATATTCGTCAAAACGAGCAGACATTACGGCCAATAATTTCTTGCTAGGGAAATCCACGCGCTCGTTGCGGCTGTTACCCAAGCGCGTCCGTTTTTATCTACAGGCGTTGCTCGAAGACGCAGATCCGCCTGTTTCGGAAGAATTTATACCGATGGTGGTCGATCGATTCGATGATCTGATGTCCACATCAGCAGATGGAAAGCCATTCATTTATTCCAACGGCCAATCGGCTTATTTGCATTTCAATATGCTATCGGTACATAGTGAAATGGATATGCAAGCGCCATTTCGCCTGGCACTCGGCTATACACAAACGATGATGGGATTTCTATTTTTCCATCAAGATCCCGTGTCAATTGCGATGATCGGGCTCGGTGGAGGTTCTTTACCAAAGTACTGTCATCAGCATCTTCCCAACTCGTTGATTACGGTGCTCGAAAATAATAGCGACGTAATCGCTTTGCGTGACCATTTTCTGATTCCGCAGGACGATGACCGCTTGTCCGTCCAATGCGTGGATGGCGCTGATTTCGTCAAAAGACATAAAGAAAAATACGACGTGTTGATCGTCGATGGTTTTGACCGTGTCGGCCAACCTGCTCAATTGTGCAGTCAGGACTTTTACGACAACGCATACCAGATGCTTGATGACGGGGGCATTATGGTCGTCAATCTGATCGATATTGACTATGTCGGCCAGGTGTATGTGGATCGCATTCGGCGCAGTTTCGACAATGCCGTGATCGTCATTCCTGTTTTCGATTCCATGAACCAAGTTGTTTTCGCCTGCAAGGGAACCGCGCTTCAAACATCCAATAAGACGCTTATCAGACGCTTAAAAGAAATCGTTGGCGGGCATACGGTGGATCTATGCCAAGTGCTACAAAGCATCTTGCAGCAACGTCAGCTCGAGTCGGTGATGCACCAACGGCCTATGAGAAAAACGGCATGCTGATATTTTCAGCGGTCTGAATCAGTTTTCGTAATCGCCCCAAACACAGCGAAGTACTCATGACAACCAACATCCAAAAAATAAAATTCTTTCGCCGTCATATTCCCACTTTCGTTTGCAAACCTGGATGCGTTGATTGTTGCGGCCCCGTGACAACCTCGCCAGAAGAAATGTCACGGCTACCGGTTAAAACAACGAAGGAACACGCTACTGCATTGGAAAATCTGAGTTGCCCTCATCTGGGCAACGATGGTTGCCAGGTCTATGATGACCGCCCGCTTATTTGCCGCCTGTTTGGAACGACACCATCGTTAGCGTGCCCTAATGGCTGCAAACCGGAAGTAATGATTGCACCTGGCATCGAAAAAAAGATCCACGAGTTTTTTTCCGCGACGCGCCAAGTGCTGGTCTGATTTTTATTGCATGTCCTTGTCTACCGTTGAAGTTGAAGAAAATGAAACATACATTACTCAAGAGTTTTCAGAAAAAAGCCAGTGCATTTGAGGAGGCTTATCTGGCCAGCAAAGGAAAACCATTTTTTTTTGACAGTGACGACATGCGTACACTGCATTTTGATGCCCGATTCATTCAAAGCGCCATGCGGCTGAGTGATCCGGACGAACTTCTCCTCAGTTACACACGCGGCATGATGATTTTCTTGCTGTTCAATCCCCAGCCGAGGTCAATATTGATGATCGGTTTGGGAGGCGGGTCCTTGGCTAAATATTGCCATCGCATGTTTCCGGATACGAACATCACCGTATTGGAAATTGATGAAGATGTGATCGCATTGCGCGAGGACTTTGCAGTTCCCCCCGACAGTGAACGTTTCGTGGTGCTGCACACCGATGCGAAAGACTACATTGCAACAATGGAAGCGAAAGTGGACGTCATTTTGCACGATGGTTTCGACGCAAATGGTTTGGTGCCAGCATTAAACACCACTGCTTTTTACACCACCTGCCGGGCAGCGCTGTCTGAAAATGGCATCCTCGTCTCCAATTTTTGGGGCGATGACGAAGATCTGGCCTCATCGATGGAACGACTCTGGTCGGCGTTTGACTCGCGACTCTGGTGGAGTACTGCAACTGCCAGCTTAAATCGCGTAGTGTGCGCATTACACGGCAACCAGGATGCAGCCCTCTCAGACCTGCAGAAACAGGCCGTGGTACTGGATCATCTCTACAAGTTGGGGTTCGAGGGGTTGGCCGAACGTTTCCAGACCGGGCAAGGCAAGACAAAGGCGGAATTCAATACCATGTCAGGGACGACTCCTTTAAGCGCCCTCATGCTGGTCGAAAATGGCGACACAAAAAAGTAGTGAAGCAGTGCGGGCATCCATTCGGTTGCGAAATGATGCTGCAAGTCACATCAGCGGCACGACTGATCAAATTTTTCAAAGATTTTTATTGTAATTTGATTATAATTTTCATCATTCACATCAGGGACTATCATGGAAAATAAAACCGCTCGACTGACGGTACTCGTCGACCCGATCAAGAAAAAGGCATTTGAAGAGCTGTGCTTCAGCCAAGATTTGACCCCATCCCAAGTCATTCGACAATTGATGCGCGATTACATGGAACGTTTTGGCGTTGACTATAGTACCAAGAGCAATGTGGGCGGTAAAAGCGAAGTGCGTAACCCTGCATAAGATGCTCAGACTTGGTTTCAACCGGAGAAACAAAAACGCCACTCTTCAGAGTGGCGTTTTTCCTGATTACTCAGAGTTTTTTGGTGGCCCCCCCGTGAGTCGAACACGGCACCAACGGATTATGAGTCCGCTGCTCTAACCAAGCATGAGCTAGGGGGCCTGAGTCTGGCCGGGACCGAAGTCCCGGTCTGACTTAGTTACCTTCCAGGAAGCTCTTCAGCTTGTCGGAGCGCGACGGATGGCGCAGCTTGCGCAGCGCTTTTGCCTCTATTTGACGAATGCGCTCGCGCGTGACGTCGAATTGCTTGCCGACTTCTTCCAGCGTGTGGTCGGTCGACATTTCGATGCCGAAACGCATGCGCAGCACCTTGGCTTCGCGTGGCGTCAGGGAATCGAGGATGTCCTTGACCACGCCGCGCATCGAAGCGTGCAACGCCGCATCGGCCGGGGCCAATGTGTTGTTGTCTTCGATGAAGTCGCCCAGGTGCGAATCGTCGTCGTCGCCGATCGGCGTTTCCATGGAGATCGGCTCCTTGGCGATCTTCATGATCTTGCGGATCTTGTCTTCCGGCATTTCCATCTTGATGGCCAGCGTCGCCGGGTCAGGTTCTGCACCGGTTTCCTGCAGGATCTGACGCGAGATGCGGTTCATCTTGTTGATGGTTTCGATCATGTGCACCGGGATACGGATGGTGCGTGCCTGGTCGGCGATCGAACGTGTAATTGCCTGGCGAATCCACCATGTCGCATAGGTCGAGAACTTGTAGCCGCGACGGTATTCGAACTTGTCCACGGCCTTCATCAGGCCGATGTTGCCTTCCTGGATCAGATCAAGGAATTGCAGGCCGCGGTTGGTGTACTTCTTGGCGATCGAGATCACGAGACGCAGGTTGGCCTCGGTCATTTCACGCTTGGCCATGCGCGCCTTCTTCTCGCCGGCGCCCATCTTCTTGTTGATGCCGCGCAGGTCAGGCAATGGCAGCACGACGCGCGCTTGCAGGTCGATCAGCTTCTGTTGCAGTTCCTTGATGGCCGGTACGTTACGCGCCAGCACGACGCTGTAGGCGTGGTTGCCGTTGACTTCGCCATCAACCCAGTCCAGGTTGCTTTCGTTGCCCGGGAAAACCTTGATGAAATGCGCGCGCGGCATGTTGCACTTGTTGACGGCGACGTCGAGGATCTGACGCTCGATCTGGCGCACTTCGTCGACTTGCGCACGCAGCGTGTCGCACAGTTTTTCAACGACCTTGGCGGTGAAGCGGATGCCGAGCAACTCGTTGGAAATGATTTCCTGCGCCTTGACGTACGGCTTGGAGTTGTAGCCTTCTTTTTCGAAGGCCTTGCGCATGTTGTCGAACTGGGTCGAGATGGTGGCGAACTTGCCCAGCGCATCGCGCTTGAGCTGTTCCAACTGCTCGGCGGAGAAACCTGCGGCGCCGCCGGTGTTGCTGCTTTCGCCTTCTTCTTCCTCTTCCTCGCCGTCTTCTTCGTCGTCCTCTTCGTCTTCTTCATCCGAAGCGGCGGCGACAACGACTTCGCCTTCGCTCATGTCCACCAGGCCGTCGACGATTTCGTCGACCTTGATTTCGTCTTTCGAGATCTTGTCGGCGGCGACCAGGATTTCAGCGATCGTGGTCGGGCAAGCGGAGATCGCCTGGATCATGTCCTTCAGGCCGTCTTCGATGCGCTTGGCGATTTCGATTTCGCCTTCGCGGGTCAGCAGTTCGACCGAGCCCATTTCGCGCATGTACATGCGGACCGGGTCGGTGGTGCGACCGAAATCGGAGTCGACGGTCGACAGCGCAGCTTCGGCCGCAGCTTCAGCGTCGTCGTCGCTGGCGACGTTGGCGACGTTGTCGGAGAGCAGCAATGTTTCAGCATCAGGCGCGTGTTCGTACACGGAGATGCCCATGTCATTGAACGTGCCGATGATGCCTTCGATGGCTTCCGGATCGACGATGTTTTCCGGCAGGTGATCGTTGATTTCGGAGAAGGTGAGGTAGCCGCGCTCCTTACCCTGCTTGATCAGGGTCTTGAGCTTTTGGCGGCGACGCTCGAGTTCTTCTTCGGTGGCTTCGGTGTCGGACGAGAAGGCGTCTTTCAGCAGCGCCTTTTCCTTGGCTTTGCGATCCTTGGCCTTGGCTTTGTCGACGGCCTTGAGTTCGGCGCGCTCAACCGCATTCAGTGCGGCGATTTCGTCGTTCTCCGGCTGGAATTCCTTCGGCTTGCGGCCACGGCGGCCCGGCACCTTGACGGACGGCAAAATGTAGCCGGACGTATCGATGGCGGCCAGTGCGGCGGCGTCGGTCGTCTGGCTTACGCCAGGCGCGATCATGACGCTGACGTCTTTGACTTCGCTCTTGACTGCTGCTTTGGCTGCAGGCTTGGCGGTTTTCGGTTCAGGTTTCTTGGTTGTCACAGAAGCTTTCGATTGCACAGAAGCCGGCTTGATGCTGGCTTGAGATAAGTTCTTCTTCGTTGGCGTTGCAGCCGCTTTGGTCGTCGCTTTGGCGACTACCGGCACTGCAGCGCGAACCGCCGTAGAAGCAGGTTTGGCACTGGATTTTTTCGCCGAGGCTGTCGATGCAGCTTTCGCTGGCGAGCTTGTTGCCCTTACTGCCGTCGCCGTTGCTTTGCCGGTAGGCTTTGCAGCAGCTGTTTTCTTCGGGACCGATCGTGATACAGGGGTCGACTTGCTTGCCGGCTTGACGGCCGGCTTGGTGTTTTTAGCGGAAGGTGTCGGAGTTTTTGCGGTTTTCTTCATTGCATCTGCCATAGAATCAAAGCCAAGTGAGTCAAACTCATTGCGCCATTCAAACCATGCTTTTCCTGCATCTCATATCACTTGGATACGATTTGCCCGCGCAACGTTCCTAAATCTTTCGTCCCCTGCATTTCTTGTCCAATGCGATGGCTTATTTGCCTTCATTCGCTCTATGGACCGATGGTTCAATGAATCTTTGCCGCATCACGAGTTATGTTTCGCCGCGGAATTAAAGCCTTGGATTATAACATATATAGGGTGTTTTTCCCGGAGATCAAGGCAATCCTGCGTAACATCCAGCCCCGATCGTCCCTCAACACCTCTCAAAATCATCCGAAATCGGCTCCCGTGAGACGTTTCAGATGTTCCTTCCTCTGCATCAATTCCCGGTAGCGGCTTTGGGCGATTTCATTCCTCAGGCCGGCAATCGACAACTGCTTCATTTCATCCTCGACCTGGCGCATTTTCATCTGGCGCACCGCACCGGCCATTTCTTGCCGGACGACATCGAATTCGGATTCCGCCTCGGTCTCGGCCGCGATTTCGGCGATCAGGCTTTCAAAATCCGCCCCGCCGTCGCGCAGCAGTTCGACCAGCGTCGCGAAATTGGCCTGCTCGCCCATGCTGCGGCAGGCTTCAACCAGTTGCGTCACCATCTGCGCATGATCGGGCGCATGGTGACCGACCACCATCAGGGTGTCGTTGTCCAGGTCGCTCGCCAAGGCCGGATGCGCCACCAGCAGCCGCACGATCTGACGTTCCAGCCCGACCGGCGCCATGCGCTTGCTGCGCGGCGGCGGCCGGCGCGTACTTGCCTGCACCACCGGCCTGGACAATTCGAACAACGCCTCGATTTCAGCCGGCGTGGTCTGCGTGACCTGCGCCAGGCTGCGCACGATCTGCAGACGCAAGGACGACGGCGGCAATGCCTGCAACATCGGCTTGGCGTCGAACTGCGCGCGGGCGCGGCCTTCCGGCGTGGTCATATCGTTGTCGCCGACCACTTCCTTGATCAGGAACTGCGACAGCGGCATCGCTTCTTTAATTTGCTGCTCGAACGCTTCGGCGCCTTTTTCGCGCACGTAGCTGTCCGGATCGTGCTCCTTCGGCAGGAACAGGAACTTGATGATCTTGTTGTCCGAGGCATGGATCAGGCACGCGTCCAGCGCGCGCCGTCGTCCGGCCGAGTCGCCGTCGAAGCTGAACACCACCTCGTCGGTCTGACGCAATAATTTCTGCACGTGGATCGGCGTGCATGCCGTACCCAGCGTCGCCACTGCCTGCGGGAAACCCAGCTGCGCCAGCGCCACTACATCCATGTAGCCTTCGGTCACCAGCACATAGCCCGCTTCGCGGATCGCCTGGCGCGCCTCGAACAAACCGTACAGCTCGCTACCCTTTTGAAATAGCGGCGTTTCCGGGGAGTTCAAGTACTTCGGTTCGCCGCCGTCCATGACGCGGCCGCCGAAACCGATGACCTGGCCCTTGGTATTGCGGATCGGAAACATGACGCGATGGCGGAAGCGGTCGTAACGCTTGCGCCCCATGCGCTGGCCGCCGTCCTCGTCGCTCTTGTCGATCACCAGGCCAGACTCGACCAGGGCTTCGTTGTCGTAGTCGGGGAAAACCTGGCGCAGGCTATCCCACTCGTCGGGCGAATAGCCCAGCCCGAAGCGGGCGGCGATCTCGCCGGTCAGCCCGCGCCCCTTGAGATAGGCGATGGCCGGCTGGGCGCTGCGCAGCTGGTGACGGTAGAAATCGTTGGCGCGCGTCATCACGTCCGACAGGGCCATGCTCTTGGCCTGCTTCTCCTGGCGCTGCGCCAGGGGGATGCTGTCTTCGCGCTCGGGAACCACCATGCCGACGTTCTGGGCCAGGTCCTTGACGGCTTCGACGAAGCCCATGCCGGAATATTCGATCAGGAAACTGATGGCCGTTCCATGCGCGCCGCAGCCGAAGCAGTGATAGAACTGCTTGGTCGGACTGACCGTGAAGCTTGGCGATTTTTCGTTATGGAACGGGCACAAGCCCATGAAGTTGGCGCCGCCCTTTTTGAGCTGCACGTACTTGCCAACCACATCGACTATATCGACGCGGTTGAGCAAATCCTGAATGAACGACTGTGGAATCACAAGGAGTCAGCGTCCCGACAAGATTCAGGCAGCGGCCAAGGCAGCCTTGACCAAAGCGGACACGGCGGTCATGTCGGCGCGACCGGCCAGCTTCGGCTTCAGCACGCCCATGACCTTGCCCATGTCTTGCGGACCGGCGGCGCCGGTGGCGGCCACGGCGGCTTGCACTTCAGCCTTGATCTCGTCATCGGACAGGCCGGCAGGCATGTACGCGGTCAGAATGGCCAGTTCGGCCTTCTCGATGTCGGCCAGATCCTGGCGACCGCCGGCTTCGAACTGGCTGATGGAATCCTTGCGCTGCTTGACCATCTTGTCGATGATCGCCAGCACCATCGCATCGTCGAGCTCAACGCGCTCGTCGACTTCCTTTTGCTTCATCGCCGCGGTGATCAGGCGAATCGTACCCAGCCTGGTCGCCTCTTTGGCGCGCATCGCCGCCTTCATGTCTTCGGTGATTTGCTCTTTCAGACCCATTGCATTCTCCAGAGATAAGCGATTGATTCAATCTAGCACAAGCCTCAAATCCCGGTCGCTGAAGTGCGTCGCAAAGGACTTATATGAGACCACGTAGGCCGTCGATAAGCGTAGCGAGCAGGACCGACATGTGGATCGAGGAGCGGAATCGTACGAATGTACGATGAGCGCCGCAGACCGCATGCCGGTTCGCGCAGTAGCTTAGCGACGGCCTACGAATGCGAAAACCCGCTGTGGCGTGTACCAGAGCGGGTTTAACGTGGTCGCGCACACCTCGCAACGAGGCGGCGCGACGGGAATTTCTTAGTACAGCTTCTTAGGCAGTTGCTGGCTGCGGATGCGCTTGTAGTGACGCTTCACTGCAGCTGCCAGCTTGCGCTTGCGTTCTGCTGTCGGCTTTTCGTAAAACTCGCGCGCGCGCAACTCGGTCAACAGACCGGTTTTTTCAATAGTGCGCTTGAAGCGGCGCATGGCGACTTCGAACGGCTCGTTTTCTTTAAGACGAATAGTGGTCATGTAGATTCAAACCAAAGAGGTTAGGTTGGATACGGAAAGAACGCGATTTTAGCAGACCGAAGCGGCAAATGGAAGCTTTACCGTGGCTTTTTTCCAACCGAGCGGCAAAAAATCCAAATAAATCAACGATTTGGGATGCGTGCCGGAAACATACACTCCCTCTATTCAATAGCCTGCCCCGCCGCCACGCCCGACGCCCAGGCCCACTGGAAGTTGTAGCCGCCCAGCCAGCCGGTCACGTCGACCGCCTCGCCGATGAAATGCAGGCCCGGCACCTTGTTGACCATCATGCTCTGCTGCGACAGCTCGCGCGTATCGATACCGCCCATGGTGACTTCGGCCTTGCGGTAGCCCTCCGAGCCGTTCGGCTTGATGGTCCAGCGATTGAGCGCTTCACCCACCTGGCGCAATTGCTTGTCCGGCATGTCGGCGATGCGCGCCGTGCCGTCGAATCCGTTGGCTTTGAGCAGGCCGTCGGCCAGCCGCGCCGGCAGCCATTGCCCCAGCAGGTTGCCGAGATTCTTCTTGAGCGTGGTCTTGCCTTCGATGAGAGTGTCGGCGACGTCGATCTGCGGCAGCAGGTTCAGCGTCAGCGACGCGCCTTGCTGCCAGAAACTGGAAATCTGCAGGATTGCCGGGCCGGACAAGCCGCGATGGGTAAACAACAGGTCTTCGAGGAAATAGCCGCGCTCTTTCTTGACGCCGGTCTCGACCTCGACTTCCAGCGCGATGCCGGCCAGATCGACGAAAGGCTGCCAGCCGGCGCCGTCGAAAGTCAGCGGCACCAGGCCCGGACGCGTCTCGACCAGCTGGACCTCGAACTGCTTGGCGATGCGATAGGCAAAGTCGGTGGCGCCGATCTTGGGAATCGACAGGCCGCCCGTGGCGATCACCACGTGGCGCGCCAGGATTTCGCCGGAATCGGTCTCCAGCCGGAACAACTCGCCGTCCTTGCCCACCGAGGCCACGCCGCACGGCATGCGCCACTCGACGTGGCCGGAATCGCACTCCGCCTTGAGCATGGCGATGATTTCTTCGGACGAGTCGCTGCAGAACAATTGCCCCTTGTGCTTCTCATGGAAGCTGATCTGGTAGCGTTTGACCAGCGCGAGGAAGTCCTGCGGCGTGTAGCGCGACAAGGCGCTTTTGCAGAAATGGGGATTTTGCGAGAGGAAATTCTGCGGCGTCGCGCCGATGTTGGTGAAGTTGCAACGGCCGCCGCCGGAGATGCGGATCTTCTCGGCCAGCTTGGACGCGTGGTCGATCAGCACCACCGACTTGCCG
>NZ_AJHH01000781.1 GCF_000256565.1 Herbaspirillum lusitanum P6-12 | reverse complement strand
GGAAAAAACGCCGGCGCCGATTACTGCTACATCGAATGGTGTTGTCATGTTTGCTTTCGCCAGCCTCTTTCACTGGCGAAAGCAGGCGGCATCATTGGAAATAAGAAGGCGGCGACCGGTCCATCCACAGTTCGGACGACAGACGCATCATATCGTTGAGCGAGCCGCGCTGGGCAAATGCCTGGCGCAGCCAGCCGGCGTCGCTGAGCCGGTTGTGCGCCATGTGGCGCAGGCGTTTCAGGGTCAGTTCCTCGACCTCGTTTTGCACATACGGTTGCAGCAACTGCAATTGCAACAGCAAATGCTCGAAGATCGGCAGTTTACTCGAAGTCGCCGGCGTCTCGCCATGCAAGGCCAGCATGCCGTTCAATCCGAAGCGGCTGGCCTCGAAACGGTTGTACTGGTACAGCAGGTAAAAATCGTCGCGCATCACGAACGGCCGCTCGGTCAATATCCAGCGCGCCAGCAACTGCGCGTAGGCGCCCAGGTGCGCGGCGTGCTCGATGGTCAGCGGGGTGTCGCAGACGCGGATTTCGACGGTGCCGTATTCCGGCTTGGGGCGGATGTCCCAATAGAAATCCTTCATGCTGGCGACGATGCCCATCTGCAGCAGCTCGTCGTAATAGGTCTCGAACTCGGCCCATCGGGTCTGCACCGGCGCCGTGCCCGACAGCGGGAACGCGCGCACCACGTTGCTGCGCGACGAGTCGAATTTGGTATCGGCGCCCTGGTAGAACGGCGACGCCGCCGACAGCGCGATGAAGTGCGGCACGAAACGCGAGAACGCATGCGTCAGATACAGCGCATCGTCGCCGTTGGCCACGCCGATGTGGATGTGCTGGCCGAACACGGTGAAGGTCTTGGCGAGATAGCCGTACTTCTCGTGCAGGTGATAGAAGCGTTCGCTCGGCGTGATGCGCTGCTCGTTCCAGTGCTGGAACGGATGCGCGCCGCCGCCGGAAACGTCGATGTTGAGATACTGCGCGCCGTTGTTCAGGGCGCCGCGCAAGTCCTTCAGCTCTTCGATCAGTTCATCGACGCGGGTGTGGATGCCCGAGTTGAGCTCGATCATGCCTTGCGTCATTTCCAGCTTGATCTGCTTTTGCAGCTCGCGCGGCTCGATCCAGGTCAGCAGGTCGACGGCGTCGCTGGCGAGGTTGTAGTTGCGGCGATTGACCAGCTGGAGTTCCAGCTCGATGCCCATCGTGAATGGCGTGGACGACGTGAACGGCAGGATGCCTGCGCTGGACGTCGGATAATGCGTCAGTCCTTGTTCTTCGTGGAGAGTGGTAGTAGTCATTCGCGTCCGCTTTCACCAGATTTGATCAGGGCGAATTGGGTGGCGACAGGGCCAAACAATTCCAGCACGATCAGACATCCCGCCAGCAAGGGCACGACATCGGACGTGGTATGCGGGTACAGGTTGGAAATCGTCTGCATCAACCCGAGTCCCGCCTCGGTCATCGGCAAGGTGCCCAACGTGAGCAAGCCGGCCTGCTTCCAGTTCATGCGCGCAAAGCGGGCGAACAGGAACACGCCGCAGCCCATCGCCACGAACCGCGCGGCGATCAGGATCAGCACCGACAGGCCGACCATGCTCAGGTCCGACAGGCGCATCGAAGCGCCCACCGTGACGAACAGCATCACCACGAACAATTCGTTGGCGACGCCGAATTCCAGTTCCATCAGGTCGTACTGGCGATCCAGGTTCTTCGACATGATGGCGAAGATCAGCATCGTCAGCATCACCGGCAAATGCAGTGCGTGCGCCACGCCGATGGCCAGCGCGATGACCGAAATCACCAGCACGAACTGGCGGCTGCCCTGGCGACCGAGCAGGCGCGCCAGCGGCATCATCAGCCAGTAAGTCAGGTAGGCCAGCACCAGCGAGCCGATCAATGAATACGCGGTGTGTTCGACCAGCGTCAGCACCGGCGTACCGGATTCATGCGCGATCACCGGCAGCAAGGCATAGGCGGCCAGGATGGCGACGAAATTGTTGAGCGCGGTCATGGTCGCCAGGCGACGCGTGACCTGGCCTTCGGCCTTGAGGTCGCGCAGCACCACCAGCACCACGGCCGGCGCCGTGGCGATGGCCCACACGCCGCCCAGCAAGGCCAGCACGTTGGAGGTGCCAAACCACAGCAAGGCCAGGCTGACGAAGGTGAAGCACAGCACGGCCGAGGTGACGACGGTAGCCAGCAGCCACTTCTCGCGGCGCAGCCAGCCGATGTCGACGTAGCGGCCGAGTTGATACACCACCAGCGCGACAGCGATGTCGGCAAAGATATTGGTCACGCTCAGCACGTCGCCTGACAGCCAGTTCAGGCCGCCGCCGCCGAGGATGAAACCGACGATCAGATAACCCGTGATGCGCGGCACCCATGGCGACTTCGACACGATATGACCGGCTATCAGCCCGAACAGCAACAAGCTGCCGAACAGCAGCAACGCGTTCCATTGGACCGGTTGTGCAAGGGCGAAAGACGGAAGAGTCCACTGCATAGCTCCTCCTGACATATTTATTTTGACGGTGCGCGCGCTTCGCCTGTTCCTGGCGACGCTGTTGGACACGCACTGATGATTGAATTGAAGCGATGCTTTTTGAACGCTTCCTGAACATTAACCGCGGTAGGGAACCCGAGGTTAAACCATTTTTATATTAAACGAAATTTTTTCCTGTGATCTGATCGTCGTTTTGTTTGCGGTTGAGTGGCGAATGCCGTGCCATTATTCCCAAAGGCGACCATCGGCAGTAATCAGCGCAGACCTTATTTGCTTGTCAGAAAACACCGACAACAATGCCGTGCGATATCGTGCAAGTTGCGCCTGGTAAGCCACGCGCTCGCTGTCGAGCAGATTGCGCTTGTAGTCGAGCACCCACACCTCGTCATCGAACACCACCACGCGGTCGCAGCGTAATACGCCGTCGGCTGTGACAATCTCCATTTCATCGCGGGCGTGGCGATGCAGGGCCGGATTGAAGAAGCGTTCCAGCTGCGGCTGCGCCAGCACCTCACGGGCCTGGGCATGGACCACCTGCGCCATCTCTGCAGAAATACCCAGCCAGCGCACCAGCACGCTGGCCGATGGCACATGCAGCGGCCAGGCATGGCCATGGGTCAGCCGTTCCAGCAGCGCGTGCAGGGCCACGCCTTCATCGATGGCGTCGGTGCTGACCAAGGCGCCATCAGCGGTGAGGGCCGGCACAGCGTCTTGCGGGTCATCGGCGGGCGCGCCAAAGAGCGACATCGGCAATGGTCGCGGATCGAAGAGCGCCAGCGAGAAGCGCTCTTCGATGGCGGCGGCCTCGGCGCCATGGACGGCTTCTTCGCTGATCTCGCGCACCGGCGCATCGCTGGCGAAGAGGCGCTGGTACCAGCTGCCCTGCACCACGCCGCCCGCGTCCGCACCGCGCGTGCCGGCCACGCCGCTGACGATCAGCAATTGCTTGGCGCGTGTCAGCGCGACATAGAGCAAATTCCAGTCTTCCTGCATCTTGAAATGTTCTTCGGCGTCGAACCAGCGGTCGCGCGCCGTGCCGCGCTCGCTCTTGCGGCCGAAGGCGGAGAAATGCGTCGGTGCGTCTTCATCCTGCGGCCAATCGCACAGGATGCCGATGTTGTCGTTGGCGGGGTCGCTGTGGTTGGTGTCCATCACCACCACCACAGGCGCTTCCAGGCCCTTGGCGCTATGCACGGTGAGGATACGCACGGCGTCGGCGGCGGCATCGATGCTGGCCTCGTCGGGCGCGTCGCTTTCGGCGTGGCGCTGCAATACGCGCAGCGCATCGATGAATTTCGGCAGGCTGGGATAACGGCCGGCGTCGAGGTTGAGCGCCAGTTCGACGAAGGCCTCGATGTTACCGAGCGCCTGGTTGCGCATGGACGGCGCGACGGCCTGGGCATAGCGCGCGGCCAACTGGCCTTCGTGCAGGATGCGGTCGAGCAGATCGTGCACCGGATAATGCGGCGCGGCGTCCAGCCATTGCGCCAGCAAGTGCGCGGCGCGCGCGATGGCGGCCGACGCCGATCCGGATTGCTGCGCAGCGAGCACACGTTTCCACCAGTCGGATTCACTGCGTTGCGCCAGCGCGATGAGGTCCTCGTCGGCCGCCCCGATGATCGGACTCTTCAGCACATGGGCCAAAGCCCGCGTGTCATTGGGCGTGATCAGGAAAGTCAGCAGCGCAATCAGGTCGGCGATCTCAAGCGAATCAAGCAGGCCGCCGCGCTTGTCGGAGATGAAGGGGATGCCGGCGGCGCGCAAGGCGCTCTCGTAGGCGGCCAGGTGCGTGCGCTTGCGCACCAGCAGCATGATGTCGCCCCAGCGCATGGACCGCGCCCCCTTGCCCTCGACCACCGGCACTTCGCGATACGCCTTGAGCAGGGCCTGCGCCAACGCCAGCCCTTCCAGCAGGCGGCGCGCATCATCCTCTTCGCCGCGTGGCGTGGTCAGCGGATTGCGCCAGGGGATGACTTCCGGCTCCCCTTCGGGCGCGGCGCTGGCCGCATCGGTGTCGGCGCTGCTGACGTTTTCTGCACCATCGTCCGGCCGCGCCAGCGGCAAGCGCCAGACCTCGCCTCCAGCAAGGCCTAGCGTAGTCTGCTGGGCGAACAGCGGATTGCCGCCCATGACGAATGAGCGATTGAGCACATCGACCACCGCGGTGGCATTGCGGCGCGTCTGGTTGGCGCGCAGGATGGCCGCGCCCTGGGCGCGCAACATCTCGCGCGCAGCCACGAACACCCGCGGCTCGGCGCGACGGAAGCGATAGATCGACTGCTTGGGATCGCCCACCACGAACACGCTGGGCTGCGCCGCATCGCCGCCATAGGCATCGAGCCAGCAGCGCACGATGCACCATTGCAGCGGATTGGTGTCCTGGAATTCGTCCAGCAGGATGTGCTTGTAGCGCGCGTCGAGGCGGCTTTGCAGGTAGGCCGCGCTTTCCTCGTTGGTGAGCAGGCGGTAGGCGTGCCATTCCAGATCGGCGAAATCGAACACGCGCTGCTCGGCCTTCACTTCCTGGTAGGCGTCGAGATAGGCGCGTCCGGCCGTGAACAGGGCGCGATTGAGCTTGAGAACAATGCCTTCCGCGCTGCGTCGCTGCAACTGCCGCAGTTCATTGCCGGTCAGTTCGAACACTTCATCGAACAGCGACACGGCGACGTCTTCGTCGACGCCGTAATGCTTGCTCAATGCCGCCTTCAAATCCTTGGTCTTGGTGTTGCCGCGCGGTTTGCCGTTGTCGTCATAGAACTGCGTCGCCAATGCGACGAACTGTTCCGCCGACGCTTCACCGCTCACCAGGGTTTCGATAGCGACCGCACGTTTCTGGTTGGTTGCCGTTCCTTTGCCGAGCAAGGAGGAAATCTCATACAGCCGCGCCTTCAAGCCTTCGTCGCTCCAGACGGTCAGTCGCGCATCGCGCGCGGCGT
>NZ_AJHH01000780.1 GCF_000256565.1 Herbaspirillum lusitanum P6-12 | reverse complement strand
CCTAGCGCGCGCGCGCGCGGCGTCGGGCCCGCATAGCTCCTCCAGCCATTGCAGCGGCGCCTCCTCCGACGACAGCGGCGGCATGGTGGCGGCCCACCATTCGGCGCGCTTGTCGAGGAAGGAATCCAGCAGATTGCGCGCGCCGCTGTCGCCGGCCAGGTCGTACAACTCAAGCAGAGCCAGCTTGATCGCTTGCTGCGCCGGTTTTTGCACCGCCTGCATGAAGCGGCGGTACGCCTCGTTCATGATCTCACCGTTTTTCTCGGTCAGCGCATAGCCGTGCGGCACTCCCGACGCCAGCGGCGCGATCTGCAGCAGCCGCGCAAACCAGCTGTGGAAAGTATCGATCGACAAACCCTGCTGCCCGGCCAGGATCTGTTCGTACAGCGAGCGCGCCAGCGGCATCAGGCGCGGCAGATCGTCGGCATCGACGCCGCGTTCCAGCAGCAACTGGCGCGCCTGGTCGGCCGGCGCCAGCGTCAGTTCGCGCAGCAGTTCCATCAGGCGCTCGCGCATTTCCTGCGCGGCCTTGCGCGTGAAGGTGATCGCCAGCAGTTCGGCCGGCTGCGCGCCCGCCAGCAGCAATCGCAACATGCGCGCCACCAGCAGCCAGGTCTTGCCGCTGCCGGCACAGGCTTCCACCACGACCGACTGGCGCGGGTCGCAGGCGGCCGCGGTGAACGCCGCCGCTTCCGCGGGACGGCCGTTGATTTCGTAAGCGGCGATCGGACCGTTGCTGCCCATGTTATTCAAGGCGCTCATTGCCAGACTCCCTTGCGGCACAGTCCGCGCACATCGCAATACTGGCAAACCGATTCGATGCCGTTGGCCGGCAGTGGTGCGTCGTTGCCTATGGCCTGCACGACGGTGATGATCTGCTGCTGCAAGGCCTGCTGCCGGGCTTCGAAATCAGGTGCGGCGACATCGCCGGTCTTGTCCCTGGACGGCTCCAGCGCGACGTAATGCGCGGCCGCCATGGTCCGGCCCGACAACAAACCGTAGAACGGCAACTGGAGATCTTCGGCATTCTTCAACTTGGCGACCAGCGAGGGCAGCGAGCTGGTCTTGTAGTCGAGCACCGCGCGTTCGCCTTCCGCATTTTCATCGACACGGTCGAGGCGGCCGTACAGCTCGATGCCGCCGTCCGGCCACGCCAACGCATGCTGCAAGGGCAATTCGCCGAGCACGAAATGCCAGCCCTGCGCTTCACGCTCGTTGGCCCAGACCAGATACGCCGGCATCACCTTGCGCCAACGCGCTTCGTAACCGAGCGCGGCGGGATGTTCGCGGATCGCCTTGGCGAAGACGTCATCCGAGATGGTCGCCAGCAAGGCGGCACGCTGCCCGACAGGCGTCTTCGCATCGCGCAGCGCTTCATGGTATTTCATCAGGATTTCATGCAGCCAGCCGCCGTAATCGCGCTTCTCAGGCATGTCGGAAAGCTCGTCCATGACGTTCACGCGCAGCATGTGCTGGGCGAAGAATTGATACGGACACGCCACCAGCCGGTTGTAAGCGCTGGCCGACAGCCGCGCCGGCGTCAATTCCGCGGCGGACGGCGCCGGCATGATGGATGGCGCGGCAAGCAGCTCGTGCAGCGGCAAATCGTGACGCAGTTCGCGCAGCGGTTCCATGCCGGCCTTGGCGAGGCACAGTTCGAGACGCTCCAGCCACGGACTCTTGGGATTCGGTTCGCCGTCCTTGTGGGTCTGCCAGCACAGCACCACTTCGCGATTGGCGCACAGCAGTTCGGTCAGGTCGCGCAATTGCTGGTGCTGGCGCGACAGTCGCGTGGGCAATCCAAGTTCATGGCGCACGGCGTTCGAGAAGAACAGCGTTTCCTGCGGTTGCGACGGCAGATGCTCGGCGTCGGCGCCGATCACCAGCACCGCATCGAAGTTGCGCAGGCGCGCGCCGTTGAGCGGCAGCATGACGATGCGGCGATCGGCGATCGGCGGCATGAAGGTAACGGCGTCGAGCTGCAGGTTCAGCAGCGCGCGCCATTCCGAGAAGGAAAATAGTTCACCGCCATCGGCATCCTCCTGGCGGGCGCCGAGGTCGTCCAGCAATTGCAGCACCTGCTGGCCGGCGATGTCCTGCGCGAGCGCGCCGCGCATGTCGAGCGCATCCAGCAATTGTTGTGCGCACGCACCCCAGTCGATCAGGCTCTTGCGGCCGTCGAACAGTGCGGCCTGCGCAGCCACTGCCTGCAAAACCTCCGCGGCAAGCGAACCGCCCTTGAATACCGCCTGCACGCTGCGCCATTCACCGGAAACATTCTCGCGCCGCAATTGCCATTCGATCTGCATCACCGCCGCGCTCTTGTCCGCCATGCCGGCGAAGATGAACGGCGACTTCAGCAGGTCGAGCAGTGCGGTGGTTTCGCCGCGCGAAGTGACGACGTCGCACCACGCAGCCATTGCTGCTGCGGCGCGGGTGGTCGACAGCTTCCAGCCGGTTTCGTCGGCTACCGAGACTTGCGCACGCTCCAGCAAGGCGCGCAGGCGGCGCGCGCTGACGCGGTCCTGGGCGACGATGGCGATGTCGTCCTTGCCTTGCCGCAGCCAGTCGAGCACGATCTGCGCACTCTGCAGCGAAGCGTCTTCGAGGCTGGCGGCCGGACACAGCGCCAGCGTCGGCGCGTCCATCTGCGGCGCAAACAGATCGTCAGGCGTCGGCGCCAACGGCGCATCGCACAATTCCGGCCACGCAGTCTGATACAGCAACGGGATATCCGGGCCGCGCCAGTCGATCTGCACCGGCTGCACTTCGGCGTGTTCGCCGTAGGCCTCGAGGAAAGCCAGTTCCATCGGCTCGGGCGCGACCGGGCTGATCCACATCAGCGGCGCCAATGGCGCATGCGCGCCCGGCCTGGCCAACTCCAGCATGCGCTTGTAGCGCTGCACGGTCTTGTCGTTGCCGTCGAGCTGGCTCTGCCAGATCGACCACACCAGTTGCGCCTCATCCGAGAGCATGCTGCGCGCCGACGGCGGCAACTGCGCCAGCGCGGCTTGCCAGCGTTCGTCCGCGTCTCCCGGCGCGCGTTCCATGGCGGGCAGCAATGCCTGGGTCAATTCATCCGACAGCGACAGCAGCGTCTGCGCCAGGGGCAGCAGGTCGGTGTTGCCGTGCTGACGCAATTGCGCATACAGCTGCATCAGGCGTTCGCTGTCGTCCTGCTGCGGCTGGGGCGCCTGCATGGCCATCCAACCCGCCATGGTGTTGATACGCGGCGGGATGAACCCGGCTTGCTGCGGCGACCGGCGCTGTATCGCCCGGGCCAGCGCCGCACGCCAGTGCACCGCGTGCGAAAACGCCGGCACCACTACCTGATAGCCGGAAAAATCGCGCGATCCCGCACCCACGGCCGCCCCCAGCATGTGATCCACCTCGAGCAAGGCGACTGCGGTCTGCGGCCAGAAATCGACGGAAGGGCTGATCAGCAGGGGCGAATGCAACATGAAAAGGGGCCGGAGAGAAAAATATATTTATCGAAATGATTGCCGGAATCTATCGATCCGGCACGTCTTTGCGGCATTGTATGCGACCGGCCGGGTCAATTGCCACCTTGGCAACCGCCCTGCAACAGGCTTTGCCGGATGGCGGCCTATCGGCGGCGGCGGGGCACACTTTTCCCGAAAATGGGTTATGATTGCCTCCGTACCCCGCCGAATACCCGTTGCCGCGTTTCAAAATAACTTGAATCAGGGCACAACGACTCCATCTGCTTTAAGCAAAGTTACGCAATGAAGCAACTCCGGAAGCGTTGATGGCATACGCCAAGCAAATGGTATGTTCCCCCGGCGCTATTTGACCACTTACTTATATATTCCCTCAGATCGAGGATCTACCATGAGCGAAAACATCAAACACATCTCCGACGCCTCTTTTGAAGCAGACGTCCTGAAATCCGACAAGCCCGTCCTGGTGGACTTCTGGGCTGAATGGTGCGGTCCTTGCAAAGCGATCGCCCCGATTCTGGAAGAAGTCGCCAAGGAATATGACGGCAAGCTGCAGATCGCCAAGCTGGACGTCGATGCAAACCAGGCCATCCCTGCCAAGTTCGGCATCCGCGGCATTCCGACGCTGATCCTGTTCAAGAACGGCGCAGCAGCAGCGCAAAAAGTCGGCGCTCTGGCAAAAGGCCAGCTGACTTCGTTCATCGACAGCAACATCTAAGATTCACGGCGGCGCTGCGCTCGCAGCGCCGCCTGTGCCTGCAGGTTGAATCGACTTGCAGGCTCGTTCTTTTTTGGTTTCGCAAGTTTCCAGTTTCTCTTTAACACACCACGCAATTCCCTCCCCCACCTTTTACTATTCCCATCCCGGGACACTCTTATGCACTTATCAGAATTAAAGGCGTTACACGTCTCCGCATTGCTTGAAATGGCAATTGGCCTGGACATCGATAACGCCGCGCGCCTGCGCAAACAAGAACTGATGTTCGCGATCCTCAAAAAACGCGCGAAATCGGGAGAACAAATTTTCGGCGACGGCGCCCTTGAAGTGTTGCCTGACGGCTTCGGCTTCCTGCGCTCGCCTGACGCCAGCTACATGGCGTCCACCGACGACATTTACATTTCGCCCTCGCAAATCCGCCGCTTCAACCTGCACACCGGCGACTCGATTGAAGGCGAAGTACGCACACCAAAAGACGGCGAGCGCTACTTTGCGCTGGTCAAGGTCGACAAGGTCAACGGCGAAGCGCCGGAAGCCTCCAAGCACCGCATCCTGTTTGAAAACCTCACGCCGCTGCATCCGAACAAGATCATGCAGCTGGAGCGCGAAATGCGCGGCGAGGAAAACATCACCGGCCGCATCATCGACCTGATCGCGCCGATCGGCCGCGGCCAGCGCGGCCTGCTGGTGGCGTCGCCGAAGTCCGGTAAATCGGTCATGCTGCAACACATCGCCCACGCCATTACGACCAACCATCCCGACACCGTGATGATCGTCCTGCTGATCGACGAACGTCCGGAAGAAGTGACCGAAATGCAGCGCTCGGTGCGCGGCGAAGTCGTTGCATCGACCTTCGACGAACCGGCCACGCGTCACGTCCAGGTCGCCGAAATGGTGCTGGAAAAAGCCAAGCGCCTGGTTGAAATGAAGAAGGACGTGGTCATTCTGCTGGACTCGATCACCCGTCTGGCACGCGCCTACAACACCGTGATCCCGGCCTCCGGCAAGGTCCTGACCGGCGGTGTCGACGCCAACGCGCTGCAACGTCCGAAGCGCTTCTTCGGCGCCGCGCGCAACATCGAAGAAGGCGGTTCGCTGACCATCATCGCGACGGCCCTGATCGAAACCGGCAGCCGCATGGATGACGTGATCTACGAAGAATTCAAGGGTACCGGCAACATGGAAGTCCACCTGGAGCGCCGCCTCGCCGAGAAGCGCGTCTACCCGGCCATCAACCTCAGCAAGTCCGGCACCCGCCGCGAAGAACTGCTGATCAAGCCGGACCAGCTGCAAAAGATCTGGGTCCTGCGCAAGCTGATGTACGACATGGATGAAATCGAAGCGATGGAATTCATCCTCGACAAGATGAAGTCGACCAAGAACAATGCCGAGTTCTTCGACATGATGCGTCGCGGCAGCGAACGCTGACCAACAC
>NZ_AJHH01000779.1 GCF_000256565.1 Herbaspirillum lusitanum P6-12 | reverse complement strand
GGGGGGGGGGGGGGCGTCCGACTTCTCGTCCTTCATGTTGCAGGCGCAGGCTTCGAAGGCGCAGATCCTGGGTCTGGCGGTCGCGGGCGGCGACGTCATCAACGCCATCAAGGCGGCCAATGAATTCGGCGTGAACAAGACGATGAAGCTGGCCTGCTGGCGGATTTTTTTATGCCGGCACAGCCTTATTTGCATTTTTCGCCGGTTTGGAAATACCGCTTGACCGCAATTTTCTTCCTACACTACTATTTCAGCCACGCCGCGCTCTGCGCAAAGACGGATCCGGCAATAAAAATTAAACCAAGAGACAGCATCGGACCGACAAGACCAGATCGTTCCAACCGTTCCAGACATTTTCCCGGCATCGTTCCTGCTGCCGGGCATTCATCGCAAGCGCAGCCCGGGCGACCTGGCGGATTTTTTTATGCCGGCACAGCCTTATTTGCATTTTTCGCCGGTTTGGAAATACCGCTTGACCGCAATTTTCTTCCTACACTACTATTTCAGCCACGCCGCGCTCTGCGCAAAGACGGATCCGGCAATAAAAATTAAACCAAGAGACAGCATCGGACCGACAAGACCAGATCGTTCCAACCGTTCCAGACATTTTCCCGGCATCGTTCCTGCTGCCGGGCATTCATCGCAAGCGCAGCATCCATGCCGGGGTTTCACATCACCGTCCACCAGACGGCATAAAAACAGCAACGCAGACACAACCAATCAGGAGGAGCAAAAGATGAAGGTCAAGATGACAGCCATCGCGGCGACCGTGGTCGCCGCATGTGCAGCAGGATTTGCCGGACCGGCGGCAGCGCAGATTTCGGGGGAGGTGGTCAAAATCGGCCTGATTACCGACTTGTCGGGCGTCTACATCGACATTGACGGCCAGGGCGGCGTCGAAGCGATCAAGATGGCGATTGCCGACTTCGGCGGCAGCGTCAACGGCAAGAAAATCGAACTGATCACCGCCGACCATCAGAACAAGGCCGACATTGCCGCCTCCAAGGCGCGTGAATGGTTCGACCAGCAAGGCGTGGACATGCTGATCGGCGGCACCAATTCCGGCACCAGCCTGGCCATGGCCAAGGTGGCCGGCGAAAATTGAGTGGATCCATGCCGGGGTTTCACATCACCGTCCACCAGACGGCATAAAAACAGCAACGCAGACACAACCAATCAGGAGGAGCAAAAGATGAAGGTCAAGATGACAGCCATCGCGGCGACCGTGGTCGCCGCATGTGCAGCAGGATTTGCCGGACCGGCGGCAGCGCAGATTTCGGGGGAGGTGGTCAAAATCGGCCTGATTACCGACTTGTCGGGCGTCTACATCGACATTGACGGCCAGGGCGGCGTCGAAGCGATCAAGATGGCGATTGCCGACTTCGGCGGCAGCGTCAACGGCAAGAAAATCGAACTGATCACCGCCGACCATCAGAACAAGGCCGACATTGCCGCCTCCAAGGCGCGTGAATGGTTCGACCAGCAAGGCGTGGACATGCTGATCGGCGGCACCAATTCCGGCACCAGCCTGGCCATGGCCAAGGTGGCCGGCGAAAAGAAGAAAACCTTCATCGCCGTCGGCGGCGCCACCGCGCGCCTGACCAATGAAGAATGCACGCCCTACACCATCCACTATGCCTACGATACGGTCGCGCTGGCCAAGGGCACCGGTTCGGCCATCGTCAAGAACGGCGGCAAGAGCTGGTACTTCCTGACCGCCGACTATGCCTTCGGCGCCTCGCTGGAAAAGGATACCTCCGACATCGTCAAGGCCAATGGCGGCACGGTGACGGGTGCGGTCAAGCACCCGCTGGGGGCGTCCGACTTCTCGTCCTTCATGTTGCAGGCGCAGGCTTCGAAGGCGCAGATCCTGGGCCTGGCCAATGCGGGCGGCGACACCATCAACTCGATCAAGGCGGCCAACGAGTTCGGCATCAACAAGACGATGAAGCTGGCCGGCCTGCTGATGTTCATCAACGACGTGCATGCGCTGACGCTGCAGGTCACGCAGGGCATGTACCTGACCGACGGCTGGTACTGGGACATGAACCAGGAAACCCGCGACTGGTCCAAGCGCTACTTCGCCAAGATGAAGCGGATGCCGTCGATGCTGCAGGCAGCGGACTATTCGGCAACGACCCAGTACCTGAACGCGGTGAAAGCCAGCGGCACCGACGATCCGGACAAGGTCATCGCGCAGATGCACAAGACCAAGATCAACGACTTCTTCGCCAAGAACGGCTATATCCGTCCCGACGGCCGCATGGTGCACGACATGTACCTGATGGAAGTGAAGAAACCGTCCGAATCGAAGTATCCGTGGGACTACTACAAGGTGGTGCAGACCATTCCTGCCGAACAGGCATGGACCACCAAGGCGGAATCCAAGTGTTCCCTGTGGAAATAAGCGTGCGCTGACAAACCTGCCGGCGCGGGGCTTCTCCCCCGCCGGCAGCGTCTCACCGGCCCGGAAAACGGCCTCGGATTGGCAAAAAACAACATCCCGGCCCCGCCCTCGGCCATTTAGATTTGGTGCAAACCCATGATTTCATTGTATAATTTCGGACTGTTCACCGGCAAGTGATCGACAATCGGGTCAAGAAGCAAGGCGACCGACGAAGTGACGATTGGCTACCACTAATTTTCAAGGCAAAAAATGAAACCAGGCATTCACCCGGATTACCGCGAAGTTCTGTTCCACGACGTTTCGAACGACTTCAAGTTCATCACCCGTTCGACTATCGGCACACGCGAAAAGGCCGAATTCGAAGGCAAGGAATACCCACTCGTGAAGATTGAAGTTTCTTCCGAATCGCACCCGTTCTACACCGGCAAGCACAAGATCGTCGACACCGCAGGTCGCGTCGAGAAGTTCCGCCAGAAGTTCGGCACAGTCGGTTCCAAGACTGCAATCGCAGCAGAATAATTTCTGCACGATGTCAAAAAAGGCAGCTCCGGCTGCCTTTTTTGTTTGGCCCACCTTGTCGTGGCGCACCTGCTGTCGCACTCAGAAACAACTATTTACGGTGAATTCCTGCACAATAGGGCCTGCAAAAAAATAACACCGGAAATCGCCCTCCCGAGCGATGCCGCGCAGCCAGCCCGCACGGCAAGCAAGACCACCCAACCCCGCAGTCCAGAACAAGAGCAACAAGATCTTGATGAAGCCAGTCCGCCTCCCTGCCGCCGCGACCAACGCTCTGCCTCGCTGGGGCCTGCTCGCGCTCGGCTTGCTGTATATCCTGCCCGGCCTCATCGGCCGCGATCCATGGAAGAACGACGACGCCGCCAGTTTCGGCATCATGTGGACCATGGCGCACGGCAACCTGATGGACTGGCTGGCGCCCAACATCGCCGGCATGGCGATGCCCGCCGAGAGTCCGCTGGCCTACTGGTTCGGCGCCATCTGCATCAAGCTGTTCGGCTGGCTGCTGGGCGATCCGCTGGCGGCGCGCATTTCGACCGTGGGTTGCTTCCTGATCGGCTCGCTGTCAATCTGGTACGCCACCTATCTGCTCGGCCGTCGCAGCGAAGCGCAGCCGCTCAAACTGGCCTTCGGCGGCCAGCCGGAACCGCGCGATTTTGGCCGTACCCTGGCCGACGGCGCTTTCCTGATTTACCTCGGCTTCCTGGGTCTGCTGCTGCACAGCCACGAGACCAGCGCCAAAACCCTGCAAATCGCATTGGTGGCTTATGCCATGTACAGCGCCGCGCGCGTGTTCGATACCAACAAGCCACATCAGGCGCTGTCTCTGGGCGCGGTGCTGGGCCTGCTGGTGCTGACGCACGGCTGGCTGCTGCCGGCCGGCGTGCTGCTGGGATTGCTGGTGTTGTCGGGCCTGCACTATCGTCCGGTGTTCAAGTCGCTGATCGGCCTGTCGCTGCCGACGGCGCTGGCGATCTGCCTGATCTGGGTCTTTTCGATCCGCGCCCTGCTGCCCGAGGCCAGCGCGCAGTTTTCGACCTGGCTCAGCTGGAACATCTATCAAATCAACTGGCCGACCATGGCCTCGCTGAAGTTCTTCGGCAAGTACGGCGTCTGGTTCGCCTGGCCGGCATGGCCGTTCGCCGGCTGGGCCGTGTACGCCTGGCGCCGTCAGTTGCAGTCTCTGCACATTTCGCTGCCGCTCGCCTTCTTCATCCCGCTGACGCTGCTGGTGCTGCTCAACGTGCACAGCGAAGAAGGCATCCTGCTGCCGCTGCTGCCGGCATTGGCGATACTGGCTGCCTTCGGCCTGCCGACCATGAAGCGCGGCGCCATCAATGCGGTGGACTGGTTCTCGGTGATGACGCTGACCACCTGCGCGGCCTTCATCTGGATCGGCTGGATCGCCAAGGAAACCGGCTGGCCGGCACAGATCGCCAAGAACGCCTTCAAGCTCGCTCCCGGCTACAAACCCGGCTTCAATGCGATCGCGCTGGCGATTGCCGTGCTGACCACGATTTTCTGGATCCTGCTGGTGCACTGGCGCATTTCGCGCCGGCCTTCGGTGCTGTGGCGCGCGGTGGTGCTGTCGTCTGGCGGCGTAGTGCTGTGCTGGGTGCTGCTGATGACCTTGTGGCTGCCATGGGTCAACTACGGCAAGAGCTACGCCGGCGTGGCGCAACAGATCGAAGAACGCATGTCGGCAGTCAAGCAATGCGTGGAATCCAACGTCGGCCCGGCGCAGCGCGCGTCGTTCGCCTACTTCGGCCACGTCCATTTCGAAGACCGCCCGGATATGCGCTGCGACTTCCTGCTGCTGCAGGACAGTATCGACAACCAGAACGCCGAGCAGATGCTGCGCCAGTATGAAGGCCGCTGGCAACTGCTGTGGGAAGGCCGGCGCCCCTCCGACCGCGACGAGCGCTTCCGCCTGTATCGCCGCATCGGCAATTGAAGCGATACCGGCGGCCTGACCCAGGCCAGGCCGGCGTCGACTTTTGAACAGCATGACATCACGCATCCATACATTCCGCATTGCTTCGCTGGCCTGGCCGATCCTGATCGGCCAACTGGCGCTGATCGCCAACGGCGTGATCGACACGGCGATGGTGTCGCGCTTCTCGGCGATGGATCTGGCGGCGCTGTCGCTCGGGGTGTCGATTTACGTGAGCGTATTCGTCGGCTTGTCGGGCGTGCTGCAGGCATTGTTGCCGACCATCGGCCAGCTGTACGGCGCGCGCTTCGGCGACATCGGCCGCGAAGTGAAGCAGGGATTGTGGCTGGCCTTTTTCCTCAGTTGCATCGGCTGCCTGGCGCTGCTGTTTTCGCCGGTGTTCCTGTCGTTCGCGCAAGCCTCGCCGGAGCTGGCTGAAAAAGCCACCCTCTACCTGCGCATCGAAGCGCTGGCGCTGCCGGCAACGCTGGGTTTCCGCGTGTATGCCGCGCTCAACAACGCGATCTCGCGTCCCAAGATGGTGATGGCGATCCAGATCGGCGCCTTGCTGCTGAAGATTCCGCTCAACGCCTGGTTCATCTTCGGCGGCCTCGGCTTGCCGGCCTTCGGCGGGCCGGGTTGCGCCATCGCCACCAGCCTGATTGCATGGCTGATGCTGCTGACCGGCTGGATGCTGGTGCGCGGCGCGCCGATCTACCGCGAACTGCGCGTGTTCGGCAGCGGTTTCGTCGCACCGCAATGGAAAGCCCAACGCAGCCTGCTGAAACTCGGCATTCCGATGGGCCTGAGCTATTTCATCGAAGTCACGGCATTCACGCTGATGGCGATCTTCATTGCGCGTCTCGGTGCGGTTGCGGTCGCCGGTCACCAGATCACCGCCAACGTCGGCACCGTGCTGTACATGCTGCCGCTGTCGCTGGCCAACGCCACCGGCACGCTGGTGGCGCAAGCCATCGGCGCGCGCGACTGGCAGACGGCAAAGAAGATTTCCCGCGCCGGCATCCGCCTGTCGGCGATCCTGTCGGTGCTGATCGGCGTGGCGGTATGGTTCGCGCGCGAGCAGATCATCCGCGCCTATACGCCCGACGAAGTCATCATCGCGTCGGCCTTGCCGCTGTTCCTGTTCATCGCGTTCTACCAGTTGTTCGACTCGCTGCAGGTGACCACGGCCTTCGTGCTGCGTGCCTACAAGGTGGCGGTGATCCCGACGGTGATTTATGCGGTGGCGCTGTGGGGTATCGGACTCGGCGGCGGCTACATCCTCGGCCTCGATCCGTTCGGCGTATCGCCGGCATGGCTGCACGGCGCCGCCGGCTTCTGGCTCGGCAACAGCGCCAGCCTGGGGCTGGTGGCGTTCTTCCTGATCTGGTATTTGCGCGTCATCCAGCGGAGCGTGGCGTAGAGCAGCCGAGGGCCGCCAAACGCTTCAGGACATCAGGCGAACGCCCTGCCCTGACCTAAAAAATGCTGCACGTCTCCCGCTGCGCCCGGACGCGCCAGCAGGAATCCCTGCACCTGGTCGCAGTTGAGTTTTTGCAGCGCGGCGAGCTGAGCTTCCGTCTCCACCCCTTCGGCCACCACTTCCATGTTCAGCGCATGCGCCAACGCGATGATGGCCGATACGATGGCCGGCCCGGAGTCGCCGCCCTGATCCAGGCGCGACGTAAAGAACTTGTCGATCTTGAGCTGGCGGCAATGGAACTGCTGCAGATACGCCAGACTGGAATAACCGGCGCCGAAATCGTCGATGGCGATGTCGTAGCCGAGCTGCTGCAAATCGGTGATGATGCGTGCGCTCTTTTCGACGTTCTTCATCGCCGCGGTTTCAGTGATTTCAAACATCAGGCGCTGCGGCGCAATGCCGGCCTGACTGACGATGGCGGTAACGCTGTCGACCAGATCGGGACGCATTTGCAGCGGCGACAGATTGAGCGCCACCTTGACCGGTGGCATGCCGGCCGCATCCCAGCGCACGATCTGCGCGCACACTTCGCGCAACACCCAGTCGCCGATCGGAATGATCTGGCCCGAGCGCTCGGCGATCGGGATGAACTCGGTCGGACTCATGCTGCCCAGCTCCGGATGATCCCAGCGCAGCAAGGCCTCGACGCCGGTCAGGGTACGCTGGCGGCCTTCGAATTTGGGCTGGAAATGCAGCGACAACTGGTTGTGCTCCACCGCCAGTTGCAGCGCATGGCGCACCGTCAGATGCCGCATCGCGCTGGCGTGCATGGCCGGCTCGAAGAAACGATAGGTATTGCGACCGTTCTGCTTGGCCTCGTACATCGCCGCGTCGGCGTTCTTCATCAGCGCCTCGACGGTGTCGCCGCTGTTGGGATACACCGCGATGCCGATGCTCGACGTCACGCGCAGCGTCGCCTCGTCGACGCGAAAATCCTGGCGCAGCACGCTCAGGATATTTTCCGCCAGGTTTTCCACCACTTCGGGCGAAGCCAGGTTGCCCATCACCGCCACGAACTCGTCGCCGCCGATGCGCGACACCATGTCTTCACTGCGGATGCAGGCGCGGATGCGCTGTCCGACGGCGATCAGCAAACCGTCGCCGACCGAGTGGCCGAGCGAATCGTTGATGGCCTTGAAGCCATCCAGGTCCATGAACAGCACTGCAAACGACAGGCCGCTGCGTTTGGAAACGTGGATCGCATGCTGGATGCGCTCGGCCAACAAGGCTCGATTGGGCAGGCCGGTGAGTACGTCGTGCGTGGCGAAGTGCAGCAGCTTGTCGTTGGTGCGACCGACGATTTTCCTGAGCAGCTTGGTTTTTTGCGCGCCGCTGAAAATCAGCGCAGCGATCAGCACGAACAAGGTGCCGAGCACCACCGCGCTCATCAGGTTGTCGCTGTCGATGCTGGCGTAAGTGCTGCTGATGCTGTCGGGCGAAAAATTGGCCGCCGCCATGTTCAGGCAGTGCATGAAGAAGATGCCCAGGCCGAGCATGCCGGCAAAAATCACGCGGCGCCAGAAATGATCGCTCTTGCGCGCGTTGAGCGTATAGATGATCCAGATGTTGAGCACCGCGACGGCCATCGTCGCCAGCACCGACAGGATTTCCAGCCACGGCGTGTAACGCACCGCCGGCATGATCTGCATCGAGTGCAGGCCGATCCAGTGCACCACCGCCATGCCGCCGCCCAGGGCGACGCCGTCGCCCAGCATGCGCGGCCAGCGCAAGCGGCGTTGGGTGGAGCGGTGCAGCAGATAGAACGACAGGCCGATGCACAGCAGCAACGAGATCCCGGTGAAGAAGGCGTTGTAGCCGATGTTGATCGGCAACTGGAACGCCAGCATGCCGGTGAAATGCGTGGACCAGATGCCGACGCCGAACACCAGCGCGCCGCCAGCCAGCCACATGCGGCGGTAGCGCGCGGTTTCCTGCGATGAGATGCGTTCAGCGATTTCCAATACCGTGTACGAAGCAAGCGTCGCAACAAATAGGGAAAAGCAAATCAGCAAAAGGTTATAGGAGCCGGCCATGATCTGAGAAATCCGTCTGCATCTTCCGTTCGAACTGCGTGTTACGAAAATGAATCCCGTGAATCCACGACGACAAACAAAGCTTCATCGATCGCGATAACGCATCGATTTTCACAAACAAAATCAGGAGAAAAAAGCGTCGCAAACGCTCGTGTTTTTGCATGCGCTGCCGTTTGTCGTTTGCTCTTTATTCATTCGCGACAATCGGCGCAATCCGGCGCAATCCCTTTATCCGCGCCTATTCTAGCTGGTTTGGACCAAAAAATCCCGGCTTCTTCCCCGCCGTTTTCACGAGGTGAAAAGAACTGGATTTTCTGACAATACGACAGCTCCCGCGCGGCGCTTTGCAAATCTGGTCGCAAAAGCTCTTTTTGCCTTCTCGAAATGCTTCGAACAAGGTTCGCGCAAACACCGAGAATAGCCTGAAAGGCTTGCTGGGCGTCATGTTGGGAGATTCAGACACATTACAATTGTTATCTATCAGTCAAGTTAAAAATAAGACAAGATAGCTACAACTTGGTGACGTTAAGCGGCGTTGATTATAAGTCACATCCTCCGCGTAATTATTCCAAAAAATAAAAGTACCCAATCCTCACCCACTAGGCAGTAAGTTCCAGTCATGGAAAACGCGAACGAGAAATTTGCAAAACGACTGCGCGCCTCGATGGAAAAAGCGGGTTATGAACCAAAACCCGCTGTTCTGGAACGCGAGTTCAATTTGCGCTATTGGGGAAAACCGATGACCTTGCATGGCGTGCGACGCTGGCTTCTCGGTGAGTCCATGCCGAACCAGGACAAGCTCGAGACGCTCGCCGAATGGCTCATTGTCACGCCGCAACATTTGCGCTTCGGCGAAGAAATCGGCAAGCGCATCGACAAGCGCCGTGCCCGCTGGGAAGAAGCCATCGGCTACCGCGAGCGTGAAGCCTTCGAAGCCTTCATCAACCTGCCCGCGCCGCAACGCAAGATCGTCAAGGAAGTCATCTTCGCCTTCGCGCAAGTCACTGCAGCGCTACCCGTAAAGGTTGTCAAACCCAAAGCCTGAAGAGACGCCTCGCGATGCCGCTCAGGTGGCAATGAGCGAGCTCAGAGCGTGCGCGCCTTGATCGCTTTGGACACAGTCATGCAATGCTCGACCTGTTCGGCGATCGCAATCGGCACGGTTTTCTCGCCGCGCAATACCGCCTCGATCCAGCGCGCCGTCACGGCCGCATCCCTGCCCTCCGGCAAGTCCGGAATCTCTTCCGCCACTTTTTGCTTCTCCACCAGCACCGTGCGCTCACCGCCATGGAACCAGTCGATCTGCTGCGCGCGCCGCGCGTTGGCGACGGTTTCGCCTTCGGTGCCGCGCATCAGGAAAGCGTCCCCGCGCTGAGGCGGCGCAGCGTCGACAAAATACTTGCCGAGCATTTCCAGATATTCGGGATGCGTGTACGAGGTCAGACGTAAAGCGGGCGCCGCAAACGGCTGCATGATCTTGACCAGCGTATGCGTTGAATTGCGCACACCGAGCACGCGCCGCATCGCCAGCAGACGCGCCATTTGCGGCGCCAGCACCTGGATCGGGATGAATGCCGGCTGCCGGTTGGCCAGCGCGGCCTCGGCTTCGTGCGGACCGATCGCGTGAAGAATGCCGAGCGCTTCGAAAATCTCTGCGCTGGTGACGCGTTGCGGATCCTGGGTTACGCCATGCATCAGCACCGGCACGCCTTCACGCGCCAGCAGCAAGGCCAGCAACGGCGTCAGGTTGGCCATGTGGCGCGAGCCGTTGTAGCTCGGAATCACCACCGGCGCGTAGTCGCCCAGCGGCGCCTGCAGCGGCGTAAAAGAGGCTTCGGCGGCATCCAGGAAGCCGGCGATTTCTTCCACCGATTCACCCTTGACGCGCATGGCCAGCAGAATCGCCCCGAGTTCGAGGTCGCTCACGCGGCCGTCCAGCATGGCGCCGTAAAGCAGTTGCGCATCCTCGCGCGACAAGCTGCGCGCACCATCCTTGCCGCGTCCGATTTCCTTGATGAAGCGGGCCGCAGCCAGCATTTCCTTGCCTGATTCCGTCATGATCGCGCTCTCGTATTGCTGCCGTTATTGCTGCCGTTTTTGATGAGCGCAAGGGTACACCATGCGACGCATCTTGTGCGCCGCCGTGGCTGTGCGCGCCTTTCCTTTACAATAGCGCCTTCGGACGCCTGCGCGTTCCCACTGTTTTCCCTTCTGCAACACATGATAGTTCTCGGCGTCGAATCCTCCTGCGATGAAACCGGCCTGGCGTTATACGACACGCAAAAAGGCCTGCTCGCCCATGCCCTGCATTCGCAAATCGCGATGCATCAGGAATACGGCGGCGTCGTCCCCGAACTGGCCTCGCGCGACCATGTACGGCGTGCGATTCCCCTGCTCCGGCAAGTCTTCGAACGCAGCGGCATCGCCCACAACGACATCGACGCCATCGCCTACACCCAAGGCCCCGGACTGGCCGGCGCGCTGCTGGTGGGCGCCTCGGTAGCCTGCGGCCTCGGCCTCTCGCTCGACAAGCCGGTGCTCGGCGTGCATCACCTCGAAGGCCACCTGCTGTCGCCGCTGCTGTCGGCCAAGCCGCCGCAGTTCCCCTTCGTGGCGCTGCTGGTGTCGGGCGGCCATACGCAACTGATGCGCGTGGACGGCGTCGGCCAGTACGAACTGCTCGGCGAAACCCTGGACGATGCCGCCGGCGAAGCCTTCGACAAGTCGGCCAAGCTGCTCGGCCTCAGCTATCCGGGCGGCCCGGCGATTTCGCGGCTGGCCGAATTCGGCGATCCGGGTGTGTATCAGCTGCCGCGCCCGATGCTGCATTCCAAGAATTTCGACTTCAGCTTCTCCGGCCTGAAGACGGCCGTGCTGACCGTGGTCAAGAACCAGACCACCAACATCTGCGAACAGGACAAGGCCAACATCGCGCGCTCCTTCGTCGACGCCATCGTCGACGTGCTGGTGGCCAAATGCATGAACGCGCTCAAGCACACCGGCATGAAGCGCCTGGTCATCGCCGGCGGCGTCGGCGCCAACAAGCAACTGCGCGAAGGTCTCAACGCCGCTGCCGCCAAACGGCGCTATCAGGTGTTTTATCCGGAACTGGAATTCTGCACCGACAACGGTGCCATGATCGCCTTCGCCGGCGCCATGCGCCTGCAGCAGCATCCCGAGGCGGCAAAGCGCGACTATGCGTTCAGCGTGCGGCCGCGCTGGCCGCTGGATGAGATCAATACGTAGTCACTGCGTAATCAACACGCAATATCGGAATAAATACGATTCCCACGGCAAATACGCGCAGCTAAGATGCATCTTTTTTTCAAAAACAGATGCCTCACAGCGACTTTGCCGCCTTCGCAAAAAAATACAAATCCAAATTCAGAAAGATCTCCGCAGCGACAAAAGGAGAGCACGAAGCTGATGACGTGCAGGCGGAAGCCTGGCTCATGGCGGAAAAAATAAAAGCGAAACAGGGATTCGAAATCGACTTTCTGAATCCGGCGCACGTCGATTTGCTATTCAGTTATCTGTACCAGCAACTGGTGAACTACGACGAGAAGACTATCCGCATGGCGGTCCGGCTGGACGCGTGGGATTATGGCGACGATCCTGAGCATGACAGCCATCCGCTGCTCAACAAGCTGCGTAGCGATCCGGCCGATGACCCGTTGGCGATGCTGGAATTGAAGGAAGCCGAGAATCGGGAGTTGCACGTCAGCCCGCATCATTCACGCGCTGCGGCCTATCTCAAATTGCTGGAACACTGCGACAACAACATCGCCGTGCTTGCCACGTATTTGCTGATTTCCACGTCATGGTGTTATCGCTGCTACAACCGCGCCAGACATACGGTAGAACGACAAATGCAATTGCCAGAGACGCTCAAGAGCGATTTCATGCCGCGCACGTGGCGGAAATTTCAGTTGATCCGAACATCTCTGCCGCAACAGCGTTCGTTCAATTTTCATTTGCCATGGGAGCAGTAGCCGCTCCCGGCCGGCTGGCGCTCCGTGATTATTTTTTCTTAGCGCCGATCTTGCTTTCCTTGCCGGCCAACAGATTGGCGATGTTCTTGCGGTGGCGGAAGATCAGCAGCACGCTCATCGCCAGCACCGCCAGCAGGATGCCGTCGGCGCTGCCGAACAGGAGGCCGTAGTAGAACGGCGCGAACACGCTGGCGATCAGCGCCGCCAGCGAGGAGTAACGGAATGCATAGGCGATCGCCAGCCAGGTGACCAGCGTCGCCACGCCGAGCCAGACGTTCAGCGCCAGCAGGATGCCGAGTGCGGTCGCCACGCCCTTGCCGCCGACGAAGCGGAAGAACACCGGCCACAGATGACCGAGGAAGACGGCGATGGTCGCCAACGCGACGCCGGTGTCGCCGACGCCGAATTGCGGCCCCAGTTTAATTGTCAGCCATACCGCCAGCCAGCCTTTGAAACCATCGCCCAGCAAGGTCAGCGCCGCGGCCTTCTTGTTGCCGCTGCGCAGCACGTTGGTGGCGCCGGGATTTTTCGAACCGTAGGTGCGCGGATCGGACAGGCCGAAGGCCTTGCTCACCACCACGGCGAATGAAATGGAGCCGATCAGGTAGGCGGCGATTGCAAACAGTACTGTATTCATTGAATTCTCTTTCTTGACGCTGTTTTTACGGCAGCTTGTTTATTCTTCCAGCGCGCAGTGTACAGACTTGCCGGGCAGGACTTTGACGATGACGTCCGGCGCAATCCCGATCAGGAAACCGCGTCGGCCGCCATTGATGTAAATCTTCGGAATCGCCAGGATGCTTTCTTCGACGTAGACCGGCATGGCCTTGCGCGTGCCGAACGGCGAGGTGCCGCCGATCAGGAAGCCGGAATGGCGATTGGCCACTTCCGGCTTGCACGGCTCCACCGACTTGCAGCCGATTTGCCGCGCCAGGTTCTTGGTCGAGACCTTGCGGTCGCCGTGCATCAGCACCAGCATCGGCCTGGCCGCTTCATCCTGCATCACCAGCGTCTTGACGACGTGATGCTCGTCCACGCCGAGTTCGCGCGCCGACACGCTGGTGCCGCCGTGCTCTTCGTAGGGATAGGGATGTTCGGTAAAGGAAATGCCGTGCTTGCGCAGGAATTGCGTCGCCTGGGTTTCGGAAATATGGTCTTTTTTGGAGCTCATTTGGCGCACATTATGCCGCAACTTGAAACGGCTGAAATGGGTTATCCACGCGGATGATGTTCCGCATGCAATTTCTTCAGGCGCTCGCGCGCCACATGGGTGTAGATCTGGGTGGTCGAAATATCGGCGTGGCCGAGCAGCAGCTGCACCACGCGCAGGTCGGCGCCGTGGTTGAGCAAATGCGTGGCGAAGGCGTGGCGCAAGGTGTGCGGCGACAGCGGCGCACGGATGTCGCCTTGCAGCGCGTATTTCTTGATCAGCGTCCAGAACATCTGGCGCGTCATGGCGCCGCCGCGGGCGGTGACGAACAGGGCGTCGTCGACCTGGCCCTCCAGGATCAGCAGGCGGGCTTCGCGCAGGTAGCGCTCGATCCAGCTGCGCGCCTCTTCGCCGAACGGCACCAGGCGCGTCTTGTTGCCCTTGCCGGTGATGCGCAGCACACCTTCGTTCATGCCGACTTCCACCGACTTCAGCAACACCAGTTCGGATACGCGCAGGCCGCTGGCGTACATCAGTTCGAGCATGGTGCGGTCGCGCAGGCCCAGCGGGGTCGTAACGTCAGGCGCGGCCAGCAAGGCTTCGACCTGGCCTTCCGACAACACCTTGGGAAAGCGCGGCGGCTGCTTGGCCGAGCGCAGCCGCAGGCAGGGATCTTCGCTGATGCGGTTCTGCCGCAGCGCCAGCAGGAAGAAGCGCTTGAGCACCGCCAGCCGGCGATTGGAGGAACTGGCCTTGGTGTCGGCGTGGCGTGCGGCGAAATAAGCGTTCAGGTCTTCTGCCTGTGTAGCCAGCAAATCCTTGCGGCGCTCCGTCTGCAGCCAGTGTGCAAACAGCGTCATGTCGCGCCGGTAGGCTTCCAGCGAATTCTTGGCGAGGCCGTCTTCCAGCCACAGCGTGTCGCAGAATTCATCGATGGCGGCCAGGCTGGCGCCGGTGGCTTGGACCTTGGGCGCCCGCCCGGCGACGCTTTTTCTGGCAGGCTTGGCTGCGCCAGCAGATGCGTCAGTAGCCATCGACGCCTTCATGCGCCAACAGCCAGCGCTTGACGCTGAGTGGGAAGCCATCCTCGTCGTCGCGATGTGAATAGCCACCCAGTCCGCCCGCCGCCGTCACGCGATGGCAGGGTATGACCAGCGAAAACCAGTTGGCGCCGCAAGCCTGCCCCACCGCCGCGCGGCGCCGACCGGATGAATTTGGCGATCTGGCCGTAGGTGCGCACTTCACCGCGCGGAATCGAGGCGATCGCATCCCAGACGCGGCGCTGGAAATCCGAACCGACCTCGGCCAGCGGCAGCTTGAAGCGGTAGTCCGGTTTGTCGATATAACGCAGGATCTGTTTGACGGCCTTGTCGGCCACGGCGTCGGTGGCATCCTTTTCGCCGAAGTGCCTGGGCAGCGTAACCATCTCCACAATCACGCCGGCGGAAGTGCGAATGCCGATGCCGCCGAACGGTACGTGTACGATGGCGGAGAAAATATCGCCAGCTTGTGTATTCTTCATGACTCGGAAACATTGAGGGAATACGCTATTTAAGCACATCGCCGCAGTCGGCTGCCAACCCGCCGCCACTCCACCTCCACCTTCACCCTGCTGCAATCGAGGAACCAGATACATGACAACACCTACCAGCCACGCCGATCACCTCGTCGTCACCGCCCCCTCGCTGGCCGAAGGCATTGCCTACATCGAGCAGACCCTCGGCGTGTCGCCGCAAGCCGGCGGGGAGCACGTGCGCCTCGGCACCCACAACGCCCTGCTCAAGCTGGGTCGCGGCTTTTATCTGGAAGTCATCGCGGTCAATCCGGCGGCTCCTGTCCCACAACGTGCGCGCTGGTTCGGGCTGGACTACGTGGCCGCCGGCAGCAAGCCGCGCCTGGCGACCTGGGTGGTGCGCACCGACGACATCGAGACGGCGACGGCGGCATCCGCCATCTCGCCCGGCATCGTCGAAGAAATGAGCCGCGGCGCGCTGCAATGGCGCATCACCATTCCCTCCGACGGCAAGCTGATCCTGGACGGCGTGATGCCCAGCCTGATCCAGTGGAACAGTTCCAGCCACCCGACCGACAACATGGCCGATCTCGGTTGCAGCCTGGTCAAACTGGAGGGATGCCATCCGCAAGCCGCGGCAATCGCCGCCAGCCTGGCGAAGATCGGCCTGCAAAGCCACGTCGACATGCACCAGCCGGCACCGGGACAGAAACCGCACATGCTGGCGCTGATCCAGACGCCGACCGGCCTGCATCCGCTGGGGATGGCGGAATAGCCGACACGAGCAAGCAAATACGCGCAGAAAATAAAAAAGGCGCATCTTGCGATGCGCCTTGAAATTACCCTTGTGCGTCCCGGCCGTTTAAACAGCTTCTTGAACTCACGTCTCCTCAGTATCCTCGGTATCAATACCGTTTGTTATGCACCACCCGCTTTGTATCCGGTGCCGCCCGGGTGCGCCGTTCCGATGATTCGGAAGGGTCGCCGGCCAGGCGCGTACATCAACAACAATGAACCAAAAACAAGACTGCTCTATTCGATTGCTGGGTCGGCAATGACCGTTTGCCGTTTCAGCGAAGCCCGCACTTTAGCAGCACTCTGCGCGCTTTCAAAGCACTTTTTCAGGGCAAAAACAACATGCTTTTCAGCAACTCAACAGACATCTGATGAAGCCGACCCCGCGCTGCTGCGCGAGGTCGGCGCGGGGTCGGCCCATTTCCCACCGATCAGTTATAGATCAGGTTAGGCAGCCACAGCGACAGGGCCGGCCAGTAGGTCACCAGGGCCAGGAAACCGAGCATGGTCAACAGCCACGGCATGACCGCAATGGTCAGCTCGGTGATGCCCATCTTGGTGATGCCCGAGGCCACGTACAGGTTCAGGCCGACCGGCGGATGGCACATGCCGACTTCCATGTTGACCACGATCAGGATGCCGAAGTGGACCGGATCGATGCCCAGCTTCATCGCCACCGGGAACAGGATCGGCGCCATGATCAGCACGATCGATGACGGTTCCATCACGTTGCCCGCCAACAGCAGCAGGACGTTCACCACCAGCAGGAAGGTGATCGGGCCGAGGCCGCTGTCGGTGATCATCGCCGCCATCGCCTGCGGGATGTTTTCGCTGGTCACCAGGAAGGAGAACAGCACCGCGTTGGTGATGATGTACAACAGCATGGCCGACATCGATGCGGAGTCCAGCAAGACCTTGGGCACTTGCTTCAGGCCCATGTCCTTGTAGACGAACACCGCGATGATGAAGGCATACACCGCCGCCATCGCCGCCGCTTCCGTCGGCGTGAAGATACCGGTATAGATGCCGCCCATCACGATGACGATCAGGAACAGGCCCCAGCCGCTCTTGCGGAAGGCCGCACCGCGCTCGGCCCAGCTCGCCTTCGGCAGACGCGGGTAGTTATGCTTGCGCGCCAGGTACCAGGTGGTCGCACCGAGCAGGAAGGCCAGCATCAGACCCGGCACCACGCCGGCCATGAACAGCTTGCCCACGGAGGTGTTGGTGGAGACCGAATACATCACCATCACGATCGACGGCGGAATCAGGATCCCCAACGCGCCCGAGGTCGTGATGACGCCCGCGCCGAATTTGTTGGGGAAACCCTGTCGCACCATCGCCGGCAGGATGATCGAACCGATCGCCACCACGGTGGCCGGCGACGAACCGGACACCGCCGCGAACAAGGCGCACGCCATCACGCCCGCCAGCGCCAGGCCGCCGTGCCAGTGACCGACCATCGCCGTGGCGAAGTTGATCATGCGCCGGGCGACACCGCCGTGCGTGAGGAAGTTGCCGGCCAGGATGAAGAACGGGATCGCCATGATCTCGAACTTCTCGATGCCGGTAAACAGCTTCAGCGCGACCGACTGGATCGGCACGTCGGTCATGGTGAACAGGAAGGTCAACACCGTCAGGCCGAGCGAGATCGAGATCGGCATCCCGGTCAGCATCAGGCCGAACAGCAGGACGAAGATAATGGCTGCGTTCATGCTTTTCCTCCTGCGATTTCTTCGTCGAGGCCTTCGACGTAGGCGTGGTCGTGTTTCGGCAATTCACCAGTCTTGATGAAGGCCCAGCAGACCTGCAGGAAACGGAAGCACATCAGGTAAGAACCCAGCGGCACGGCCATGTAGACCATCCACATCGGTATTTCCAGCACTTCGGACGTACTCGAGTGCTGTGAGATTTCCCAGACGAACTGAGCGCCCAGCGTGCCGACGATGCCGGTGAACAGCGCGCCGGCCAGCAGGCCCAGCACCACGAACTTGTTGCGCCATGGCGTATTCATGCGATTGATCAGCACGTCGACGCCGACGTGGATGCCGGTGCGCACGCCGTAGGCGGCGCCGAACTTGGCCATCCACACGAACATGAAAATGCACAGCTCCTGCGCCCAGCTGGTGTTGATTTGTATCAGTTCATCCTGCAGCCAGGGAATCGGCAGGCCGGAGGCATAGCGGTGCAACACCGCCACGAAGATGATGACGGTCGCCGCCGCCATCAGGAAGGCGATCAGCCACTCTTCCAGGTGGTCCAGAAATTTCAACATTGCGTCTCCTCATTGGGATGAAAAAACCGGCGAGCGAGCGCCGCCGGATTCCATCCCTGTCAGTTTTTTTTTCAGACGCAGGCGGCACGCGGCACGCCTGCATCGGTCGTTGTTGTATCCGACGCGATTATTTCTGACCCAATGCTGCAGCTTCCTTGTTGACCGCGGCGATCAGATCCTTGCCGATGCGGTCGGCCATCTGGGTCTGCACCGGCAACAGGGCTTTGCGCCATTCGGCCTTTTCCTTGTCGTTCAGACGATAGATGGTGGTCTTGCCGGTCTTTTGCACGGCAGCCAGCGCGGCGTCGTTCTCTTGCTGGGCGATGGCGTTGGCATACTTGGTGGCGTCCTTCATCGCACCTTCCAGCGCGGTGCGGATGTCGGCCGGCAGGCCGTCCCAGAACTTCTTGTTGACGATGACCGCATAGCCCAGGTAGCCGTGATCGGAGACCGTCACGTGCTTCTGCACTTCATGCATCTTCTGGGTGTACAGGTTCGATGGCGGATTCTCGGTGCCGTCGACCACGCCGGTCTGCAGCGCCTGATAAACCTCGGAGAAAGCCAGCACTTGCGGATTGGCGCCGAGCGCGCGCATTTGCGCGTCGAGCACCTTGGACGACTGGATGCGCATCTTCAGGCCGCGGAAATCGGCCGGCACATGCAACGGCTTATTGGCCGACATGCCCTTGAAACCATTGTCCCAGTACGCCAGGCCGGTGATGCCCTTGGGCTCCAGCTTCTTGAACAGGTCCTTGCCGATCGGACCTTCGGTCACGCGATACAGCACTTCCTTGCTCGGGAAGATATACGGCAGGTCGAATACTTCGAATTCCTTCACGCCCAGCGGACCGAACTTGGCCAGCGACGGCGCCAGCATCTGCACGGCGCCCAGTTGCAGCGCCTCAAGCTCTTCCTTGTCCTTGTACAGCGTGCTGTTCGGATAAACCTCGACCTTCACGCGGCCTTTGGTGGCTTTTTCGGCCAGCTCCTTGAAGCGTTCGGCGCCTTTGCCCTTGGGCGTGTCGTTGGCGACGACGTGGCTGAATTTGATGATGATCGGCGCCTGGGCAAATGCATTGCCGGCGATGATGGTTGCAGCGGCAAGTGCAAAAACTAATGACTTGAGTTTCATGGTTGTCCCCTTTTTTGGTTTTGAAAAATATGGAAAAGGCGTGGTCGCGATTCTGACTGAGCGCATTTTGCCATGACAAAATGCTGACACAATTGTGGATAACCACAATTTGCATGACGCGCCGCAACATCCGCTCCTGTGCCGTCGCTCGCGATAAACTACGCGCACCACGCCATCGCCTCTTTACCGGACCTCATGACCCAGCAGCACACTTCCTCTCCTTCCCATCTGCTGTCGCCGGGACGCCGTCACCTGTTGCGCTGGGTCATGCCGATCCTGCTGGTGCTGCTGTTCCTGATGACGCTGATCTGGCTGCCGCGCCAGGCGCAGCAGATGGAGTCGAGCGAACGCCAGGAACAGCTCATCGCCGACTCGCTGTGGGTGGAACAGGCGATCCGTTTCCAACTCAGCCGCGACGATGAAAGCATGCGCCTGATCGCACGCGAGATCGTCAACGAGCATCTGAAAAAGGACCAGTTCCGCAGCCGCCTCAACGCGCTGCTGCGCAACAACCGCGAGTTCTATCGCGTCACCTGGCTCAGCGCCGAGGGCAAGCCGATCGCCTCCACCGATGACTTCCCGGTCCCGCGCCACGAATTGTCGACGCCGTCACAGCAGGCTGAAGAACAGGCGCGCACCATTCGCCGCCCGATCTACAGCGCCCCCGCAGTGCCGCCCGGGATCGCCGAACCGGTGGTGATGGATTACCACATCCCGTTGTTCCGCGAAAACCATTACCTCGGCAGCGTCGTCGCCAGTTATTCGGTGGCGCGCGTGCTCAACGAAATGGTGCCGTGGTGGTTCGCCCAGGACAACGAAATCGTCCTCACCGACACCGACGACAAGGTGGTCGCACGACGCACCGCAGGCGGTCCCGGCCTCAACGTCTATACGCACCGGCGCGAGCTGGAGCTGCCCGGCCTGACGCTGCGGCTGCACACCAACAGCACCAAGAGCGCGCCGAAGCTGCTGCCCAATCTGCTGGTCGGCTCGGTCATCGTGTTGTCGCTCGGCTTGCTGTGGAGCCTGTGGGCGCTGTGGCGCGACATCAACCGCCGCATGACGGCGGAAGAAGCGCTGGTGCACGAAGTCTCGTTCCGCAGCGCGATGGAAAACTCGCTGGTCACCGGCATGCGCGCACGCGACCTCGAAGGCCGCATCACCTACGTCAACCCGGCCTTCTGCACCATGGTCGGCATCCCCGCCGACGAACTGGTCGGCAAGATCCCGCCGATGCCTTACTGGGCGCCGGAAGCGATGGACGAATACCAGGAACGCTTCTCCAAGGTGCTGGCCGGCCGCGTCACGCCGCAGTTCGAAACCATCTTCCAGCGCAAGGACGGCGAGCGTTTTCCGGTGCTGATTTTCGAATCGCCGCTGGTGGACCAGAACGGCAAGCAGACCGGCTGGATGGGATCGATCCTCGACGTCACCGACCGCAAGCGCGCGGAAGACCTCAATCGCATGCAGGAAGAAAAATTGCAGACCGGTGCGCGCCTGGCCAGCATGGGCGAGATCGCCTCGACCCTGGCGCATGAGCTGAACCAGCCGCTGGCGGCGATCTCCAGCTACACCACGGGCGCGCTCAACATGATGCAGAGCGGCGCCATCGATCCGGCCTCGCTGCAACCCGCGCTCGAAAAAATCAATACCCAGGCGCAGCGCGCCGGCAACGTCATTCGCAGCGTGCACCAGTTCGTCAAGAAGCGCGAGCCGACGCGCCAGCCGGTGTCGATCAAGGGCATCGTCGACAACATCGCGCCATTGGTCGAACTGCAGGCGCAGCAATTCCTGGTGGTGGTGCAGACTGCGATTCCAGCCGATCTGCCCAACGTGCTGGGCGACGCCGTGCTGCTTGAGCAGGTGCTGCTCAACCTCACCCGCAACGCCATCCAGGCGATGGCGGCGATCGCGCCGGAGCGCCGCATCCTGCGCATCGCCGCCGCGCTTGACCGGCAGACCTCGTCGCAACAATCCGTGGTGGTGTCGGTCATCGACCAGGGCCACGGCATACCGCCGGAAGTCGCGGCCGCCCTGTTCTCGCCGTTCTTCTCGACCAAGGCCGAAGGCATGGGCATGGGGCTCAACATCTGCCGCACCACCATTGAATTCCACGGCGGCACGCTGACCTATGCCAACAACCCTGCCGGGGGTACAATCTTCCGGTTTTCCTTGCCTTCCCTGCCCGTGCAGGACTCCGCGGTTTGAACCAGAACAAAAACGCGCGCCTTCGGCCAAGCGTCACTATTTCACATGGCATCAATGCTGCACATTGTTGACGACGAAGAGATCATCCGCGATTCGCTCACATGGCTGGCGCAATCGCGCGCCATTCCCGCCATCGCCTACGCCGGCGCTGCGGCGCTCCTGGCGGCGATGGAACAAGCCGACCCCGACAGTTTCGACGTCGACGGCGAATGCATCCTGCTCGACGTGCGCATGCCGGACCAAAGCGGCGTGGCGCTGTTCGACACGCTCAAGAGCCGCGGCATCACACGGCGGCGTCCGGTGATTTTCCTGACCGGCCATGGCGATGTGCCGATGGCGGTCGACATGCTCAAGAACGGCGCCTTCGATTTCTTTGAAAAGCCGTTCAACGACAACCACGCGCGCGCGCGCGCGCGCGCGCGCGCGCGC
>NZ_AJHH01000778.1 GCF_000256565.1 Herbaspirillum lusitanum P6-12 | reverse complement strand
GCGACGTCTGAAGCGTTCTGCGCCAGTTGATTGGGCGCCCTTTTGTTTTTCTGCCGCCGGTTTACAGTTTGAAGTGCCGCCCTGCTTCCGCCAGCTTGCCGGCTTGCGTCTGCAACAGTTCCGACGTCGCCGAGGCTTGCTCCACCAGCGCGGCGTTCTGCTGCGTGGTGTTGTCCATTTCGGTGACGGCCTGGTTGATCTGTTCAATGCCCTGGCTTTGTTCCTGG
>NZ_AJHH01000777.1 GCF_000256565.1 Herbaspirillum lusitanum P6-12 | reverse complement strand
CGGCCTGGTTGATCTGTTCAATGCCCTGTTCGCTGCAGGACCAGGCGGCGAAGTTGGCGCAAGTTGTGAGCGTGTTCAAACTCGATAACGATCAGGTCAGTACTCGGGTCAGTACTCAGACTAGTATTCAGACTAGTATTCAGACCAATACTCAGCTCAATACGCAGACCGCGACCGCGCCGAAGGCGGCAGCACCGATGAGGAATATCACGCCGCAGCGTCCGGTCATCGCTGCGGCAAAATCATCGTCGCGCGAGGCCATGCCGGTAAAGACACGCACCATCGCGCCGCCGCAACCACGGCAGGCGCCGATCAAGGACAACGCCGACGACTGGGAAACTTTCTGATGTGCTGCTGATGTACTACTGAATGCAGCATGCACGTGCGGTCATGACCAGT
>NZ_AJHH01000776.1 GCF_000256565.1 Herbaspirillum lusitanum P6-12 | reverse complement strand
CCTGCTGTTCGGTGCGCGACGACAGGTCGAAATTGCCGGAGGCGATTTCATTGGCGGCGGTGGAAATCGAATCGGTGCCGACCTGCACTTCCGAGACGATCTTGCGCAGGCCAGTATTCATCTCGTCGAGCGCCTGCATCAGTTCGGCGATTTCATCCTTGCCGTGTTTCTCGATGCTGGCGGTGAGGTCGCCTGCAGCCACCATCTTGGCGACCTCCAGAGCGCGCTTCAACGGCGTCGTGATGCTGCGCGAAATGATCAGCACCGCGACCACGCTGATGAGCACCAGCAGCACGCCCAGCGTCATCATCAGTTGCATGCCGTGCGTGCTGGAGCGGTCGATGTCGACGGCCATCTGGTCGATGGCTTTGCGTTGCATCGCCAGCAGCGCATTGACCTTGTCCGCATAGGCCTTGGATGCAGGCTCGAACACGTCCTTGTAGGCTTTCTCGGCGGCGGCGCCGTCGCCGGTCTTGCGCGTATTCATCACAAGTTCCTTGGCAGCCTGGTATTTGTTGCGCGCGGCGATGATTTCCTTGAACAGGGCCTTCTCGTCCTCCGAACTCAGGCGCGGTTCGATCTTCTTGATGATGCCGCTGCCGGACACGACGCTGGCGGCGATCGCCTCCTTGAAGGTATCTGCCAGATTGGCGTCAGAACTGCGCGCGATCATCGACGTACGCACGATCGCCGAATACGTCAGCACGAACCAGTCGGCGACCAGCCTTTCCTTGGCCAGCGGCAATTCCATCATGGCGCGGGTGGCTTCTGCATTGCGCCTGGCGTTGATCAGTCCTATCGAAGTGGAAATGGTCGCCAGGATGAGAACGATGGCAAAACCGAAAATCAGGCGGCTCGAAATCCGCATGCTGGAAAGTTGTTTCATGATGGCTGCGTCCCCGCGTACTGTCGTTGTGTTTATGTTTCCCTGGCACGGTTCTGGTCCGGGCTCTGATGCAGATTACCTCGTTTTTTCGTGATGGCAAACACAAGTTTGGACGAAAGCAACACTGCTGCGCAGCAGCATGCAAAACGGTCCGTTCAGCGTCCAACCTGCACCTCGACTTCACGCTCGGCATAGTCCGATCCGGGTGTCGCGCGCCGCGC
>NZ_AJHH01000775.1 GCF_000256565.1 Herbaspirillum lusitanum P6-12 | reverse complement strand
TCATTGTCGGCCAGGTCGATGATGGTCATGACATCGACCGCATCTTGCGCCGGCACCGGAAAAGTCTTGCCGTCCAGCAGCGTGTCGGCCAGCGCCCGGTAGAAGCCGGCGTAGTCGCCGTCCAGCGTGGCGTGCTCGCCTTGACGATCGGCGTCCCCGTCAACTTGCCTCAACCATCCCGGAGGATTCTTGCCGAAGCCGGCGTCGCCGGGACGCAAGCCTGCTTTCAGTTGATCTTCCTGTACGTCGAGACCGTTGCTCAGGTAACCGCCGCGCGTGCCGTGTACGGTAAAGCGCGACGGCGGCAAGGCGCTGAGCGCGCTGGCGTGCAGCATCACTTCCTTGTCGGCGTAATGCAATTGCAGATGGACGTAGTCCGGCACCTGGGCATTGTCGCGCTGGCGCCGCACGGTGGCCGACAGCGACTGCGGTGCGCCGAACAAGGCCAGCGCCTGGTCGATCAGATGCGGGCCGAGATCGAACAGCAGGCCGCCGCCGTGCGCCGCTTCTTCGCGCCAGCGTTTTGGAATGACCGGACGGAAGCGGTCGAAATGCGATTCGAAGTGCGTCACGCGGCCAAGCGCGCCGTCGGCGATCAGCGCTCGCAGCGTCATGAAGTCGCCGTCCCAGCGGCGATTGTGAAACGGCGCGAACAGCAGGCCGCGTTGCTCCGCCAGTCGCGCCAGTGTTTGCGCATCGCCGCCGGACAAGGTGACCGGCTTGTCGACCACGACATGCTTGCCCGCTTCCAGCGCGCGACGCGCCAACGCGAAATGGCTGTCGTTGGGCGTGGCGATGACGATGCAGGCGATGTCGTTTCGCGCGATCAATGCGTCGAAGTCCGAGACGATCCCGGCATCCGGATAGTCGGCGCGGGCGCGCTCTGCCTGCGAAGTGGCGATCACGCCGAGTTCGGTGCGCCCGCTACGGACGATCACCGGCGCATGGAAGGTGGCGCCAGCAAAGCCGTAGCCCATCAAACCCAGTTTCAATTTCGCTGACATGCAGTCGTTCCTCGCCCTGTGCGCTTCAGACTTTTTTGACGAACTCGGTCTTCAGGCCCATCTGGCCGAAGCCGTCGATCTTGCAATCGATGTCGTGGTCGCCGTCGACCAGGCGGATGTTCTTGACCTTGGTGCCGATCTTGACCACACCGCCACCGCCCTTGAGCTTGAGATCCTTGATCACGGTGACGGTGTCGCCGTCCTGCAGGATGTTGCCGGCGGCGTCGCGCCATACCTTGCCGCTTTCTTCTACCGCTTCGGCGGGCTGGGTCGGCCACTCATGGGCGCATTCGGGACAGATGTACAGGGCGCCGTCTTCGTAGGTGAATTCGGACTGGCATTGGGGACAGGGTGGCAAGGTGCTCATGATGGCTTTCGTAACGATGCGGCGGACACGCCGGATGCGCGTCGCCAGGTGCGCAGTATACCGCCCGCGCGCCCCCACACACTAGCCGCTATACTAGCCGTTGTCGTTGAATGACTTTCACGCAGGAGTTGGCATGCTGCAGTCGCTTTCCGGTATCCCCGTCCATTCGTTACGCAAGGAGTGCCCGCCGGGCGCCTGTGTATGCGATCGCGAGAGCCTGCTCGACAGCGCGGCGGCCAACCCCGACACCGACGTGCGCATACTGACGCTGACCCAGGAGCAGGAGCGCAGGCTGCTCGAACGCATCGGGCGCATTTCAAGCTACGACGATTTGCAACACGTCGCCGGACTGCTCTACAAACAACTCGGCGTGGTCTTGCGCATCGCCCCGAGCCCACGCGAAGTGCGCACCGTGCGCGGTTTCCTGATCCTGCTGGAAGAACGTCCCGGCCTGTGCAAGAAAACCCGCCAGGCAGTGCCGGCGGCAATCCGCAAATGCCTGGAAAGCAATCCCGACATCGCCTTCGCCATCCTCAATGCCCACGACCTGCTGGGCGGCGCGTGATTCCGACGTTTCTGATGTTTCTGCCGCTGCAGCCGCACCGATATATTCAGAAATCGCGTAAGCATCATCGAAAGCATTCGTTCTGCTAAAACGTCGCTTTGTTTAGTCTTGGTCCCTTGATAATTTTCCGGGGCAGGACATGACAACAAGATCGAATACATCCACAACATCGAACAAACGCCGTCTGGTATTGCAAGGCGCCGCGGCAATTA
>NZ_AJHH01000774.1 GCF_000256565.1 Herbaspirillum lusitanum P6-12 | reverse complement strand
GCCCGCGGCGGCCGCATTGGTCGGCGCGGCCGGCTGGAGCAACGCCGCCGAAGAGCGCACGCTGCGCATCGGCTACCAGAAGTTCAACACGCTCAATATCCTCAAGGGCACCGGCAACCTGGAAAAGGCGCTGGCGCCGCTGGGCTGGAAGGTGAAGTGGTTCGAGTTCGCGGCGGGGCCGCAACTGACCGAGGCGCTCAACGCCGACGCCATCGACTTCGGCCACGCGGCCGACACACCGTCGGTGTTCGCCAACGCCTCGGGCGTCAACGCGGTGTATCTCGCCGCCGAGCAACCGTATCCGAAGGGCATCGGCATCTTCGTCGCGCAGGATTCGCCGATCCGCTCGATCAAGGAACTGAAGGGCAAGAAGGTCGCGCTGGGGCGCGGCTGGAACGTGCAATACCTGCTGGTGCGCGCGCTCGAAGAAGCCGGTCTCAGCTACAACGACATCGTGCCGGTGTATCTGTCCAACGCCGCCGACGTGCGTGCGACTTTCCAGTCGGGCAACGTCGACGCGGCCGGCTTGTGGGATCCGTTCCTGGCCGGTCAGGAAATCTCGACGCGTCCGCGCATCCTGCGCGACGGCACCGGCTTGTCGAACAACCGCACCTTCCATCTGGCCACGCCGAAGTTCGCTGACCAGAACAAGAACATCATCCGCGTCCTGTTCGCCGAGCTGAAAAAGACCAACAACTGGACTCAGGCCCACCCGCAGGAAACCGCCGACCTGCTGGCGCCGCAGCTGGGCGTCGATCCCAAGGTGCTGCGCCTGGCGACCGAGCGCCGCGACTACACCACGGTGCCGATCAACGCCGGCATCATCCAGGAGCAACAGCAAATCGTCGAAGCCTTCTACAAGCTCGGCCTGATCAAGAATCAGGTGCAGGTCAAGGACAAGGTTTACGGCGAAGCCTTGTTGTAAGCGCCTGCGATGACGATACATCTTGCGGCCTTCCTGATCGCCGGCAATGCGGCCCACAGCCAGGTTCTGTGGCGCCATCCGCGCAGCACGCCGGGCGGATTCCTGACGCTGGATTACTACAAGCGCATTGCGCAGACGCTGGAACGCGGCAAGTTCGACCTGCTGTTCTTCGCCGACCGGCTGGCGGTGTCGACGCGCTTCGGCGGCAGCCATCGCTATGGCGTGGCGCACGGCGACCAGGATGCGACACGCATGGATCCGCTGCCGGTGCTGGGAGCGATCGCGGCGGTGACGTCGCGCATCGGACTCGGCGCCACCCGCTCGACTACCTACTCGCAACCGTACAGCCTGGCGCGTGAATTTTCCACGCTCGATCATTTGTCGGCGGGACGCGCGGCGTGGAACGTGGTGACCTCGGTGAACCAGGGCGAGGCCGACAACTTCGGCCTGCGTGAAACCCTGGGCCATGACGAGCGCTACGACCGTGCCGATGAATTTCTCGAGGTCACGCACAAGTTATGGAACAGCTGGGATGCGCAAGCGCTGCTGCTGGAAGCAGGCAGCGGACGCTACGCCGATCCGGATCATGTCCATGCGATCGATCATCGCGGTACGCATTTCAGCGTGCGCGGCCCGCTCAACATCCCGGCCTCGCCGCAGGGCGGTCCGGTCATCATCCAGGCCGGCTCGTCGCATCGCGGCCAGGATTTTGCGGCGCGCTGGGCGGAAGTGGTGTTCGGCATCCAGCCCGACCTTGCACGCATGCAGCGCTTCTACCAGGACCTGAAAAGCCGCACTGAAAAATTCTGCCGCAAGCCTGCCGACATCAAGGTGCTGACCGCGCTCATGCCCTTCGTCGGCAAGAGTAAAGCCGCGGCGGAAGACAAGCGCGCGCGGCACAATGCGATGGTCGATCCCATCGTCGGCCTGTCAACCTTGTCGAGCCACATGAACGTGGATTTTTCAGCGCATGCGCTGGACGCGCCGATCGACGACATCCAGGTGGCCGGCATGCAGGGCCTGTTCGGACTGGTGAAGGAATTGTCGAGCGAAGGCCGCCTCACGCTGGCCGATATCGGCAGGCTGTACGCCGGCGGCGTACTGGTGCCGCAAGTGGCGGGCACCGCTGCAGACATTGCCGACTGGATGGAACACATCGTGGCGCAGCAAGGGGCGGACGGCTTCGTGATCACGCCGGCGCACTTGCCGGAAGGCTTCGACGACTTCGTCGATCTGGTGGTGCCGGAGCTGCAACGGCGCGGACAATTCCGGCTGGATTACGAGGGCGATACCTTGCGCAGTTATCTGCGCTGAGGACAAGGGAGGCACAAATGAAAACGGCGCGAATCACTTCGCGCCGTTTTCATTTCATCGTGCCAATTACTGCAACTTACTCAGATTTTCCGCCCTTGCGATGCGGCTTGGCCTGACCGGACACACGTGTATCCGGGCCACGACCTTCTCGCTTGTCCGAACGCTTGTCGCCAGGACGACCGGCACGGGCGCTGCTGTTGACCTTGGGCGGCGTGGCGTTCTTCGCCGGGGTCTTGTCGTGATGCTCGGTGCCGGTGCCGATGATGCTGATGTTCATCTTGCGCCCGGCGATCTCGACCACTTTCAACTGATGCAGCAGCGGCTTGGGCATGCCGGCCGGCAGGTCCAATGTGCTGTGATCATCGTGAATGTCGATACGGCCAATGTGCTTGGCCTCGAGTCCGGCTTCGGTGGCGATGGCGTTGACGATGCTCGCTGCCGTCGCCGCGTGGGCGCGACCGATCTCGATGCGGAAGGTCTGCATCTGGAACTCGGGCTTGCCTTTTTCCTTGCCCTTGGTCTTGCGCGGTTCTTCCACGGGTGCAGAAGCCGGAGCGGACTCGGCACGTTCATGGCGGTCGCCACGGTCGCTGCGCTCGGGACGATCCGTACGCGGGCCGCGTTCGGCGCGCAGCATCGGCGGACGTTCGTCGGTGACGCTGATCTTGAGTTGCTGGCCGGCGACCCAGACTTTCTTCAGATGCTGCAGCAAGTCGTCAGGCATGTCGCCCGGCAGGTCGAGCACGCTGTGGTCGTCAAAGATTTCGATGCGGCCGATGTGCTTGGCGT
>NZ_AJHH01000773.1 GCF_000256565.1 Herbaspirillum lusitanum P6-12 | reverse complement strand
TTCGTTGGCGATGGCGCCGACGATGTTGCCGGGCTTGACGCCGTGTTCATGACCGACTTCGATGCGATAAGTCTGTGTCGTGTGTGCGGCGAAATCTGCCTTGGTCGGACGCGCGCGTTCAACGTGCTCAGTACGCTCAGTACGCTCAGTGCGCTCGGTACGCTCGGTACGTTCCGGACGTTCCTTGCGCTCGCTTCGTTCCGCACGCGGTGCAGCACCTGCGACGCCGCCGTCGCGGCTGATCTGCAATTGCTGGCCGGCCACGCGCACCGATTTCAGATGATCGATCAGGTCCGGCGGCATGTCGTCCGGCAGATCGAGGACGCTGTAGTCGTCATAGATTTCGATGCGGCCGATGTGCTTGGAATCCATGCCGGCTTCATTGGCGATGGCGCCGACGATGTTGCCCGGTTTGACGCCGTGCTGATGGCCGACTTCGATGCGGAAGGTTTGCATGCCGGGATCGGCGGCGCGGACGATGCGCTCCTTGGACGCGTAGCTTGGACGCTCGCCACGATCATTGCGATCATTGCGATCACCGCGCTCGGGACGCTCGCCTCGTTCTGCCCGCGGTGAACGATCAGGACGCTCGCGCGGTGCGCGGTCGTCGCTGCGCACGAACTCCGGCTCGCGCTGGTTCTTGTCGAGCAGCAGCGGCACGTCGCCGCGGGCCATCTTGGCCAGTGCGGCGGCGATGTCGACGGCGGTGACGTTTTCTTCGCGCTCGTAGTCTTCGATCAGCGAGCGGAAGACGTCGAGTTCGCCGGCGGCCAGCGTTTCGCCGATCAGTTCCTTGAAGCGCGCCACGCGCACGTCGTTGACGGCCTGCACGCTTGGCAGGTTCATTTGCGTGATCGGTTGGCGGGTCGAACGCTCGATGCTCTTGAGCAGGTTCTTTTCGCGCGGGGTGATGAACAGGATCGCTTCGCCGCTACGGCCGGCGCGGCCGGTGCGGCCGATGCGGTGGGTGTAGCTTTCCGGGTCGTAAGGCACGTCGTAGTTGATGACGTGGCTGATGCGCTCGACGTCGAGTCCGCGTGCAGCGACGTCGGTGGCGATCAGGATGTCGATCTGGCCGTCCTTCAGTTGCTGGATGGTGCGTTCGCGCTGCTGCTGCTGGATGTCGCCGTTGATGGCGGCGGCGGCAAACCCTCTTGCCTTCAGCTTGCCCGCGAGTTCTTCGGTGCCGAGCTTGGTGCGCGAGAAAATGATCAGGCCGTCGAACGGTTCGACTTCCAGGATGCGCGTCAACGCGTCGAGCTTGTGCATGCCGCTGACCAGCCAGTAGCGCTGACGGATGTTTTCGGCGGTGCCGGTTTTGGCGGCGATGGTGACTTCGGCCGGATCGCGCAGGTAAGTCTGGGCGATGCGCTTGATGGCGGACGGCATGGTGGCCGAGAACAGCGTGGTCTGGCGCGTGGCCGGGGTCTTTTGCAGGATCGATTCGACGTCGTCGATGAAACCCATGCGCAGCATTTCATCGGCTTCGTCGAGCACCATGGTCTTCAGTTGCGACAGGTCGAGCGAGCCCTTGTCCAGATGGTCGATCACGCGCCCGGGCGTGCCGACCACGACGTGTACGCCGCGTCGCAAGGCGCTCAGCTGCGGGCCGTAGCTCTGGCCGCCGTAAATCGGCAAGACGTGGAAACCGGGGATGTGCGTGGCGTAGCGCTGGAAGGCTTCAGCCACCTGGATCGCCAGTTCGCGCGTCGGCGCCAGCACCAGCGCTTGCGGCACGGTCTGGCGGATATCGATGCGCGACAGGATCGGCAGCGCAAATGCGGCGGTCTTGCCGGTGCCGGTCTGGGCCTGGCCCAGGACATCGCGGTTGCTGAGCAGGATAGGGATGGTCGCGGCCTGGATCGGCGACGGCGATTCGTAACCGAGCTCTTTCAGGACGCGCAACAGCGGTTCACTGAGATTGAGGTCGGAAAACAAGGGAAGGGGGGCTTCGGACATGAGGACTCACTGGTTCTTTTTTGGGACCGCAGGGCGCGGCCGCATGGGATGCAGTTTACCCGCTTGTGACGCGCTCAGCGATGTTAAGTTGCAGCCGCGCGTGTGCCGGCGGCCGAAATGGGCGCTTTCTTGACCGGTGACAAGTGGAGATGTTGCCTGAGAGACAAACAATGCCCGACGACAAGAAATAGGGAATCAGGCGAAAAGCGGATGAAAAGCCGGCCGGGAGGGATTTTACGGGAAAGTATTCGGTGTCAGTTGCAGCGGCGAGCCTTGCACGCCGGCATGCACCAGGCGGCGCGCGACACCGGTAATGTTGGCTTCCAGTTCACGGAAGGTGCGCATCGGGCCGATCGCATTGAACATTTGCGAGGCCAGTTTGATCAGCGCTTCGTTGGAGATGAAGCACTCGCGATTGACGAACTCCACGCATACAGAAAAAATCACGCCGGCGTTGGTCAATTTCACTTCGGTAACAGACTGCGACATGGCTTTTCCTTTAATCGGATAATCGACCTATAGTGCGCGTAAGTCCTGCGAATAGCAACCAAAATCGGCGATCGCCCGGCGCTGGCGCGGCTTCCGGAAGGATTGGCCGGGTTCACTGCAGACAATGTATAATAGAGGCTCGTTGGGCGGTTTCGCCCTTTTTCGGACCGGCCTGCAACATCATCTTCAAAGCGTGCCAGTCTCCACTCTTTCCGGCCGCGCCAGCCTTTCGTTTCACTTGTTTTCCGGCACGCGGCCCGTCCTGTAGCAGTCCTGCCGCCGGCGACATTGTGCATCCGGCGCCAAGTTTCTCCGCATGTCTGCACGTGCACGCGGTGCTGCTCCCGGGACGGAAAGCACAACCGCACTGGTCCGCTCAAGCGGTAACCGGCCCCTTTTTTCTGCGATCTTCGGCGGATGTTGTTGCAGCTTCTTGCAAGCTGCCGCCTGCCGGTCGCCTTATTTGGAAACCACCATGGCTAAAGAAGAACTACTTGAAATGAACGGCCTCGTCGAAGAAGTCCTGCCCGATTCGCGCTTCCGCGTGAACCTGGAAAACGGCCATCGACTGATCGCCTACACCTCCGGCAAAATGCGCCAGAATCATATCCGCATCCTGGCCGGGGACAAAGTTACACTGGAACTGTCTCCCTACGACCTGAGCAAAGGCCGCATCACTTTCCGTCATCTGGAAAAGCGCGGACCGGTCGGCGGCGGACAGCAACGTCGTCGCTACTGATATCTCGATCCGTAACGAGATTCCAATGCCTACCGCGACACCTCTGGAGCGCAGTAATGGCGCTGCGGCGATTTCCGCCAAGGCAGTCGCATTGGCCGCTGCGCTGGAAGTCGAGCTGGTCGAATGCGTCTGGGATATCGGCGCCGACCTCACGCATGAACATGCGCACCGGCTCGACCTGATCACGGCGGCGAAATCCGTGCGCGTGTATTTTCCGGATCTGGAATTGACCTCGTCCGGAAATGCGTCACGCGCCAAGCGCACTGAAGAACGCCTGCAGCGCGCGATCGTTCAGTTGCAGCAGCGCACGCCGGCGCCGACCTACGGTTATCGCTGAACGCATACGGGCATATCGCGAATTAAATCTCGATATGTTTAGGTAATCTTCAGGTTTACCTGTATATTTAAATTTGCACTTACATCAAGTCGTCGTTATTGTTGGTCTCTTCTCTTGAGCTCGCTTGCGAGCCTCCTCTGTCGGACTCTCTTCGGTTACATCTTTCTTGGTCTCGGGTGCGCTTCGGGCGTTGTCCCTCATTTTTTTTCAAGGAAGTAATAACATGTCTACAAGTCAAACAGGTACGGTCAAGTGGTTCAACGATGCAAAGGGCTTCGGCTTCATCACGCCTGATCAAGGCGGCGACGATCTGTTCGCGCATTTCCAGGACATCCAATCGAACGGTTTCAAGAGCCTGGCCGAAAACCAGCGCGTCTCGTTCGAGCGCGGCACTGGTCCTAAGGGCGAAAAAGCCACCAATATCAAAGCGATCTAATCGCATGATGTAACGTGAAGACCAAGGTCTTCGCGACATCCAAGTCCGGGATTCACAAACTGACGGCACCATGCAGATAGCATGGGTCGTTGATGGAAAAATTCCCGGCACCGCAGTTTCTGCGGAATAACAAAGCTCGCTACGGCGGGCTTTGTTGCATTCCGGGCCGACATGTTTCAGCTATCATCGCCGCATGGGCGCGGGCAATGGCTACGCGACCTCCGCACCAGCTTCCTTGAGGAATGAGAGCGCGCCTGAAACCATTTTCCGGAATGCTGCTAGAATCAACTCATCGTTTTATTATTTGCATTCATCCTTCATGTTCATCGCCGCCCTGTCCTGCCTGTTGTCGCTCAGCCTGTATGTCCTGGCTGCGCAGACGCATGCGCGCGCAGTCGCAGCCGGTAAACAAAAGAAACAGTCGCTCATCTGACCGGGGCGCGCTGTCCTGTCAGGTGGGCTGACAGGATGGCCAACGCAGACCGGACACGTTCCCCTCGCTAGTTCTCCTTGCACCTGCCGACAGACATTCAACGGTCTGTAATGCAGTACATTTTCATGGAGAGCAGCAATGCGTTCTTTCGACGGTATCTGGATTCCCCTGGTCACGCCTTTCCACGACGGCAAGATCGATTTCCCCGCTTTGCAGGCGCTGGCGCGCAGCATGTTCGACGCCGGCGTGTCCGGTCTGGTCGCCTGCGGTTCGACCGCTGAGGCGGCCGCACTCGACGACGGTGAACAACTGACGGTGCTCGACGCCGTCCTTGATGCGGTGCCGGGCTGTCCGGTGGCGATGGGACTGGCCGGTAATCGTCCGGTTGCAATGCTGGAAAAGATGCAACAAATCCAGCAGCGCCCGATCGCGGGATTGCTGATTCCGGCGCCGTATTACGTCCGCCCCTCGCAGGAAGGCTTGCGTGCGTTTTTCCTGGGGATGGCCGATGCTGCCGAGGTGCCGGTGATCGTCTACAACATCCCGTACCGCAGCGGCATCAACATCGACGCCGCCACCATCCTCGCACTCGCCGGCCATGAGCGCATCGCCGCCGTCAAGGATTGCGGCGGCAGCGCGGCGGCCACCATGGACCTGATCGCGCATGGCGGTTTGCAAATTCTGACGGGAGAAGACGAACAGATTTTCACCACGCTATGTCTCGGCGGCAGCGGCGCAATCACGGCAGCGGCGCACATCCGTCCCGACTTGTTCGTGCGCGTGGCGCAGTTGGTGCGCGCGCAACGCCTGGCCGAAGCACGCGAGCAATTCTATGAATTGCTGCCGCTGATCCGCCTGCTGTTCGCCGAGCCGAATCCCGCCATGATCAAGACGGCGTTGGCGATGATGGGCATGCTGCGCGACGAATTGCGCGCACCGATGCTGTCCAGCTCGCCGGCGCTGCACGAGCGCCTGCGTCGCGAGCTGTCGCGGCTCGGTTGCCTGTAGGCGCCCGGCCAAGGCAAGCCCGCCACGGCGGGCCGCTGGCGAGGCCCTGCTTGACATACGGACAACATCGCCGCTGAACGCGGCACATTGTTCATTGTTACAAATCGCCAACATGAGGCAGCGAACCAAGTTTTGAAGGTCCCGTCATATCTCTATCGTACTGTGTCGAGGAGGTCATGTGGCAAACCTGGAATCGCATCAAGCACAACCAGCCCAACAACAAGCGCACCAACCGCGCTGGCGCATCGCCGATCTGGATTTCTCGCGCATCGATCGGCAACGCGTGCGTGACGATGAAAACACTTTCTATCTGGTGACCTGCGCCTCGTTCGTCGAAAGCGGCTCCGATCTGTATACCCACAACCTGGTCGACTTCTTCCACGACAATGAAAAAGTCGCGGCCTGGCTGCGCGAACAATGGGAAGTGGAAGAGTTGCAACACGGGGCGGCCTTGCGCGCTTACGTCGAGCACGTCTGGCCCGAATTCGACTGGCAACAAGCCTACGACAGCTTCCTCGCCGAGTACGCGGACTACTGCAAGGTCGAGCTGCTGGAGCCGACCAAGGCGCTGGAGATGGCCGCGCGCTGCGTGGTCGAGACCGGCACTGCGACCTATTACCGCGCATTGTCGCGCAGCGTGCAGGAACCGGTGCTGCAGGAGCTGGCGGCGCGCATTTCCAACGATGAGGTCAATCACTACAAGCATTTCTATCAATACTTCCGCCAGTACCGCCGGCGCGAAGGCATCGGCCGCTCGCGCGTGCTCGGCACACTGAGTCGCCGCACGCTGGAAATGCGCAACGAAGACGCCGACTGCGCCATTCGCCATGCGCTCAAATTCCGCGATAATGCGCGCCGGCGACGTCGCTTATTTAAGAGAACTGAGCGCGCGCATGAATGCCACCGTGCGCACCAATTTGACGCCGGACATGGCCTTGAAGATGCTCATGCGCCCGCTGGAGCTGCCTCCCAAGGTGCAAACCTGGGTGCAATATCCTATCCGCCAACTGATGCATTACGTGTTTTTGCGCTAAAAACAAACACAAACCCTGCAATTTGCTCCGTTCTGGGGCGATTCTTCGTTTACCGCACCGCCACCATTTTTAGCATCACTAAAATGGTGCGATAGTGCGCGAGGGCTTCTGCAAAGCCGGAAAAATCACAAGAGATTGATCGGAACTCACTTCGTCAATAGGCGTGAGTGCGAGCTTGTCCTGTTTGGGATGAGATGCAAGGCGCGAATCGGGGTCAAGACTGGACGTCTTGGCCCCGATTCGTAACGCAGCAGATCGCCCAAACAGGCCGCTCCCTTCGGGTTCTTCCCAGAGAGGGCGCTGGCCGCGTTGCACTCCTTGCGCGTAGCACTGCTACGCGATGCGTCGCGCGCCTTGCCAGTGCCCTCTCTGGGAAGAACGCATCTCACGCCTATTGACGAAGTGAGTTCCACTGTCATTGGCACGCATTCTGCTAAAGCAGGAAGGCAGTCAACAAAACTCTCATTGATTCTTCTAACTGTAGGAGCACTTCATGTCACGTCGTACTATCCTAAAAGCAACAGCACTCGGCGCGTTCGCACTTGCAGCTTCTTCCTGGCTCCCTGCCGCATTCGCTGCGGACACCATCAAAGTCGGCATCCTGCATTCATTGTCAGGCACCATGGCCATCTCCGAAACATCGCTCAAAGATGTGGCGCTGATGACGATCGATGAAATCAACGCCAATGGCGGCGTCAACGGCAAGAAACTCGAGCCCGTGATCGTTGACCCTGCATCCAACTGGCCTCTGTTCGCTGAAAAAGCGCGCCAGCTGATTTCGCAAGACAAGGTTTCCGTTGTGTTCGGCTGCTGGACTTCGGTCTCGCGCAAATCGGTGCTGCCGGTTTTCAAGGAATTGAACAGCCTGCTGTTCTACCCGGTCCAGTACGAAGGCGAAGAGTTGGAAAAGAATGTCTTCTACACCGGCGCAGCGCCTAACCAGCAAGCCATTCCTGCCACCGAATACCTGATGTCGAAAGAAGGCGGCGGCGCCAAGCGTTTCGTCCTGCTGGGCACCGACTACGTGTATCCACGCACCACCAACAAGATTCTGCGCGCCTTCCTGCACAGCAAGGGCGTGAAGGATTCCGACATCGACGAAGTCTACACGCCGTTCGGTCACTCCGATTACCAGACCATCGTCGCCAACATCAAGAAGTTCGCAGCCGGCGGCAAGACTGCAGTGATCTCGACCATCAACGGCGACTCCAACGTGCCGTTCTACAAGGAACTGGGCAATGCCGGCCTGAAGGCGACCGACGTGCCTGTCGTGGCGTTCTCGGTGGGTGAAGAAGAACTGCGCGGCGTCGACACCAAGCCGCTGGTCGGCCACCTGGCTGCCTGGAACTACTTCGAATCCGTGAAGAACCCGGTCAACACCGCCTTCATCAAGAAGTGGAAAGCCTACGCCAAGGCCAAGGGTCTGCCGAACGCCGACACCGTCGTGACCAACGATCCGATGGAAGCGACTTACGTCGGTATCTACATGTGGAAGCAAGCGGTTGAAAAAGCCAAGACCACCGACACCGACAAGGTGATCGCAGCGATGGGCGGCCAGACCTTCAAGGCGCCGTCCGGCTACACGCTGGAAATGGACAAGACCAACCATCACCTGCACAAACCAGTGATGATCGGCGAAATCAAGGCCGACGGTCAGTTCAACGTGGTCAACAAGACCAAGACCACCATCCGTGCGCAACCATGGAGCCCGTACATTCCGGGCAACGAGAGCAAGCAAAAGATGTAATGCAGGCGCTTGCCAAGTTTGGTTAGTTGAGCAGTTCCCGCTGCATGTTCCATGTAGCGGTTTGCAAGACCTTGCACCGGGCGTCCGACATCCCGCCCGGTGCAATCCATGCCGCATCCCTCATTGGAATGCATGCATGAATCTCAGATAAGCGTCGTGAGACCGACTTTCTTTCCGTCTTGCCTTGCCACCGAAAAGAACCATGAGACTTCTCCCCAAGATAATTGCGTCCGCCTTGCTGACAGGCTGGCTGTGCACCCAGGCGATCAGCGCGCATGCCGCGATCGATCCGGCGCTGCTCAAGCCGCTGGCCGGCGACGACCCTGACGCGCGCATCGCCGCCGTCACGCAGATTGCTGCGCTGGCCAATGCCGACGCGCAAAAGATCCTCAACGCCATCAACAGCGATGCGCTGTACGCCACGCCTGCCGGCGACGTGCTGATCATTGAAGACAGCGACGCCTTCAATCCTGCCACCGACAAGACTGGCCCGGCGCCTGACGACGCCGAAGGCATTACCGTCAACAACCGCCTGCGCGGCGTGGTCGAAGGCGCGCTATCGGGACTCAAACTGTTTTCGCCGGACCGCGCCACGCGCCTGACCGCCGCGACCGAATTGCTGAAGACCGCCGACGCCGCACAAACCCCATTGATCAGCAAAGCGCTGGCGGCGGAAAAAGATCCGCAAATCCAGGAAGTGCTGAAGCAGGTCGTCGCCACCGCCAACCTGCATGCACCCGATGCAGCCACGCGCAAGGCCGCCGTCAAGGCCCTCGCAGAGACCACCAACGCCAGCCTGAAACCGGTGCTGGAACAGATGCTGGCCAAGAATCCCGACGGCAGCTACGTCGAAGCCGATGAAGGCGTGCGCATTGAAGCCGTGCGCACCGTGTCGGCACTGGATCGCCATCTGACCATCACCGAGTTCGTCGGCAAACTGTTCTACGGCGTCTCGCTGGGCAGCGTGTTGTTGCTGGCCGCGCTCGGGCTGGCGATCACCTTCGGCCTGATGGGCATCATCAACATGGCGCACGGCGAACTGCTGATGATCGGGGCGTACACGACTTATGTCTGCCAGCTGGTGTTCCGCAAATTCTTCCCCGGCGCAATCGACGCCTACATAGTGGTCGCGTTGCCGGCCGCCTTCATCGTCGCCGCTGCGGTGGGGATTGCACTGGAACGTCTTGTGATCCGCTGGCTCTACGGCCGTCCGCTGGAAACCTTGCTGTGCACCTGGGGTATCAGCCTGATGCTGATGCAGGCCGTGCGCTCCATCTTCGGCGCGCAGAACGTCGAGGTCGCCAACCCTAGCTGGATGTCGGGCGGCATCACGGTGCTGGGTTCGCTGGTGCTGTCGTACAACCGTATCGTGATCATCTTCTTCGCGCTGTTCGTGGTGTTCGCGGTGTGGCTGATCCTGAACAAGACGCGCCTCGGCCTGTTCGTGCGCGCCGTCACGCAAAACCGCCGCATGGCCGATTGCGTCGGCGTCTCGACCGGCAAGATCGACATGATGACCTTCGGCCTCGGCTGCGGCATCGCCGGTCTCGGCGGCGTCGCGCTGTCGCAGCTCGGCAACGTCGGCCCCGACCTCGGCCAGGGCTACATCGTCGACTCCTTCATGGTGGTGGTGCTGGGCGGCGTCGGCCAACTGGCCGGCACCGTGATCGCCGCGTTCGGCCTGGGCGAAGTGAACAAGTTCCTGGAACCGGTCGCCGGCGCCGTGCTGGCCAAGATCGCCATCCTCGTATTCATCATCGTGTTTATCCAAAAGCGCCCGCAAGGCCTGTTTGCACTGAAAGGCAGGAGCGTGGAATGAGTACCCTCAATCTCCCATTGAAACCTTCGCTGTTTTCGCGTCCGGCCTGGATAGCGATCGTGGTCTTCACCGTGATCCTCGGGCTGTTGCCGATCCTCAATCTGATCTTGCCGGCCGGCCATCCGCTGTCCATCTCCAGCTACACCATCGCGCTGATCGGCAAGTTCATGTGCTACGCGATGGCGGCGCTGGCGCTGGATCTGGTGTGGGGTTACACCGGCATCCTGTCGCTCGGCCACGGCGTGTTCTTCGCACTGGGCGGCTATGCGCACGGCATGTACCTGATGCGCGCCATCGGCCATGATGGCGTGTATCAGAGCGACCTGCCGGACTTCATGGTGTTCCTCAACTGGAAGGCCTATCCGTGGTACTGGTGGATGACCGAGCACTTCTGGTTCGCCATGCTGCTGGTGGTGCTGGTGCCAGGCGTGCTGGCCTTCGTGTTCGGTTACTTCGCCTTCCGTTCGCGCATCAAGGGCGTGTACTTCTCGATCATCACGCAAGCAATGACCTTCGCCTTCATGCTGCTGTTCTTCCGCAACGACACCGGCTTCGGCGGCAACAACGGCTTCACCGACTTCAAGCGCATCCTCGGCTACACCATCACGGCGCCGTCGACCAAGGCGGTGCTGTACCTGGTGACGCTGGCCTTCCTGCTCGGTTCGCTGCTGCTGTGCCGCGCCATCGTGACCTCGAAACTGGGCCGCGTGCTGCAGGGCGTACGCGACTCCGAATCGCGGCTGATGTTCATCGGCTACAACCCGCTGTGGTTCAAGCTGTTCGTGTGGACCTTGTCGGCGGTGCTGTGCGGCATTGCCGGTGCGCTGTATGTGCCGCAAGTGGGGATCATCAACCCGTCGGAAATGTCGCCGGCCAACTCGATTGAAATGGTGATCTGGGCCGCCGTCGGCGGACGTGGTTCGCTGCTCGGCCCCATCATCGGCGCGTTCACCGTCAATGGCCTGAAGAGCTGGTTCACTGCCGCTTTCCCGGATTTGTGGCTGTATGCGCTGGGTCTGATCTTCATCCTGGTGACGCTGTTCCTGCCGCAAGGCATCCTGGGGCTGATCAAGAAACTCAAGAAGCAAGATCCGCAAGACCGCATCAAGGAGGCCGCATGAGCGAAATGTATAACCGCGCAGCGCCGCAAGACAGCGTCGACAACAACGAGCACGCCGACCACGGCACCTCGTATGCGCGCATCAAACCGGAGGGCGTCGACACCACGCACGGCGCCATTCTTTATCTGGAAAACATCACTGTCTCGTTCGACGGCTTCAAGGCGATCAACAACCTGAACCTCGACATCTCGGTCGGTGAACTGCGTTGCATCATCGGTCCCAACGGCGCCCGGCAAGACCACCATGATGGACGTCATCACCGGCAAGACGCGACCCACGGCGGGCACGGCTTTCTTCGGCCAGAGCATCGACCTGACCAAGATGACCGAATACGAAATCGCCCACGCCGGCATCGGCCGCAAGTTCCAGCGACCGACAGTGTTCGAGCAGCATTCGGTTTTTGAGAATCTGGAAATGGCGATGAAGATGGACAAGCGCGTGAAGACGACCTTGTTCGCGCGCCTGAACTCGGAGCAGATCGGCAAGATCGAAGAGATCCTCAAGCTGATCCGCTTGAACGGCCAGGAAAACCGCGTCGCCGGCCTGCTCTCGCATGGCCAGAAGCAGTGGCTGGAGATCGGCATGCTGCTGATGCAGGAACCGCAATTGCTGCTGCTGGACGAACCGGTGGCCGGCATGTCCGACGCCGAAACCGTGCGCACCGCCGAGCTGCTCAACGAGTTGCGCGGCAAGCATTCGATCATGGTGGTGGAGCACGACATGGGTTTCGTCGAAGAGATTTCGCAAGGCGGCAAGGTGACCGTGCTGCACGAAGGCGCGGTGCTGGCGGAAGGCACGATGCAGCAGGTGCAATCGGACGATCGCGTGATTGAAGTGTATCTGGGCCGATAAGCGGAGACGAAAAAATATGTTGCAAGTCAATCAACTGAATCAATACTACGGCGCCGCGCGGCCGGCAACGTCACGCTGGAAGGCCGCGACATCACCAAGCTCAAGCCGCACCAACGTGCAGGACTGGGGATTGCGTATGTGCCGCAAGGCCGTGAGATCTTTGCACGCCTGACCGTGGAAGAAAACCTGCTGATGGGCATGGCCACCAAATCCGGCCGCAAGGCGTCGACGATCAAGGGCGAAGTCTATGAACTGTTCCCGGTGCTGAAGGAAATGCTGCACCGTCGCGGCGGCGATCTGTCGGGTGGGCAGCAACAGCAACTGGCGATCGCCCGTGCGCTGTTGGCCGAACCGAAACTGATCATCCTCGATGAGCCGACCGAAGGTATCCAGCCGTCGATCATCAAGGACATCGGCCGCGTCATCAGCCTGCTGCGCCAGCGCGGCGACATCGGTATCTTGCTGTGCGAGCAGTACTTCGATTTTGCGCGTGAACTGGCCGACACCTTTGTCGTGATGTCGCGCGGCGAAGTGGTGGCGTCGGGCGTGCAGGCGGAGATGGATAACGAAAATGTAAAGAAGCACCTGGCGGTGTAACAGGACAAGTGCATGGCCGCATACCCCGCATTGCTGTATTGCCGGATCATCAAGTCCGGCAGATGTTCGCGGCGTGCGTTTTGCTTACAGGTCTGCTATAAACGAACGTCCACGCCGCAGCATCCTCACGTCGCACAATCCGCATAATCCGCACAATCAGAACATTGCATGAAACGCATCATCGATCCTGCCGCTGCCGTCACGGAATCGGGCCAGACCGCCGCCGTCGCCGCACCTGCGTCACGCCATCAGCAGGCGCGGCTGACGCTGGGCTTCGCCGACGATGCCGGCACCACGCGCATGATCGAGCGTAGCCACTTCGGCCCGTTGCGCGTGCAGAAGCCGCTGTATCCGGAGCACCCTGCCGTCTGCCACGCCGTCATCGTGCATCCGCCGGGCGGCATCCTCGGCGGCGACGTGCTGAACATCACTGCGCATGTCGGCGACAAGGCCCACGCGTTGCTGACTACGCCCGGTGCGGGAAAATGGTATCGCGCCAACGGCTTCGTCTCGCAGCAGCAAGTTGCACTGACTGCAACGGCTGGAGCCGCAATGGAGTGGCTGCCGCAGGAAACCATCTTCTTCAACGACGCCGATGTGCGCATGGAACACCAGGTCGAGCTGGCTGCCGACGCGACCTATATCGGCGGCGAGATCCTCTGCTTCGGCCGCACCGCGTCGGGTGAATCGTTCACTGACGGTCGCGTCAGCCAGCGCACCAGCATCCGGCGTGACGGCAAACTGGTGTGGTTCGAGCAAGGCGCCTTGCGCGCAGGCACGTCGTCGATGACGAGCCCGCTGGCTTTGGCCGGCTATTCGGTCAGCGCTACCTTGATAGCGGTCGGCTTGCCGCTCAACGCCGCTTTCCTCGGCGAACTGCGCGAACAAACCAGCGCGCTGGCCCATGACGGCCGCAGCGGCGCGACGCAAATGAAACAGGTATTGGTGCTGCGTTATCTGGGCAACTCCAGCCAGGTTGCGCGGCAATGGCTGACGCATGCATGGCAGCGCATTCGTCCGGAATTGATGCAGCGTGAGGCGATCGTGCCGCGCATCTGGAATACATAAGCAAGCGACAGAAAGAATCAAGGAGAACGCATGGAACTGACCCCGCGGGAAAAAGACAAGCTGCTGATTTTTACGGCGGCCCTGGTGGCTGAACGGCGCAAGGCGCGCGGCCTCAAACTGAATTATCCGGAAGCAGTGGCGCTGATCACGGCCGCCATCATGGAAGCGCGCGCGACGGCCGCACCGTCGCCGAGCTGATGTCCGAGGGCACCAAGATCCTGTCGCGCGCCGACGTCATGGATGGCGTGGCGGAGATGATCCCTGACATCCAGGTCGAAGCGACTTTCCCGGACGGCAGCAAGCTCGTCACGGTTCACCACCCGATTCCTTGAGGAGCGCTGAGATGATTCCAGGAGAAATGCTGGTTGAGCCGGGCGACATCGAACTCAACGTCGGCCGCCGCACCGCGAGCGTCACCGTCGCCAACAGCGGCGACCGTCCGATCCAGGTCGGATCGCACTTTCACTTTTTCGAAACCAATCCGGCGCTGAAATTCGACCGCCAGATCGGTTACGGCATGCGCCTGAACATCGCCGCCGGCACCGCGGTCCGCTTCGAGCCGGGCCAGGAACGCACGGTGGAACTGGTGGCGTTGGCCGGCGATCGCAAGGTCTATGGTTTCAACGCCAAGGTGATGGGCGCACTCGACAAGAAGGGAAATAAATAATGGCCAAGATTTCGCGTCAGGCTTATGCCGAGATGTTCGGCCCCACCGTCGGCGACCGTTTGCGTCTGGCCGATACCGAGTTGTTCATCGAGGTCGAGAAGGATTTCACGACCTACGGCGAAGAAGTCAAGTTCGGCGGCGGCAAGGTGATCCGCGACGGCATGGGCCAGTCGCAGCGCAACTATAAAGACGTCATGGACACCGTCATCACCAATGCTGTGATCGTCGACCATTGGGGTATCGTCAAGGCCGACATCGGCTTGAAGGGCGGCAAGATTGCAGCCATCGGCAAGGCCGGCAATCCGGACATCCAGCCCGACGTCACCATGGCCATCGGCGGCGCTACCGAAATCATCGCCGGTGAAGGCATGATCGTCACCGCAGGCGGCGTCGATACCCACATCCACTTCATCTGCCCGCAGCAGATCGAAGAAGCGCTGATGAGCGGCGTCACCACCATGATCGGCGGCGGCACCGGGCCTGCAGTCGGCACCGCGGCGACAACTTGTACGCCGGGTCCGTGGCATATCCACTCGATGCTGTCGGCGGCGGATGCATTCCCGATGAATCTGGGCTTCCTCGGCAAGGGCAACGTCAGTCTGCCGACACCATTGGAAGAACAGGTCCACGCCGGCGCCATCGGCCTGAAACTGCATGAAGACTGGGGCTCGACGCCTGCTGCAATCGACAACTGCTTGTCCGTCGCGGATCGCCTCGATGTGCAGGTCGCGATCCACAGCGATACCCTCAACGAAGGCGGCTTCCTTGAGCATACGCTGGCAGCCTTCAAGGATCGCACCATCCACACCTTCCATACCGAAGGCGCGGGCGGCGGTCACGCACCGGACATCATCGCGGCCGTAGGGCAAAGTAATGTCTTACCGTCGTCGACCAATCCGACGCGTCCCTACACAGTCAACACGCTGGACGAACATCTGGACATGCTGATGGTTTGCCATCACCTGGATCCTGCCATTGCCGAAGACATCGCCTTCGCCGAATCGCGCATCCGTCGCGAAACGATTGCTGCAGAAGACATCCTGCACGACATCGGCGCGATCTCGATGATGTCGTCCGACTCGCAAGCGATGGGCCGCGTCGGCGAAGTGATCATGCGCACCTGGCAGACCGCGCACAAGATGAAGACGCAGCGCGGCTCGCTGGCGCAAGATCCGTCGCGCCACGACAATTTCCGCGTCAAACGCTATATCGCCAAGTACACCATCAACCCGGCGATCACGCATGGCATTTCGCATGTGGTCGGTTCGCTGGAAGTCGGCAAGGTCGCCGACATCGTGCTGTGGAAGCCGGCCTTCTTCGGTGTCAAGCCGTCGATGATCCTCAAGAGCGGCATGATCGCGGCGGCACAAATGGGTGATCCGAATGCGTCGATCCCGACGCCGCAACCGGTGCATTACCGGATGATGTTCGGCGCTTACGGCGGCGGCTTGAAGACCTCGATGACCTTCGTCTCGCAATCCGCGTTCGATGCCGGTATCGGCGACATGCTCAAGCTGAACAAGCCGGTCGTGCCGGTGAAAGGCATGCGCAATCTGCGCAAGCGCGACATGATTCATAACGGCGCGACGCCGAAGATGGAGGTCGATTCCGAAACCTACGAAGTGCGCGCCGACGGCGAGTTGCTGGTGTGCGAACCGGCCAAGGTGCTGCCGCTGACGCAACGTTATTTCCTGTTCTGAAAAAATACTATGCTGACCCTGAACACCAAGATCGAACACGCCGAAAAGATCGACGGCGAATTGCTGTTGCCTTACGACCAGCGCGAGAAGAGCCGCCTGCGCGCGACCATGACCTCGGGCGAAGAAGTCGCGGTCTTCACCCTGCGCGGCACCGTACTGCGCAATGGCGACCTGCTGCGCGGCGACGACGGTCGCGTGGTCAAGATCAATGCCGCCAGGGAGGCTACCTATCGTGTAGAGGCGAGTTCGCCGCATCAGTTGCTGCGTTGCGCTTTCCACCTTGGCAATCGTCACACGCAGGCGCAAGTCGGCGAGGGCTTCCTGCGCATCCGCAAGGATCCGGTGCTGAAAGAAATGCTGGAAGGCCTGGGCGCGCTGGTGCTTGAAGAAGAAGCCGCTTTCGAGCCGGAGTCGGGTGCCTACGGCGGCGGTCATCACCATCATGGCGACGACCATCATCACCCGCTGGCTCCCATCCCCGTGCGTCAGAAGATTCATCGCCCCGGCGACAAATCCTGATTCGCGGAAACTTCCATGCAAGCACAAGCCCTGCTCCATCTGCTCCAGCTAACCAGCCCGTCGCTGCCGATCGGCGCGTACAGCTATTCGCAGGGACTCGAGGCAGCGATTGAGAACGGCACCGTGAAGAACGAGGCCGGTGCGCGTGCGTGGATCGTCGATTCGTTGCATGAAGTAGTCGCCAGGTTTGAAGCGCCGATTTTGTGGCGTTTGCTGCAGGCCTTCGACGCGCGCGATACTGATGCGGTGGCATTGTGGAACGAACGCTTTATCGCCGCGCGCGACACGGCTGAGTTCCGCGCCGAGACCATACAGATGGGATATTCACTGAGCAAGCTGGCCGTCGACCTGAAGATCGGCGACCAGCCTTTGCTTGATCTGTTGCAGGCGCAAGGCGAAGTCCCGTTGCCGACGGCGTTGGCCTATGCTGCGGTAGCGCTGAACGTCCCGCACGACGCTGCCCTGCTCGGCATGTTGTTCGCGTGGGCGGAGAATCAGGTACTGGTCTGCGTCAAGTCGGTTCCACTCGGCCAGGTTGCCGGCCAACGTTTGCTGCTGTCCCTGCAACCGGAGCTCGAGGCTGCAGCGAAGACCGCGCAGGAGCTGGCTGACGATGAATTGTCGAACTGGTCCCCGGGCTTGTCGCTGCTGTCGATGCAGCATGAAGTGCAATACAGCCGCTTGTACCGTTCTTAGTGTTGATGTCCTGTCGGTCCATCAGAGTCATTTTGAATTTTTATAGAATCCGTCTTTAATCGAGATAAACATGAGCAATCCATCCTCCCCCAATCCATTGCGCGTCGGCATCGGCGGCCCGGTCGGTTCCGGCAAGACCGCGCTGTGCGAAATGCTGTGCAAGCGCATGCGCGACCATTACGACATGGCCGTCATCACCAACGATATTTACACCAAGGAGGACATGGAGATCCTTCTGCGCGCCGACGCCTTGCCCGCGGAACGCCTGATGGGCGTGGAGACCGGCGGTTGCCCGCATACGGCGATCCGTGAAGACGCCTCGATCAACCTGGAAGCGATTGCGCGCATGAGCGCGGATTTCCCGGATCTGGACCTGATACTGGTAGAATCCGGCGGCGACAATCTGGCGGCGACGTTCAGCCCCGAGTTGTCGGACCTGACCATTTACGTGATCGACGTCGCCGGCGGCGAGAAGATTCCGCGCAAAGGCGGCCCCGGCATCACGCGTTCGGATCTGCTGATCATCAACAAGACCGATCTGGCGCCGTATGTCGGCGCCAATCTGGACATCATGGCCCAGGATGCCAAGCGCATGCGTGGCGACCGGCCGTTCGTGTTTACCAATTTGCGCAGCGGTGACGGCGTGGAGACGGTGATTGCATACATTCGCAAGCAGGGCTTGCTGGATGAGAAGAAGTAAAGTTAAGACTGCTTGCTATTCTGGTTCGTTAGGCGCATGAGCGCATTCGCAAGATTCATTTGAAGGAGAAAAACATGTTTCGTATTCCCGGCAAGACTGTCGCGCGCGCAAGCGCATTGACCATCGCAGCGCTGGCCAGCACCAGCGTGCTGGCCCATCCCGGCCACCCCGATTCGCTGGTGTCTGCGTCGATGAGTTTCGGCGCCGGCTTCAGCCATCCGTTTTCAGGCGTGGATCATTTGCTGGCGATGCTGGCGGTTGGTTTGTGGGCGGCGCAAAACAAGCGTTCGGCGATGTGGGTCTTGCCGCTGGCGTTTCCGCTGATGATGGTAGTCGGCGCGCTGTTGGCGTTTTCCGGCTTGAGCATCCCCGCCGCTGAAACCGGCATTGCCGCTTCCGTCGCGGTGCTTGGCTTGTTGATCGCCTTCGCCGTGCGCATGCCTTTGTGGGCGAGCACGGTCGTGGTGTCCTTGTTCGCCGTGTTCCACGGCTATGCACACGGCAGCGAATTACCGCACGGTTCGTCGGCTGCGCTGTATGGCATCGGTTTCGTGCTTGCCACGGCGTTGTTGCACGCGGCTGGGCTTGGCATCGGCCTGTTTGCCGGCAAGCAGATGGCCGATAAAGTTGTGCGCATCGGCGGTATCGGTATTGCTGCGGTCGGCGCTTATTTGTTGGCGGCTGGTTGATTGATGTAACTGATGGTGGCGTGGCATTCCAGGATGCCCGGCGCCACCG
>NZ_AJHH01000772.1 GCF_000256565.1 Herbaspirillum lusitanum P6-12 | reverse complement strand
GGATCAGCACGAACTCTTCGCCGCCGTAGCGAGCGCTGAGGTCGGAGGAACGCACCGCGCTGGCTTCCATCGCGCGCGCCACGTTCTTGAGCACCTGGTCGCCGGCAGTCCCCCCCCTCCGCGCTGGCACAGACGGCGCGCGAACGCGGCATCGACGTCTTCACCGGCTACGGCATGTCGGAGACCTGCCCGATCCTCTCGCTGGCGCACGTGCCCACCGCCGAACTGGGTAAGGAACAGGATGTCGCCACCCGCGTGAAGACCGGCCGTCCCTTGCCGCTGGTGGCGCTGCGCACGGTCGACGCCGACATGAACGATTGCCCGCACGACGGCAAGAGCACCGGCGAAGTGGTGGTGCGCGCGCCTTGGCTCACGCAAGGCTACCTGCACAATCCGGAGGCGTCGCAAGGCCTGTGGGAAGGCGGCTGGCTGCACACGCAAGACATCGGCAACATCGATGCGCGCGGCTACCTGCAGGTGACCGATCGCATCAAGGACGTGATCAAGACCGGCGGCGAATGGGTGTCGTCCCTGGAGATCGAGGAAATCATCGCGCGCCATCCCGCCGTGGCGGAGATTGCGGTGATCGGCGTGAAGGATGCGAAATGGGGCGAACGCCCGGTGGCGCTGGTGGTGCTCAAGGCCGACCAGGCCGGCAAGATCGATGCCGACGACATCCGCAAGCTGGTGCTGGCGGCAGCCGACGACGGCGTGATTTCAAAATACGGCGTGCCGGACCGCATCGAGTTCGTCAAGGAACTGGCGCGCACCAGCGTCGGCAAGCTCAACAAGCGCGTGATGCGCGAACAGTATCCATCCTGACCGACTCTCTTGCTCGAAGCAGGACGGTCAAAACAAGTTCAGTCGTCCTGCGCCATCACGCGGTTCTTGCCGCGCTGCTTGGCCTTGTAGAGACGCTTGTCCGCCAGGCGGATCAGGTCGCTCTGGGTCTGCTCTTCCTTCGGAATCACGGTGGCCGCGCCGATGCTGACCGTCACCCATTCACTGGTGATCGAATGCGCGTGGCCGATGTGCAGGGCTTCCACCATCTCGCGTAATTTCTCGCCCGCAGCGCGCGCACCTTCGGCATCGGTGCCCGGCAGGATGACCGCGAACTCTTCGCCGCCGTAGC
>NZ_AJHH01000771.1 GCF_000256565.1 Herbaspirillum lusitanum P6-12 | reverse complement strand
CGCTGTTGCCGGCGACGTGGCCGTAGTTGTCGTTGTAGAGCTTGAAATTGTCGACGTCGATCAGCAGCAGCGAAATCTCTTGCTGCACGCGCTTGGCGCGCTTCCATTCCGCGTTCAGATAGTCGTCGAAATAACGCCGGTTGGCGATGCTGGTCAGGCCGTCGGTGTTGGTCAGGCGCTGCAACTCGAAATTGCTCTTCTGCAGTTGCTGCTGGCTCTCGCGCAGGGCGCGGTAGGCAGCGTCGCGTTGCAGCAGGTTGTTGTACGAGCGCGAGTGGTAGCGGATGCGCGCGATCAGTTCGATCGTGTCCGGCAGCTTCACCATGTAATCGTTGACGCCGGTGGCGAAGGCATCGCGCTTGACCAGCGCGTCTTCCTTGCTCGACAGCACGATGATGGGAATATCCATCGTCAGCGGATTGCTGCGGTACTGTTTCACCAGCGTGAGGCCGTCGACGCCGGGCATCACCAGATCCTGCAGGATCACGGTGGGCTGGGTCTTTTCGGCGATGCCCAGAGCGTCTTCGGCACGCGGGCAGAAATGGAAATCGATGTCGGATTCGGTCAACAACGCGCGTCGGATCGCTTCACCGACCATGGCCTGGTCATCGACCAGCAACACCATGATCTTGTAGTCGGCCGGCGGCAGTCGTATGCCGAGGTCGCTGTCGTTACTGTCATTACCGGTAAGAGTCGGGGACTCCATGTTGTCTTTCCTTTGCATCATGTAAATTGACTGGCCAGCGCCTTGGCGATGTTCGCTATCGGCAGGATTTCGGTGGCGGCATCGAGCGCGGCAGCCGCCTTCGGCATGCCGTAGACAGAACTGCTCTCGCGATCCTGGGCGATTGTGTGATAGCCCGCGTCGCGCATGGCTTTCAGGCCGACGGCGCCGGGCAGGATTTCGGTGGCGGCATCGAGCGCGGCAGCCGCCTTCGGCATGCCGTAGACAGAACTGCTCTCGCGATCCTGGGCGATTGTGTGATAGCCCGCGTCGCGCATGGCTTTCAGGCCGACGGCGCCGTGGGCGCCGTCCCGCCCCATGCCGGTCAGCAAAACGCCCACCGCCTGGCCGCGCCACTGCCGCACCACGCTGTTGAAGAACACATCGATCGAAGGATGGTAGACATCTTCGGGCGACTCCCGCACGTAGCCCAGGCTATCGCGATTCCTGAACAGCAAATGCTGATTGGTGCCGGCCATCAGCACCGTGCCGCATTGCGGACGGTCGCCCTCTTGCGCCACTTTTACCTTCAGCCCGCTCTGCTGCTCCAGCCAGCCCGCCATGCCGCCGGCAAAACCAGGATCGATGTGCTGCACGATCACGATGGCCGCCGGAAAAGCATCGGGCAGTTGCCGCAGGATAGTGGCCAGCGCGCCCGGCCCGCCGGCCGAGGCGCCGATCGCCACGAGCTTGTCGGATGCTATCGGTAGCGCCGGCATCAATGGCGTCGTCTTCGGCTCGGTCTTCACGCGGGCGGCCGGCGATCGCACCGGCTTGCGTTCCATGCGGCCAATACGGGATATCTTTTCCATCAGGACAGCCGAACCCTGGCGCCAGTCGCTTCCCGACAGCGCCGGGGTATCGACGGCATCGAGCGCGCCATGGCCGAGCGCCTGGTAGACCTTGTCGGCGCAGGCGCCGATGTCGGCCGTGACGATCAGGATCGGGCACGGCGTCTGTTGCATGATGCGGCGCGTGGCTTCGACGCCGTCCACACCCGGCATGACGATATCCATCAGGATGAGGTCCGGCAATTGCCAGGCGCACAGTTCAACCGCCTGCGCGCCGTCCTGCGCCACCCACAGCAACTGGTGTTCGGGCCACTCCGCCAGAACGCGGCGCAGGATCTCGACCACCATGGGGACGTCGTTGACGATGGCGATCTTCATCAGGCCGCTCCGATCAGATCGACCACCGCCTGCAGCAGCGTCTCGTCATGGAAACTGCTCTTGGTGAAATAGTGATCGGCGCCGGCTTCGAGCCCGCGCTGGCGATCTTCTTCACGGTCCTTGTACGACACGATCATCACCGGCAGGCTGCGCAGGTGCGACGCCTGACGAATCAGCGTGACGAGCTCGATACCGTCCATGCGCGGCATGTCGATGTCGGTGATGACGAGGTCGAACTGCTCGGTGCGCACGGCATTCCAGCCGTCCATGCCGTCGACTGCAACGGTGACCTGGTAACCGCGGTTGCTCAACAGCTTGCGCTCCAGTTCGCGCACCGTCAGCGAATCATCCACCACCAGTACTTTCTTGCGCGCCACGCCGGTATCTTCAGCGGTCGCCTGGCCGACGTTTTCGAGCTGGCCGGCGAGACTGAGCTTTTCCACCGAACGCAGCATGTCGGCCACGTCCAGGATCAGCACCGGCGCGCCGTCTTCCATCAGGGCGCCGGCCTGCACGTTGGGAATCTTGCCCAGGCGCGCGTCGAGCGCCTGCACCACCAGCATGCGCTCACCGAGGAAGCGATCCACCGCCAGCCCATACGTGTGCTCGTTGTCGCCGATGACCACCACCATGACCGACTCGCCCTTTGCCCGCAACTCTCCCTTTTGCAGGATCTGGTGAGCGCTGACGAGACCGATCTGGCGCCCTTCGAAACTGAAATGCTGGTAACCCTCGAGCATGTCCAGTTCTTCGCGCTGCAACGCCAGCGTGCGGTTGACGTAAGCCAGCGGGAACGCATACGGCTCGCCGCCGATGCTGACCAGCAAGCTGCGGATCACCGACAGCGTCAGCGGCAATTGCAGCTGGAAGCGCGTGCCCTGCCCGGCCGTGCTGGCGATGCGCACCGTACCGCGCACCTGCTTGAGCATGTCGGCGACAACGTCGAGGCCGACGCCGCGACCGGAAATATCGGTGACCGTGTCGCGCAGACTGAAGCCGGGCAGCAGCAGGAATTCCAGCAACTCGGCTTCACTCAGGCGCGCGACGATGTCCTCGGTCGACAGCCTGCGTGCGACGATGGCCTTCTTCAATTGCGCCATGTCGATGCCGGCGCCGTCGTCGCTGACATTGACCTGCAGCATGCCGGCGCTGTGGCGCGCCTCCAGCGTGATGCGGCCCTGCTCCGGCTTGCCGGCCTGCAGGCGCTCCTGCGGCGATTCGATGCCATGGTCAACGGCGTTGCGCAACAGGTGACCGATCGGGGCATCGAGTTTTTCCAGGATATCGCGGTCGATCCGGGTAGCGTGGCCGACAATGTCCAGCCGCACCGACTTGCCCAGCGTATTGCCGACATCGCGCACCATGCGCGCCAGTCCCGCCGTGCCATCGGCAAAGGGCCGCATGCGGCAGGCCAGCGCCTCTTCGTAGAGACGCTGCGACAGATTGACGGAATGACGGTCGAACATTTCCAGCTCTGCCAGCTGGTCGCCGACCATGTGCTGCGATTGCAGCATCAGCGCGCGCACTTCGTTGAGCGCGACTTGCGCGGCGTCGC
>NZ_AJHH01000770.1 GCF_000256565.1 Herbaspirillum lusitanum P6-12 | reverse complement strand
GGCGCGCGCACTTCGTTGAGCGCGACTTGCGCGCCGCCGGCATGTGCGCCGTCGCGGGAGTCGGCTGGTGCGGTGGCCGCCGGTATGGCGATGTCGATCGCTGCCGTCTCGACCGGCGTGGTATCGACAAGCTCATCGGCCTGGTCTTCACTGTCGTCGGTCATCGCCGCACTGAGCGCCAGCATGAAAGCGTCGATCTCGGGCTTGCCTTCCTTGTCGCCCCAGGTTTCGTCGCCACCCGGCGCATTGGCGATGCGCACCAGCAAGTCGACGCCCTTGAACAAGGCGTCGATCTGCCTGCGCCGCAAGCTCAGCTTGCCCTGCTGCGCCAGTACGAAACAATCTTCCATGACGTGCGCGACGTTGACGCCGGCGTTGAGCGTGATGATGCGCGCCGCGCCCTTGAGCGAATGGGCTGCACGCATGCAAGCTTCCAGCGGCTCGGCCAATTGCCCGGGATCGATGTCCCCGGCATGGCGCTCGAGTTCGAGCAGGCCGGCATTGAGCACCTGCACCTGGCTTTCCACTTCGTGTCGGAACAACTCCAGCATGGTCATCTGCTGCAGATCGGGCGAACTCATGTCAGGCTCCGATTCAAGGCATAAAACAGCAAACTGCAGTCGAGTAGCCCGAGCTGCCGGTCGCGCCAGGAGATCAGTGATTGCGTGTAGGTCATGCCGGCATGCGCCATGGTCGAAGGCGGCGGCTGCACGGCATCGGCTGCATAGCCATAGACGCCGGCGACTTCATCGACCGGGAACACCAGCACCTGCTGTTCATGTTCCACCACCAGCAGGCGTTGTGCAGTTTTGACTGAAGCGACATCAGCCATGCCGAGCATGCGGGCAAGCGACACACAGATCTTCAGCGCGCCGCGGATATTGGTCAGCCCGAGCACCGCAGGATTGGCCTGGCCCGGCAAGCTGTGGACCGCGCGCGCCTCGATCACTTCGACTACGGCTGCGGTCGGAAACGACAGCCATTCGGCGCCGACGCGAAACGCCAGCATCGATGCCGTGGCATCGCCGCGACCGCGCGCGTGCGCCTCGCCTTCATCGGCCGGCGAAAACAAGCCGGCGCTCGCATCGTCGCCAAACACAGGCCGGTCGAGCAGCGCCGAAGCGGCCGATGCGAAGGTCGGGCAATTGAGACAGCGGAAATATTCTTTCAATTTGACGCAGCTGTTGTCGCCGCGTACCCCGATGCGATTCCAGCAATCGTCGACGGCGATTTCCACGACGACCGGCGAGGAGGCGAAATCAGACATGCGAGCGCTCCTCATCGGCCTGCTTCAGTGGCGTACTTACAGCACGTTCAGCACGTTCCTGCAAACGCCGCGCGCCAGCGTCGTCACCCTGCGCCGCCAACAAGGCGGCCAGGTGGAGCAAGGATTCGCGGTGATCGGGCTGCAGGTAGATTGCCTTCCGGTAGAGCTGCCGTGCGGCGACGGCGTCCTGCCTTGCATCGCTGATCAGGCCTTGTAAATGGTAAGCGTCGGCATTCGGGCCGACAGCATGCAACTGCTGCTTGCACAGCGCTTCGGCCTGCGCCAGTTCGCCGCGGTCGGCGC
>NZ_AJHH01000769.1 GCF_000256565.1 Herbaspirillum lusitanum P6-12 | reverse complement strand
CCACGATCGTCGGCGGCGGCAGGTCCGCGCGATCCCCCGCTTTCTTGCGGCGAAAACCGAAACTGAGCGGGATGCCGATGGATTCGATATGCGGCTTGAGCAGCAGCCCGGCCTCGGCCGGACCGACGAAAATGCAACCGTCGCGGTCGAGCAGCCGCTCCAGCACCTGCACCGCCCGCAGTTGCACCTCGCGATCGAAGTAGATCAGCACGTTGCGGCAGAAGATGAAATCGTAAGGCGCCTCATTGAGCATGAAGTCGGCAGCCAGCATGTTGCCGAAGCGGAAAGCGACCTGCTGCCGCACATCCTCGGCCAGCGCCCGGTCGTACTGGCCGGCGCCTTCGTGATCGTAGGTGAAATGGCGTTCGCGATAGTCGAGCTGTTTGCCGCGGAACGAATTGCGTCCATAGACGGCCCGCTGCGCTGCGGCCAGTGAACGGTGGCAGATGTCGACGCCGTCGATGCGGAATTGCGCGGGCGGCACGCCGGCCTCAAGCAGCGCCATCGCGATGGAATACGGTTCTTCGCCGGTCGAACACGGCAGGCTCAGGATACGGACGGTGGCGTTGGGCGCACGAACTATTTTGTCGCGGGCCAGGCGCGCGACGGCGAGGATCGCTTCGCGGTCGCGGAAGAACCAGGTCTCCGGCACCACCACGAGTTCGATGAGCTCCTGCAGTTCGCCCACGCCGGATTGCAGCACGTCCAGGTAGCCGGTCGTGTCGGCCAGACCCAGCACATGCATGCGTTCGCGCACGCCGCGCTCGATCAGTGCGCGGCCTACCGACGCAATGTCCAGTCCCATGTGCTGCTTGAGCATGGCGGCGATCGGCTCGACCGCCACATGGCGAGCATGGACAATTGGCGAAGCATTGGCGCTCATGCCGGGCTCTCCTCGGGAAACAGCAAGGCCTGCACCTCGGCATCGAGCATGTCGGCGACCTTGACCCATTGGATCAGGCTGTCGCCGTGGCGCATGACCGGGCCGAGGTAGCGAGCATTGTCGTGCGCCAGGCCCGAGCCGGTGAAATCGGCCGCTTCGCAACGCAGCGTATCGGTGGCGCGCTCGACGATCAGTCCCAGCAGTTGCGGCGTTTTCCCTTCAGGCGTGTAGCGGACCAGCACCATGCGCGTGCTCAGGCGCGCGGCGGCAGGCGTGCCGAGCGCCAGCATGCTCACGTCCAGCACCGGCACGTTGCTGCCTTCGTGGCTGAAGATGCCGCGCACCCAGGGCGGCGCTTCGGGTACCTGCTTGCATGGCGCCGGCGGCAACACCACCGCCACCTGGGCGGCGTCGAGCGCATAACGCTCATTGCCGATCTGGAAAATCAGGAATAGCATGGCCGGCCGCTCAGGCCGATACCTTGAAGCGCGAGACGCCGTTGCGCAGGCCGTTCGACACCAGGTTCAGTTCGTCGATGGCCTGGCTCGATTGCTGCAGCGACTCGACGGTCTGCTGGGCTGCTTCGCTCAGCTGCAGCAGCGCCTGGTTGATCTGCTCGGCGCTGTTGGCTTGCGCCTGCATGCCTTCGTTGACCACCTGGAAGCGCGGCGCCAGCGCCTGCACCTGGGCGATGATCTGCGACAGCTGGGTGCCGACCTGCTGCACTTCGGCCATGCCGCGGCGGACCTGGTCGGAGAACTTGTCCATGCCCATGACGCCGGCGGCGACGGCGGACTGGATTTCCTTGACCATCAGTTCGATGTCGTACGTGGCCACGGCGGTCTGGTCGGCCAAGCGACGGATTTCGGTCGCCACGACCGAGAAGCCGCGGCCGTATTCACCGGCCTTTTCGGCTTCGATGGCAGCGTTCAGCGACAACAGGTTGGTCTGGTCGGCGACCTTGGTGATGGTGGTGACGACCTGGTTGATGTTGCCGGCCTTCTCGTTGAGGATGGCCAGCTTGCCGCTGACCGAGCCGGCCGCTTCCATGACGTCCTGCATGGTGTCTTCCATGCGCGTCAAGCCCGCCTGTCCATTGCCGGCCAGGGCGGAGGTCTGCTCGGAGACTACCGACACCTCGTTCATGGTGCGCACCAGGTCGCGCGAGGTGGAATGGATCTCGCGCGAGGTCGCGCCGATCTCGGTGGTCGTGGCGGCCGTCTCGGAGGCGGTGGCCTGTTGCTGGCGCGACGTTGCAGCGATTTCCGTGACCGAGGTCGACACCTGCGCCGAGGATTTCTGCGCCTGGCCGACCAGCGCGGTGAGTTCATCGGTCATGCGATTGAAGCCTGCCGCCAGATGCGAAAACTCGTCGCGGCGTTCGAAATACAGCCGTTGCGAAAAATCGCCGGCGCGCATCACGTCGAGGATGCCCATCAGGCGCTGCATCGGGCCGGTGATCGCGCGCAGCAGGAAGTAGCCGCATACCACTGCCGCCGCGT
>NZ_AJHH01000768.1 GCF_000256565.1 Herbaspirillum lusitanum P6-12 | reverse complement strand
CGCGCGCTCGTCCTTCATCGGCGTATGCGGTGCGCCGAATCATCGGAAATGGTCTTGTTTATCTCCACCATCTTCTGCGTCAGCACATAACCGGTGCGCCAGGCCGGGCGCAGCTGATCGGAAATGATCTTGTAGACGGCGGCATTGGGGCTGGACAAGTCCATGCGCAGGATGTCCTGCTGGATCTGACGGTATCCCATGCGAGCCTGCTTGAACTGATCGAACAAGGCGCGATCGCGGGGGCTGAAGATGGTCTTTTCGTATTCTTCCTGCAGATGGTTGAGGCGCTCGCTATTGGCGCGCAACAGCGCAATGTCGGCCTGGCGCGTCGCTTCGGTGTCGTCGATCTGGGCGATCTGCTGGCCCAGCAGCAGGTTTTCATACCAGGCGGCGTTGATCATGGTGCTGTAATACAAGCCGGGCGTGGAATCCTGGCGCAGGCTGGTGGCCTCGTCGTCGATCTTGGCCAGCCTGGTGTAAGCGATTCCGGCCATGACCGCCATCAGGATCAGGATGACCGCAAAGCTGCCGAGGATTCGCTGTTTGATCGTCCAATTTTTCATGCTGACGGGGCTCTCTGAATGGGGATAAAAGATGATGCGGAAGATCGCGTGAAACTAATATCGAAAAATCATCGAAAAAAAGCCAGATTCTTGCTTTCTGCGCATTATCCTCGAATCACCCGTGCATTGCCACCTGCGGCCGT
>NZ_AJHH01000767.1 GCF_000256565.1 Herbaspirillum lusitanum P6-12 | reverse complement strand
CCGCCCAGATCTGCACCGGCGTTTTTCATTTGCAAGGTCAGGACGACCCTATGGACAGCCGGATCAATTGAAGATCACCGTCTTGTGGCCGTTGAGCAGGATGCGATGTTCGGTGAACCATTTCACCGCGCGCGCCAGCACCACCGATTCGATGTCGCGGCCGATGGCGGTCAGCGTTTCCGGCCCCATGGAATGGTCCACGCGCTCGACGCCCTGCTCGATGATCGGGCCTTCGTCGAGATCGCTGGTGACGAAATGCGCGGTGGCGCCAATCAGCTTCACGCCGCGGTCGTGCGCCTGGTAGTACGGCTTGGCGCCCTTGAAGCTAGGCAGGAAGGAATGGTGGATGTTGATCGCACGGCCCTTGAGCGCGGCGCACATCGACGGCGACAGGATCTGCATGTAACGGGCCAGCACCACCAGGTCGATCTGGTTATGCTCGACGATTTCCAGGATGCGCGCTTCCTGCGCCAGCTTGGCCTGTTCCGAGGCCCCGGCCGCCAACGGCAGATGATGGAAGGGAATGTTGTAACTTGCCGCCAGTTGGTAAAAATCGGTGTGATTGGACACGATGGCCGGGATTTCCACCGGCAACAGGCCGCTCTTGTAGCGGAACAGCAGGTCGTTGAGGCAATGGCCGATCTTGGACACCATCAGCAACACGCGCGGCTTGGCGGCGGCATCGTGCAATTCCCAATCCATGTTGAGCGAAGCGCCGAGCAGCGCAAAATCGGCGCGCAGCACTTCGTCGCTGACCGTGACGTCTTCCGACGCGAAATGCACGCGCATGAAGAACAACTTCGACTGGGCGTCGCCGAACTGGGCGGAATCGATGATGTTGCAGCCGTGATCGGCGAGAAAGCCCGACACGCGATGGACGATGCCGCGCTGGTCGAGACAGGAGATGGTGAGGATGTATTCCGGGTGAGTCATAGCCGATCTTGAAAGCACTGTCGCCCGCCGTAAGTCCCGGAGAAACCTCCAGAACGCAGCCGAATGGCGAAAAGCCGCTATTGTCGCATGCCCGGCGCACGCGCACAAAGCACCAAACCCGGATCAGGGGTCTGGAAAGCACGAAAAACGGCTAAAAGCCGTTAAAAACAGGCGAACAAGGTCAGCAACCCCTCCGAACCTCCCGGAAAGCGTCGCGCTGCCCCCGCCGTCCCAAACACCAAGCCCGTAACACGGCCACCGGTAGACACGCCGCTGCCGCACCTGCGGCAAGCAGCTGATGGTCGCCGCTTATGCGATGAAGACGACCAGGTGAATTTGATGCGTCCGTTAAGCCGTTTTAGCCTGCAACAGCTCGCGCTGCTCGGCGCTGCCGCCGACCTGCACGTCGCCGCTGAGCTGGCCGCCTTCTTCGATCACGAGTTTGCCGTAGCGGATCTTGCCCGATACCCGGCCGCTGGAATAGATCACCAGTTTCTGGCGCACGGTCAGATCGCCGTCGAAGTCGCCGCGGATTTCTGCCAGGTCGATTTCAGCCGAGCCCTTGAAGGCGCCCTTTTCGGCGATCTGGATCACGCGCGAATCCATGGTCGCTTCGACGCGGCCTTCGACCACGAGCGTGTCGCAGTCGTTGATTTCGACACCCTTCAATTTGATGTTGGGACCGACGATCAGCTTGCTGCCCATTTCGTTGGAACCGGAGTTGTTGTTCGACTGCGAGCCAGAAGAAGCGGAAGTCGAAGTAGCCGTCTTGGACACATTGGATACGCCCGGTTGCGTCAAGTTGTTGTTGGCGCTGAAAGGGGAATTTGGCGAATTGGTTTCTCGTTTGCCAAAGAGGGTTTCTGAGCGAAGCATGGTATCTCCTGAAGATAGATGTGCGGTGCAAGACGTGGCACTGATAAAACAAATCGGGGACATGATCTTCATATGGTGGCGCACTGTTTCGACGCGATGATGAACGCTGTCCTCCGCGGAGGATGAGATCGCTGTACTGCTGATGCCGTTTGCGTTTTCACGACATGAGTTGTGCAGCGATATCAGGCGATTCGGCACATCATGAAATAGAAAGTTCACGAGAATTTTGTAACAGTGGAATGAGATTGCCGAACATTCGCGCGGTTGAATTCGCATCGCGCATTTTTAATCCGTATAAAATTTTCGCCCCACGCAAATACCACTGCGCGCTTCATCATTTTTATTCTGCGTTTTCGCTCTGTGAAGACGATAAATTTTCGACGATGAGGATGATGTCGCCAATCGGCGACACCGTCGGTTTTTCATCAGGCGATGGACGGCAGTCATATTTTCGCGTCAGCTTTTTTCTTCTTTTCATTTTTATTTCGCGTCTTCTTTTTTTAGCTCCTCCTCACCAACTTCGCTGACGTCGATCCGTCAACGGCTTGACTTTTTGGGTGCCGCAAGAGATTCTTTGGCGCACTCAACGACGCGTCGGACTCATCGCTCACGTCGACCATCTATTTCCATAACAACGAACGGGGTAAACATGAGCGACACTTTCGATCCGCCCGGGCAGCCTGAGCCCAATCAACCGGTCAGTTTTGCATCGCTGCTGCCGGCGCAGACCGGGCCATCGGTCGAAGCGTTTTCGTTCAGCGGACGCGGCTCCGAATATTTCCGCATATGGATAGTCAATCTGCTGCTGTCGGTGGTGACCTTCGGCATTTACTCGGCGTGGGCCAAGGTGCGCCGCCTGCGTTATTTTTATGACAACACGACGGTGGCCGGCACCAGCTTCGAATATCACGGCAACCCCATCGCCATCCTCAAGGGCCGCATCGTCGCGGTGGTGCTGCTGTTCGGTTACCAGTTCGCGTTCAGCTACAACCCGCTGCTGGGCATGATCGCGCTGCTGGTGTTTGCGCTGGCGGTGCCGTGGCTGATCTGGCGCAGCCTGCAGTTCAAGCTGTACAACTCCAGTTATCGCGGCATCCGTTTCGGTTTCCGCGGCAATGCCGGCGGCGCTTACAAAGCGTATCTGCTGCTGCCGGTGCTGACCGTGCTGACGCTGTACCTGCTGACGCCGTTCACGCATCAGCGCATCAAGCGCTTCCAGCACAATGAATCGCGCTTCGGCGCCAGCCATTTTTCCTTCGATGGTTCGGTCGGCAGCTTTTACAAGACCTACCTGATCGGCTTCGGGATTTACCTCGCGGGTTTCATCGCGATCGTGGTGGCTTTGGGCGGCACCGCCCTGATCGCCGCCGGGCGTGATTTCGGCGCGCACAGCGTGTTCTCGTTCATGCTGCTGTTCTTTGCGCTGTACGCCTGGACCTTCCTGATGTATCCGCTGTTCCTGACGCTGCTGCAGAATCTCATCTGGAACCATACCCGGCTCGGCGAACATCGCTTCCATAGCGCGATGCGCTGGCCGCGCATGATGTTCATCGCCTTCACCAACATCGTCGGCATCGTGGCGACGCTGGGATTGTTCACGCCGTTCGCGCAGATCCGCGCACTGCGCTACAAGATCGAGTCGATGAGCCTGCATGCCGCCGGCAATCTCGACGAGTTCATCGCCGACAATGCGGCGCAAGGCTCCGCCGCCGGTGAAGGCCTGAGCGACCTGCTCGACTTCGATCTGTCGCTTTGAGCGCCGCGATGCAGGTTGCAGCGTTCTATTTCGACGGCAAGACCTCGCGCCGCCATGCAGTCACGCTGGACGTGGCCGACGGCGTCGCCACCATCAGCGGCGAAGCCGAGCGGGTGTGTCCGATCATCCAGCTGCGCGTGTCCGAGCGGCTCAACCGGGCGGCGCGCAAGCGACGCTGGTGGCGGTGCTGGCGCTGGGCTACCTGTACCTGTTGCCCTTGGCGGCGGAAGTCGTCGCGCGCTCGTTGCCGATCAGCGTCGAGCAGCGCATCGGCGACGGCGCGCTGGACTTCCTGGACGACCATATCCTGCTGCCGACGCAGTTGCCGGCCGCGCGACGCACCGCCATCACCACGCGCTTTCGTGCGCTGACGGCGGAGGTCGAAGGCGTGCCGCACTACGAGATCGTGTTCCGCAAAAGCCGCATCGGGCCGAACGCACTGGCGCTACCGTCGGGCCAGATCGTGCTGACCGACGAGATCGTCACGCTGCTGGACGACGACGACGCCGTCATGGGCGTGCTCGCGCATGAACTGGGCCACGTGCACCGGCGCCACCTGATGCGCCGCCTGATCCAGAGCTCGGCCATCGGCGACGGCCTTGTTCGGCGATGTCTCGGCGGTGATCGCCAATATCCCCACCGTGCTGCTGGACATGAAATATTCACGCGACGTCGAACGTGAAGCCGACGACTATGCCGTGGAGCTGTTCAAGGCCAATGGCATCAGCCGCAAGAAGCTGGCGTACGTATTCGAGAAGCTGGGCGAGAAGGAAGCTGCCGGTGGCGGCGTGCCACCCTACCTGTCGAGCCATCCGGCCAGCGCCGAGCGGGTGGAGCGTATTCTCAATGCGCAATAACCCGACGGCAGCCCTGAAAACTCAGGGCTGCCGCTGATCAAGGAAACGCCAAAAACTTTCTCCGCAACATCTTTCCCTTGCGCCCGATACAGCTCTGCTACGGTACTTTTACGATTGCGGCTGAATCGCGGCTGAAAGCAGTTTACATTTCGCACTAGTGTGCTAAATTGACGACCATGGATACCGTCATCACCCGAACCGCCAAAAGCGAACTGACCCTGGCCGCGATCGTCGACACCGCCCTTGAAATAGCGGCAAACGAGGGCCTCGAGTCGCTGTCGCTGGGCGAAGTCGCCAAACGGCTCAACATCAGCAAGAGCGGCGTGTTCTCGCGCGTCGGCTCGCGCGAAGCCTTGCAACAGGCGGTGCTGGATGAATTCGACCGGCGTTTCGTGGAAGAGATTTTCAAGCCTGCGATGGCGTTGCCGCGCGGCCTGCCGCGCCTGAACAAGATGATCCGCAATTGGCTGCAACGCACGAACAACGACGTCAGCTGCCTGTACATCGCCGGCGCCTTCGAATACGACGACGTGCTCGACAGCCCGATGCGCGACCGCATCAAGAAGAACATCCTGCAATGGCGCGGCATGCTGCACCGGACCATCGAGCAGGCGCTGGAAGAAGGCCAACTGCGCCCGGACACCGATCCGCAGCAGTTGGTGTTCGAACTGTACTGCCTGATGGTCGGACTGATGCACGATGCGCGTTTCCTGCGCGATCCGCAGGCGCTGGAGCGCGTACAGACGGCCTACGACCGGCTGATTTCGACTTACCGCAGTTTCAATTATCACGGCTGAGGCCGCATGCGGAAATCGCGTGTGCTTTTTTGGTTAAATTTCGCACTATCGTGCTAAACAAGGAGAGGATCATGTGGATTATCATTGGCGCTATCGCATTGCCCATCGCGGCATCGCTGCTGTTCCAATTGTTGCAGGCGCTGGATCTCGTGCCGGACAGCAACGAAGACTTCATTTTCATTGAGGCGGCTGAACTGGCGGAGCGACATACAGAGGCAGCGGCCAGGAACAATGTTTTCGTTGCGACGGTCAATACCCAAGTTCCAGTGAAGGATTTCTGAGGCTCCCGGCTTGATAGCTTCGGCATGCCGCCACCGGACTGAACGCCTTTTTGCCTTTTCTTATCCACACCAGTCCGCCGCTACGCCGATGTCCACGCCAAAGAACGAACCCACCCTGTCCGCCGAGATCTTTCCCGACCGGCAACTGATCACCCTCTCCTGCATGCTCGCCCTGCTGATCGCCGTGATCAGCTGGTTTGCGCTGAGCGCCCAGACCGACATCACCATCGACCGCCTGCTCGACCGCGGCATGACGGTCATGGACGGCATCGAACGTTTGACGAGCTATCTCACCAACCTGACCATCCTGCTGAGCGCCGTGGGTTTTTCGGCGCTGGCCCTGCCCGGCACAAATCCGGCCAGCCGCTTCTTCCGCAAGCCGCAAGTTATTACGGCAGTGGTGGCGTACATGATCTTCGTCGGCATTGCCTACAACCTCCTGCTGCGCCAATTGTGGCAACCAACCGGTTTCCGCGCGCTGGTCAATGAAAGCCTGCATACCGTGACGCCGCTGCTGGCGCTGGTCTACTGGATCTTTTTCGTCCCGCGCTTCCAGCCCAGCCTGAAAAAATGCCTGCTGTGGCTGGTCTACCCGCTCGGCTACCTGAGCATCACGCTGTGGCGCGGCGGTAGTTCCGGCTTCTATCCCTACCCCTTCATCAACGTGCGCGACCTTGGCTATCCGCATGTGCTACTCAACGCCACCGGCCTGTTCACCGGCTTCCTGGTCCTGATGGGCTTGTTGCTGATCATCAACAACGCGGGCAAGAACCTGCTGCTGCGCCGCTGAGGCTGCAGGCGCCACATTCCGCAAAGCTGACTGGCGCCAAGGGAATGCTTTGCGGCAAGTCTGGTCCAAGCGATGGCCGGAGCTTTCTGGCGCCGCGCCAACGTCCTTTATCCACCTGCGCATGTAAAAAAATGTTGTCGGAAATGGCAACGATCGAGGTTTCTTTCTCAAGTTGTCGCACAGACGACCGATATAGGCTGTGGACAGACTGTATTCCCCATCACTGGAGCACGATCATTTCTCTCACCTACATGCCTGACCCCGCCACAGGCAGGCGCCGCAACCCGGCTACGCACGATGCCATCCTGGACGCCACTTGCGTCCTGCTGGATGAAATCGGCTTCGACAAGCTCTCGCTTGAAGGCGTGGCTGCGCGCGCAGGTGTAGGCAAGGCAACGATCTACCGCTGGTGGCCGAACAAGAGTTCGCTGGCCATGGAGGCGTTGCTGCGTGAAGTCGGCCCGAACGTCGCCTTCCCGGAAACCGAATCTGCCCGCCATGACATCGAAAACCAGATCCGCAAGCTGGCCAAGCTGTATCGCGGCAAGACCGGCCGTGTGGTGTGCGAAATGATCGGCCTGTCGCAATTCGACGCCGAGACCATGCGCCTGTTCAACGACAATTATCTCGATCCACGCCGCAACGCCGCCAAGCAAGTCCTGTTGCGCGGCATCCAGAACGGTGAATTCAAGCCTGACCTCGACTTCGACGTCATCTTTGACCTGCTATACGGTCCGATCATCCAGCGCATGCTGATGCGCCATGCCGGCATCGACGAACGCCACATCGACCTGCACGTCGCATTGGTGCTCGACGGCATCACCCCTGCCAGAACCAATATAGAATTAATTTAACAACATTCTCGCAAGATTTGTTGCGCCTCAGGAATTTTGCACCTAAAATTAGAGACGAAACGTATCGTCTTGTTTTCCTGTCGCACAATAATGCATTCCGGCCACGGTCAGGGATGCGCTCAGCGAGAACCGCAAATGCCTCGTCATGATTTGGCGGCCTCCGGTCAGCCGGAGACACTATCGCTTGCCTGCGCATTGACGCTCTGGCGGTACGTCCGACTTTCCATTTCCCGGTTTGTCCCTGCTCTGTTGCTGCGCCTTTCGCCCGAACGGCACCGCGGCCGGCTGCATGTGCTGCTCCGCTTGTCGGAATGACGGCGTTGGCGTCACGCCGGGAATGAAATAAGAAACCGAATAAATTCAATCAAGTCAGTTTGCAGATGCGGGGGCACAATGCAGAACGATGTGGCAAATGCGCGAAATAACACGAGCAATCAAAACAATAATTGTGATGAGCACGGTCGCATGAACGCGATGCCATGTTCAGCAAACGAAGCAAGCTGCAGCCGTCACGATGAAATGCAACGCTCCGCCTACGCTGACGTACGCGTGCATCGCACCTTTTCCTTCTGGAGTTTCCTGTTGATTCCGATGGCCGTCATCCTCGGATGGACGCAATATGCATCCCTGAGCACGGCGCCATGGATGGACGCGGCCGAAATGCAGAATCCAGGTCACTGGAACGACGCCATGCGTTACTACATCTGGCTGCAGCTGGTCTGGGTGCCGGCCAATATGGTTCTCTTCCTGGTCTGGTGCGCGCTCGGGGTGCGCATCTGGAACTGCAAACGAAAACTCCCGGCGCCGTAGTTACACCTGATTCCGTTACCCGGGTTCGCTTTTTTCTGAGCGCGTGGCGACTGCCCATATGGCGGACAACACATCCAGACAATCAGCTGAAAAAGTATCCTCAAGACATGCTGGAATTGCATGAACGAGCAAACGCTTCTATATAATCATTTGCAAAAATAGAATAATTTGAGCAGGGTTCCCGTCATTTGCCTGAGCAGCTGCTTGAACAAAAAATAACAAAAAAGGACTAAAGAAAGCGCCAGCATCGCCGATCACACTACGTATTGCCGAATTGCCGTATTGCCACCGATTCGCTCATGAAACCTTGAGAATTTTTATAAGTCAACGACAGTGAAGAAGCGTCTACCCAAAGTCCTCAGCATTCTGGCCTGGCCCATTGGGTGCCTCCTCCTGGCAATCGTCATGTGGTGGTTGCTGCTGACGCGCCTCAACGACCGCGAAGCGGAAATCGGCAAGAGCGCGCTGCAGGACGCCAGCGTCCAGTCGAAGCTATATGCCGAACAACTGGCGCGCGCCGTCAGCCAGATCGACCAGATCATCCTGCACCTGAAGTACTACTGGAATTACACCGACGGCCATCTGAGCGTGGAAGATCAGCAGCGGCAAGGCCTGTATCCGACCTCGTCGCTGCTGTACGTCACCATCGCGGATCGCGACGGCCAGCTCGTGACCAGTTCGCTGTCGATGCAGAATCTGACCAGCATCGCCAATCGCGATTATTTCCTCAACCACAAGAATCACGCGCACGGCAGCTTGCATACGGTCCGATCATCCAGCGCATGCTGATGCGCCATGCCGGCATCGACGAACGCCACATCGACCTGCACGTCGCATTGGTGCTCGACGGCATCACCCCTGCCAGAACCAATATAGAATTAATTTAACAACATTCTCGCAAGATTTGTTGCGCCTCAGGAATTTTGCACCTAAAATTAGAGACGAAACGTATCGTCTTGTTTTCCTGTCGCACAATAATGCATTCCGGCCACGGTCAGGGATGCGCTCAGCGAGAACCGCAAATGCCTCGTCATGATTTGGCGGCCTCCGGTCAGCCGGAGACACTATCGCTTGCCTGCGCATTGACGCTCTGGCGGTACGTCCGACTTTCCATTTCCCGGTTTGTCCCTGCTCTGTTGCTGCGCCTTTCGCCCGAACGGCACCGCGGCCGGCTGCATGTGCTGCTCCGCTTGTCGGAATGACGGCGTTGGCGTCACGCCGGGAATGAAATAAGAAACCGAATAAATTCAATCAAGTCAGTTTGCAGATGCGGGGGCACAATGCAGAACGATGTGGCAAATGCGCGAAATAACACGAGCAATCAAAACAATAATTGTGATGAGCACGGTCGCATGAACGCGATGCCATGTTCAGCAAACGAAGCAAGCTGCAGCCGTCACGATGAAATGCAACGCTCCGCCTACGCTGACGTACGCGTGCATCGCACCTTTTCCTTCTGGAGTTTCCTGTTGATTCCGATGGCCGTCATCCTCGGATGGACGCAATATGCATCCCTGAGCACGGCGCCATGGATGGACGCGGCCGAAATGCAGAATCCAGGTCACTGGAACGACGCCATGCGTTACTACATCTGGCTGCAGCTGGTCTGGGTGCCGGCCAATATGGTTCTCTTCCTGGTCTGGTGCGCGCTCGGGGTGCGCATCTGGAACTGCAAACGAAAACTCCCGGCGCCGTAGTTACACCTGATTCCGTTACCCGGGTTCGCTTTTTTCTGAGCGCGTGGCGACTGCCCATATGGCGGACAACACATCCAGACAATCAGCTGAAAAAGTATCCTCAAGACATGCTGGAATTGCATGAACGAGCAAACGCTTCTATATAATCATTTGCAAAAATAGAATAATTTGAGCAGGGTTCCCGTCATTTGCCTGAGCAGCTGCTTGAACAAAAAATAACAAAAAAGGACTAAAGAAAGCGCCAGCATCGCCGATCACACTACGTATTGCCGAATTGCCGTATTGCCACCGATTCGCTCATGAAACCTTGAGAATTTTTATAAGTCAACGACAGTGAAGAAGCGTCTACCCAAAGTCCTCAGCATTCTGGCCTGGCCCATTGGGTGCCTCCTCCTGGCAATCGTCATGTGGTGGTTGCTGCTGACGCGCCTCAACGACCGCGAAGCGGAAATCGGCAAGAACGCCCTGCAGGAAGCGGGCGTCCAGTCGAAGTCGTATGCCGAGCAACTGGCCCGCGCCGTCAGCCAGGTCGACCAGATCACCCTGCACCTCAAGTACTACTGGACTTACACCGACGGCCACCTGAGCGTGGAAGACCAGCAGCAGCAAGGTCTCTATCCGACCTCCTCGCTGCTGTATGTCACCATCTCGGATCGCGACGGCAAACTCCTGACCAGCTCGCTGTCGCTGCAAAAGCTGACAAACGTCGCCAATCGCGATTACTTCCTGACCCATAAGAATCACGCCCACAGCGGACTGCTGATCAGCAATCCGGCGATCGGCATACGCTCGCAACGCATGCTGATCCGCTTTTCGCGCCGCCTCGACGACGCAGTGGGCAACTTCAACGGTATCGTCATGGTCGCGGTGGAACCTGCCTTCCTCGCGCCCTTGCAAGACGAATCGGCGCTCGGCAAGAAAGACTTCATCGCGCTGTTCCAGCCGGACGGCACGCCGCTGCTGTCGCGCACGATGGACGCGCTGCAGACACAGGAGACGGTGTTCAAGTCACGGCCGCCGCTGGTCGGCGCCAACGCCTCCATGGTCATGCCGGGATCCACCTTCGGCGACGGCGAAGAACGCATCGTGGCATGGCATACGGTGCGCGGCTATCCGCTGGTGGCGGCGGTCGGCGTCTCGACGCGCGATGTCTACGCCGCCTTCCGCGAACGGGCCTCCGATTACATGTTCATCGCCAGCGCCTGCTCGGTGTTTCTGGCCATCTGCGCGCTAGTCGGCATGCTGTTCTCGATGCGGCTGGCGATCCGCAAGCACGAAACCGAAAAAGCCCGCGAAGCCTACGGCATCGCCACCGAAGGCGGTCCCGACGGTTTTTACATGTGGCTGGCGTTGCGCGGCAAGGATGGCGAGATTGTCGACTTCCAGGTGCTCGACTGCAATGAACGCGGCGCCGCCATCTTCGGCATCAACAAGGCTGACCTGATCGGTAGCCACATGTCGCGGTTTTATTCGCCGGAATATTTCGCCACGCTGATGCGGACATTCCGTAGCGCCATGGAAAACGGCGAATACGAAGACGAATTCGAAACCCCGCCGGAAAGCCCGCTCGGCGCGTCGTGGTTGCAACGGCGCATGGTGCGCACCCGCTTCGGCCTGGCCATCACGGTGCGCGATATCAGCGAAACCAAGGCCCATGAACTGGCCTTGCTGGACCAGCTCAATACCGACGAACTGACCGGCCTGCCCAACCGCCATTGGGTGATCCGCTATCTGAATCGCTTGCTGCACGACGCTGCCGGCGACGGTCGCGGGTTCGCCGTGCTGTTCGTCGATCTCGACGACTTCAAGAACATCAACGACACACTCGGTCACTCCAGCGGCGACCTGTTGCTGCAAGCGGTGACGCAGCGGCTGTGCGAGCTGGTTCCCGCGCCGCATGAAGTGGTGCGCTTCAGCGGCGACTCATTCACGGTGATCCATCAGGGCGGCAGCATCGATGACGCGGCCCAGCTGGCGGACCGCATCCTGCTGGCATTTTCACGGCCGCTGATGCTGTCCAACCAGAACATCCTGCAGATCAACCTGTCGATCGGCATCAGCATCTTCCCGCGCGACGGCAACAGCGTCGACACCCTGCTCAAGCACGCCGATACCGCCATGCATGCCGCAAAATCGGAAGGCAAGAAACGCTTCCGTTTCTACCAGCCGCAATTGTCCGAGCGGCTGCAAATCAAGATAGAAAACGAAAACGCCCTGCGCCTGGCGATCGAGCGCGACGAGTTCGTGCTGTACTTCCAGCCGCGCGTGAACACCATGACCGGCGAGTTCTGCAGCATGGAAGCGCTGGCACGCTGGCAGCATCCGGTGCGCGGCATCGTGTCGCCGCTCGAATTCATCCCGGTGGCGGAAGAGACCGGCCTGATCCTGAAGCTGGGCGAACTGATCATCCGCAAGGCTTGCGCGCAACTGGCGCAATGGCGCATCGCGGGATTGCCGCTGTTGCCGATGTCGGTCAACGTCTCCTCGCGCCAGCTCAACCAGGGCAATCTCAACGACATCATCGCCACCGCGCTGGCCGAACACGCGGTCGATCCGGCCCAACTGGAAATCGAGCTGACCGAGTCCTGCATGATGGCCGACGCCATCGAAGTGGCCGAAGAACTGGCGTCGTTCCGCCAGCTCGGCATCAAGTTGCTGGTGGACGATTTCGGCACGGGCTATTCGTCGCTGTCGCAACTGCAGCGCCTCGACCTGGACGTGCTGAAAGTGGACAAGGCCTTCACTGCCGAACTCGGCGTGCGCGCCGAGAGCGAGGTGCTCTTCAACGCCATGGTATCGATGGCCCACGCCCTGCGCATGACCGTGGTCGCCGAAGGCGTGGAAACCGAAGCACAATTGCATCTGCTGCAGGCGCTGGGCTGCGACGAGGTCCAGGGGTACTATATTTCGCACCCCATCCCCGCCGCGGGCATCCCGCTGCTGATGCAACGGCGCTACCTGTTCCCCGCTTCTCCGGTTACGCTCGCCTGAATTACCTCGCCTGCACCAGCAGCGTATCGTGTCGATGCGCGACCTTGACGCTCGGTGCAGGAGGCGCAGCGGATTAAACGGATGATCAAGCGGTGACAAAATTTGTCATGCATCCCTCCTGCGGAAGGATGCATGCGGACAAATCACTTGCTGGAGACGAGGACCGGCGCGGCGCGATAGTCGGACGGGAACATCTGTTTGAAATTCTCGATCTTGGGCAGATCGAAACGCGCGATATAACCTTGCGTCGGATGCAGCGTGGCGAAATCCTGATGGTAGTCCTCGGCCGCATAAAACGCCGTCGGCGCCAGCGGCGTCAGCTGCGTGACGATGCGCGCAGGATAGATCTTGGCCGCATCCAGCTGGGCGATGTAGTCGGCTGCAACGCGCTTCTGCTCATCGCTCTGGTAGAAGATGGCCGAGCGATATTGCGTGCCGCTGTCCGGTCCCTGCCGATTGAGCTGGGTCGGATCGTGCACCACCGAGAAATAGATTTGCAGGATCTTGCCGTAGGAAACCTTGCGCGGATCGAAGGTGACCTTGACCGATTCGGCGTGGCCGGTGGAACCGCTACCGACCATTTCGTAGCGCGCCGTTTCCTTGGCGCCGCCGGCATAGCCCGACACCGCGCTGGTCACGCCCAGTGTGTGCTGGAACACCGCCTGCACGCCCCAGAAACAACCGCCTGCGAGGACCACCGTTTCGGTGGCAGCATTGTTGGCGGGTGCGCTCTTCGGCGGTGGAATCCTGAATGCGGATTCAGCGGCGAACGCCGGCATCGTCAGCGCCGAAGCGGCAAGCACAAACGGCACGGCATATTTGCATAAAATGTTTTTCATCATTTACCTTCTTTCATCAAAACGGTTCCCGTAGTTTCTGTATTGCCGGCGCCGCGCCGCGACCACAATTGCGCCAATCGCTCGCGGTTCTTTTCCGACAGTACGCGCGCCAGCAACAGCAGCGCCACGATCGCCGAAAACAGGATCGGCTGCGCCAGCAGGTTCTTGCCCGCCTTGACCCACCAGAAATGCAGCACGCCCAGCGGTACGATCACATAGGTGAGCCGGTGCAGCCATTGCCAGCGCTTGCCGCCGAGCCTGCGCACCATGCCGTTGGTGCTGGTAATTGCCAGCGGAATCAGCAGCGCGAAGGCCAGCACGCCGACCGTGATGAACGGACGCTTGACGATGTCGGCCCACATTTCCTGCATATCGAAGAAATGATCGAGCCAGAAAAAAATCGTGAAATGCAAGGCCACGTAGAAGAACGCGTACAAGCCCAGCATGCGGCGCAGGCGCACCAGCCAGTTCCACCTGATCAGCTTGCGCAGCGGCGTCACCGCCAGCGTGATGCAGAGGAAATACAAAGCCCAGTCGCCGGTATTGCGCGTGATGAATTCGATGGGATTGGCGCCCAGCCGGCCGAGGAAGCCGAACGCCACCAGCCTCGCCAGCGGCAGCAGCGCCAGCACGAACAGCAGGTTGCGCAGTTGCAGCACCCGGCGCTGTGACAAGCTCGACAGATTCGTGAAAAATCGCATGCATGCCCCGGCGTCAGAAATACTTCTTGAGGTCCATGCCGGTGTACAGGCCGGCGACGTCGTTGTAGCCGTTGAACATCAGCGTC
>NZ_AJHH01000766.1 GCF_000256565.1 Herbaspirillum lusitanum P6-12 | reverse complement strand
GCGGTAGATGCGTTCTTCCAGCGGCGCCAGTTTCATCAGCGCGTCAAGATCGAGCGTGAACGGCTTTTTCACTTCACCCTCGATGCTGACGGTCCAGGGCGAAGTCTTGAGCGTGCCGGCGGTGCGTGCCGGATCGGCCTTGTCGGTGCCGAATTCGTAATAATTGTTGTATGTCGTCGCGTCCTGGTAGGCGGTCGGCTTGTCCATCACCGCGTAGACGCTGTTGAGCCTGGCCGGCAACTTGCGCGCCGTAGCCGGCTGGGCGAATGCGCCACCCACGCCGAGCAGGCCGCTGCCGGCGATCGCACCGGCCGCCACTTTACTCATGAAAGCCCGGCGCGAGGCGTAGACCTCTTGCGGCGTGATCTCGGAGGCGAGCGGAATATCGATCTGGTCTGGACGGATTTTGATCAGCATGGTGCGCTCCGGAAAATGAAAGTGGGTGACCAAGGCAAGACCTTGGCGAGTGAACAGCATGGTAAAAGCCGGGCGGTGACGTCCGGGTGGCAATTTGATGACAATTTTGTCATGAAGAAAAGTCCTGCGATTGCTAGAATCAAGCGCATTTTCCTGCATCCGCGCCGCTTTTGCAGCGCGCCCTTTCCCGATACAGCATGGCCATCCTTGTCATCGAAGACGATCCCAAAACCGGCGACTACCTTAAAAAAGGCTTGCGCGAATCCGGCTATACGGTCGATCTCGCGCGCACCGGCACCGACGGCCTGCACATGGCGATGGAACAGAACTACGACCTGGTGGTGCTCGACGTCATGCTGCCCGGCACCGACGGCTGGCAGGTGATGAGCGCGCTGCGCGCCAATGCATGCCGCTGGCGATCTCTTCTTTGCATGACGGCATGCGCGCCGACGGCGTGCGCGTGCGCTGGGTCGCGGCGCTGGCGGACGTGGGCAACCACAACGACACCGTCGAGATCGTCGCCGCCTATGTCATGACGCAAGAGTCGCGCATGATGACGGTATACCTGTGGCGCGTGGTCGCCGCGGTGGCGCTGACCGTGCTGCTGACGTCGGTGCTTGGCTTCGCCGTGCTGCGGCGCGATCTGATGCCGCTCACGCGCATGAGCCGCCGCGGGATATACGCCCCGTCACGCGCGACGCCGAGGTCTACCAGGTGGCCGACCTGCAGCTCGATCACGTGCGCCACAAGGTCACCCGGCAAGGCGTCAATATCGTGCTGACCAACAAGGAATTCCTGCTGCTGCATCTGCTGATCAAGCGCCAGGGCGAAGCCTTGTCGCGCTCGGTGATCGCCTCGCAGGTGTGGGACATGAACTTCGACAGCGACACCAACGTCGTCGACGTCGCGGTCAAGCGCCTGCGCGCCAAGATCGATGCGCCTTTCGAAAAGAAACTGATCCACACCGTACGCAGCATCGGCTACATGTTTTCAGAAACGCCATGAAAGATACTCGATGAGGCCGTGGCGCTCCTGGACGCTGGCGTTCCGCGTCAGTGCGCTGTTTGCCTTGATCGCCTGCCTGGTGGTCACCGGACTCGGCATGTACCTTTACACCTCGGCGCGCCAGTCGCTGGAAGTGCGCGCCGACTATACGCTGATCGGCCGCGTCGAACATTTCCGCAACCTGCTGCATGACCTCTACAACGTCGAGCAGATGGAGCAGCGCCCCGCCCTGTTTGAAAGCATGCTCGGCAACGAGCAGGACGTGCGCATCTTCCGCCGCCAGGGCGAAGCCCCCTTCATCCAGAGCAACCCAGACCATCTGGTACCGCCGGCCATGACGCCGCTACCGGTAGGCAGTCCGGTCAGTTCAGCCAGCCTGCGGACCAGCCAGCGCGCCGATGGCGTGCGGGTGCGCTGGGTCTCGGCGCTGGCCGATGTCGGCAAGGGCGGCGACACGGTCGAGATCGTCGCCGCCTACGTCATGGTCCAGGAAGCCCGCATGATGCGCAGCTACCGCTGGCGCATCGCCGGGGCGGCGGCAGCGGCCGTGGTGCTGACGGCGCTGCTGGGATTCCTGCTGCTGCGACGCGGCCTGCAACCGCTGGAGGCAATGAGCCAGCGCGCCGCCCAGATCACCCCGGATCATCTGTCGGCGCGGCTGGACCAGGAGGGCATGCCGGCCGAACTGCGGCGCGTGGCGCTGTCCTTCAACGCCATGCTGGACCGGCTGGAGGCGGGCTATGCGCATCTGGCGCAGTTTTCCGGCGACCTCGCCCACGAGATCCGCACTCCCATCAATGTGTTGATGGGACAGAGCCAGGTCGCCCTGGGACAGCGGCGCAGCCCGGAAGAATATGAACAGGTGCTGGAATCGAATCTGGAAGAGTTGACGCGCCTGTCGCGCATCATTGAAAACATCCTGTTCCTGGCGCAGACCGATCATGCGCAACTGGTAGTCGACCGCAGCGCGATCGACCTCAGGGAAGAATTGCAGAAGATCGCTGATTATTTCGAAGGCGTGGCCGCCGAACGCGACATGCAGTTCGAGGTCGATGCGGCGCCGGGTCTGGCCTGCAGCGCCAACCTGGTGATGTGGCGGCGCGCAGTGAGCAACCTGGTGGTCAATGCGGTGCGCTACGGCGACGCCGGCACCGCCATCAGGATCAGCGTGCGACCGACCGCCGACGGCATCGCCATCGACGTCGCCAATCGCGGCATGGCGATGACGCGGCAACAGATGGAACGCATGTTCGACCGCTTCTATCGCGGCGACAAGTCGCGCAGCGAATTCACCGAATCCAATGGCCTCGGCCTGGCGATCGTCAAGGCCATCATGACCGTGCATGGCGGCACGGCGGCGGTGGCCTGTTCAGCCGACGGCTGGATCGCCTTCAGCCTGCGCTTCCCCACCCGGGGGAAGATCGCCCCGCGCTGATCAGGCGGCGGCTTGCTTCAGCGCCGAGAGTTCCGTGAGCACGCGCGTCATCACGGCATCCCAATCACCTGCCGTCGTCTGCCTGAACAGGCGCGCCGAGGCGTACCAGGGGCTATCGTCGCGCTCCAATAGCCAGCGCCAATCGGCGGCGTGCGACAACAATATCCACACCGGTACACCAAGTGCGCCGGCCAGATGCACGGCAGCGGTATCGACACCAATCACCAGATCCAGATTGGCGATCAGCGCGGCGGTGTCGTCGAAGGCTTGCAATTCGCGACCGGGCCATTGCAGCGCCGATGTGGCCTGCAACCAGTCGGCGTCGCGCTGACGCAGCTCCGGTTGCAGCAGGAAGAATTCGGCGTTGGCGATATCCAGCAAGGGGGCAAACGCCTGCAAGGGAATCGAGCGGCGGCGGTCGTTGTGATTGCCTGCGTTGCCCGAGCAAACAATGCCAATGCGCAGCGGCCGCGCGCCTTCCCTTCCCTGTTCCAGCGATTGCGCCCAGCGCTGCTGCAGATGTGATCCCGCATGCAGATACGCTTGCGGCGACGGGATCGTATCCGGACGCGTGCCGAACATCAGCGGCAGGCTCATCAGCGGCAACTGGTAGTCGACCGCGGGTAAGACTTCGCCGATGGCTTTGACGACGATGCCGGTGGGCTTGCCTGACTCCGGATCGGCTTCCAGCGTTTGCAGCAGCGTCTTCAACGCGGCATGCACTTCAAGCACGACGTTTGCGCCCAGCGCGGCGACCTGTTGCGCGTAACGCGAAAACTGAATGGCATCACCCAAACCCTGTTCAGCCCACAGCAACACGGTCTTGCCGGCGGCGACATCCACGCCGGGCCAGCGTGCAATGCCGCGATGACGCTGCGGATCGGCGCGCTCGCCCTGCCAGCGCGCTTCGTACAAGGGCCAGGCTTCGTCGAACCGTCCCAGCGCCAGCATGGTCAGCGCCAGGTTAACGCTGGCGTCGGCATAACCGGCGCGCAGGCTCAAGGCCTTGCGGGCGGCCGTGATCGATTCCTCATAGCGGCGCAGACGTCCCAGCGTCGCGGCGCGGCACACCCAGCCGTCGCCGAAATCCGGCTCCTGCGCCAGCACCTGATCGACGCTGGCCAGCGCTTCTTCGTTGCGATGGAGTTCGTACTGCAGCAAGGCCTGATCGAAGCGATACACGGTCTGTTCGGGCGCCAACGCAACCGCTTGCTGCAGACTCTGCAAGGCGTCGCCCGGACGTTGCAAGCGCTGCAGCAAGACGCCGTGGCGATGCCAGGCGTCGGGATTCTGCGGCGCCAGGCGCAAGGCGTGTTCGATGGTCTGCAGCGCCTCTTCATTGCGATTGAAATCCTGCAGCAGCAATGCCGCAGCGTGGAAAATATCGGCATGCTGCACGCCGGCGGCGATCAGTTGCAGGTAGAGGCTTAGCGCTTCCTGATGCTTGCCCGCTTCATACAGCACACGGCCGAGCTTGTAGCTCACCGCAAGATCGCCCGGCGTCAGCGCCAGTGCGCGGCGGTACAGTTCGATCGCCTGCGCATGCAACTGCAATCCCGCGGCGACGGCGCCGGCCAGGTGCAGCAAATTGAAATCGGCTTCGGCCTGCTGCGCCAGCGGCTGCAGGATGGCGTGAGCCGCCTCCAGCTGGCCATGCTGGAAAAACAGATAAGCCTGGGCGAGGGCGTCGTTATTGTTCATGGGCGCGATGTTAACACGCAAGCGCCTGCGGCTGACTGACGCGGCGATGACGACGGCAACGGCTTTGGTTTGTTCGGGGTTCGTTGACTTCCGCAGCGTCGTTATGTGGCAACGTAATGATTGTTTGGTAATTACTGAAAATTCAAAAACAATCCACGATGCCGCTCCACTCCCTCCCCCAGGATTTTTCCATGGAACCCCACACCCTCAGCCCCCTGATGCAGCGCTTCATCCTCCATTTCGGCGAAATGGGCAGCCGCTGGGGCATCAACCGCACCGTCGGCCAGATCTACGCCCTGCTGTATGTGCAGGCGCGCCCGCTCAACGCCGATGAAATCGCCGATTACCTGAGTTTCTCGCGCTCCAACGTCAGCATGGGACTCAAGGAACTGCAGTCGTGGCGACTGGTCAAGCTGCTGCACCAGCCCGGCGACCGCCGTGAATATTTTGAGCCGCCGAAGGACATCTGGGATATCTTCAAGGCCTTGCTGGAAGAACGCCGTCGCCGCGAAATCGAGCCGACGCTGTCGATGCTGCGGGATGCCCTGCTGGAAACGCCGGCCAGCGCCGACGACAAGCACGCGCAAAAACGCATGCGCGAAATGTACGACCTGATCGAGCTGTCCAGCTCCTGGTTCGATGACGTGCAGCGGCTATCGCCGGAAACCTTGTCCTCGCTCATGAAGATGGGTTCGAAGATCAAGAAGCTGCTCGACGTCAAGGACAAGTTCCGCTTCGGCGGCGAAAAGACTGACAACAAGAGCGAAGATAAAAGCGCGAAGGTCGCCGCCAAGGCAAAGGACTAAATCATGTCGCGTACCCATCGCCTGTGGCGCCTGCCGCGCCTGACCAAACTTCCGCTCGGCGCCGAAATCGCCCTGATCCTTGTGGTCAAGATCGCGCTCCTGATGCTGCTGGCGAAAACCTTTTTTTCCGAACCGCAGGCAAAGAAAATGCGCATGCCCACCGCCCAGGTGGAACAGCATCTGCTGGCGCCGGCGCCGGAATCCGCGCCAACCGTATCCAACGTATCCAGCGTATCCACTCCCACCACCGAGGTCTCCCATGCTTCCCATTGACGAAGTCGTCAGTCTGTCGCGCCTGCAGTTCGCCATCACGGCGCTGTATCACTTCCTGTTCGTTCCGCTGACGCTCGGCCTGTCCTGGATCCTGGTCATCATGGAATCCGTCTACGTCATGACGGGCAGCCCCATCTACAAGGACATGACGCGCTTCTGGGGCAAGCTGTTCGGCATCAACTTCGCCATGGGCGTGGCCACCGGCATCACGCTGGAGTTTCAGTTCGGCACCAACTGGTCGTACTACTCGCACTACGTCGGCGACATCTTCGGGACGCCGCTGGCGATCGAAGGCATGGCGGCGTTCTTCCTCGAGTCGACCTTCGTCGGCCTGTTCTTCTTCGGCTGGGATCGCCTGTCGCGCGTCAAGCATCTGATGGTGACCTTCCTGGTGGCGCTGGGATCGAGCCTGTCGGCGCTGTGGATCCTGATCGCCAACGGCTGGATGAACAACCCGGTCGGCGCGGAATTCAATTTTGAAACCATGCGCATGGAACTGGTCAGCATGACTGACGTGATCTTCAATCCGGTGGCGCAGGTGAAGTTCGTGCACACCGTCGCAGCCGGTTACGTCACGGCGTCGATGTTCGTGCTGGGCGTGTCCGCCTACTACCTGCTCAAGGGCCGCGATACCGCGTTCGCGCTGCGCTCGTTTGCGGTCGCCGCCGGTTTCGGCCTGGCGTCGACCTTGTCGGTGATCGTGCTCGGCGACGAATCCGGCTACACCGCCGGTGAAGTCAACAAGGTCAAGCTGGCTGCCATCGAAGCCGAATGGGAAACCCATCCTGCGCCGGCCGGCATCACCGTCTTCGGCCTGCCCGACAACAAGGGCGAGCGCACCGATTACGCCTTCAAGGTGCCGTACGTACTCGGCCTGATCGCCACGCGTTCGGTCGACACGCCGGTAATCGGCATCAAGGACCTCAAGAAAGAACACGAAGTGCGCATCCGCAACGGCATGCTGGCCTACGCTGCGCTGACGCGACTGAAATCCGGCGACAAGTCGCCCGAGGCGCGCGCCGAGTTCGACAAGCTCAAGCAAGATCTCGGCTACGGCCTGCTGCTCAAGAAGTACACCCCCAATGTGATCGACGCCACGCCGCAGCAGATCGCCAAGGCGGTCGACGACACCATCCCTAACGTGGCGCCGCTGTTCTGGTCGTTCCGCGGCATGGTGGCGTTGGGCATGCTGTTCCTGTTCATCTTCTCGGCCTCGTTCTACTTCCTGGTGCGCAAGCAACTGGCGCCGCAACGCTGGCTGCTGCGACTGGCCGTGTTCAGCATCCCGCTGCCGTGGATCGCCGCCGAGCTGGGCTGGATCGTGGCCGAATACGGCCGCCAGCCGTGGACCATCGCCGGCATCCTGCCGACGCGTCTGTCGGCCTCGACCCTGCAAGCGTCGAGCCTGTATTTCAGCCTGGCCGGATTCGTCCTGTTCTATACCTTCCTGCTGGTCGTGGAAATGATGCTGATGATCAAGTACGCCAAGCGCGGGCCGAGCAGCCTGCACACCGGCAAGTACCACTGGGAACTGCTGGAGAAGACAAAGAAACCGGCCGTTGCAGCGAAGCCGCCGGTACCGCCGCAGCCGCCACGTCCGCCGCTGTCCAGACCGACGCGCTGATGCCGATGGCAATGCTCATTCAACTCGCCAAATTTACGAAGAAGTACACAAGGAAATCCTCATGATCTTCGATTACGAAACCTTAAAAATCATCTGGTGGGCCTTCGTCGGCGTGCTCATCATCGGCTTCGCGCTGACCGACGGCTTCGACTTCGGCGTGGGCATGATGCTGCCTTTCGTCGGCAAGACCGACGCCGAACGCCGCGTGCTGATCAACTCCATCGGCCCGACCTGGGAAGGCAACCAGACCTGGTTCATCACCGCCGGCGGCGCCACCTTCGCTGCCTGGCCGCTGGTCTACGCGACCGCCTTCTCGGGTTTCTACATCGCGCTGATGGTGCTGCTGTTTTCACTGTTCTTCCGCCCGGTCGGCTTCGACTATCGCAGCAAGGTGGCCGATCCGCGCTGGCGCAATGCCTGGGACTGGGGCCTGTTCGTGGGCGGCATCGTACCACCGCTGATCTGCGGCGTGGCCTTCGGCAACCTGTTGCTGGGCGTGCCTTTCCACTACGACGACACGATGCGCGTGGAATACACCGGCAGCTTCTTTGAATTGCTCAATCCCTTCGGCCTGCTGGCCGGCGTGCTGAGCGTGGCGATGCTGCTGACCCACGGCGCCACCTTCATCATGGTGAAGACCGAGGCGGCGATCGCGGCGCGTGCGCGCAAGATTGCGCTGTGGAGCGCACTCGCCACGCTGGCGCTGTTCGTGGCGGCCGGCTTCTGGGTGGCGCACGGCATCGACGGCTACAGCATCACCGATATGCCGAGCGCCAACAGCGCCTTCATGCCGCTGGCGAAGACCGTCGAAATCGTCTCCGGCGCGTGGATGGACAACTACACGCGCTGGCCCGCAACCAGGGCGATCCCGATCGCCGCCATCGCCGGATTGCTGCTGGTGCTGATCTTCGGCGCGTGGCGCAAGGCGCGACTGGCCTTCATCGGCAGCGGCATCGCGGTGGCCGGCATCATCCTGACTGCAGCCACCGCCATGTTCCCGTTCATCATGCCGTCGTCGCTGGACCCGCGCAGCAGCCTGACGATCTGGGATTCGGTGTCGAGTCACAAGACCCTCGGGATCATGTTCTGGCTGGTGCTGTTCTTCGTGCCGCTGATCATGATGTACACGGCCTGGGTGTATCGCGTGATGCGCGGCAAGGTGACGCTCAAGCACATCGCCGACAATGAACACACCGCTTATTAACCATTCGAGAAGGAGAACATCATGTGGTATTTCGCCTGGATACTCGGAGTCGGCCTGGCGCTGGCCTTCGGCATCATCAACGTCATGTGGCTGGAAGCCAACTACGCCTTCGGCCGCCGCAAGGAAGACGAAACCCGCGAACGTTTCGTCGCCGCCAGCGCCCAGGCCGAGCTGGCGAAAAAACGTCCGGCCAAACCCTGAGGCCGCGATGAAAACGCCTTCCGCCCATCTCGTCGATACCGATACCTCTCTGCTGCAGGCGCTGCCCGGCGCCGGCTTTGCCGATGCCTTCCGCATCGCCCTCAGCGAAGAACAAGCGCGCCAGTCGGCCGCTCAACTGACCGAGCAGATGTTCCGTCGCACGCCATCATGGGTCACGCTGCTGCTGTCGATCCGCAATCGCGCGGTGGCAGTGTTCGGCCTCAGATCGGCTGACATGCACATCGACGATAGCGCCCGCAGCGCAGTGGCGGGATTTCCGCTGATCGCGCAGAGCGACGATCTGGTGCAACTCGGCTTCGACGACAAGCATCTGGATTTCCGCATCTGGGTGCGGCGCGATGCCGCCACGCCGACGTCACCGGCGCAGCTGACGCTGACCACCGTGT
>NZ_AJHH01000765.1 GCF_000256565.1 Herbaspirillum lusitanum P6-12 | reverse complement strand
ACAAACCGGCCGTTTGACCGGCGGGGCTTTTTACATCGAGGGTCGCGACTGGCGAACTATTTCAGTTCTTAAACCAGTGTCAGCGTCACGTTGATGTTGCCGCGTGTGGCGTTCGAGTATGGGCAGACTTGATGCGCCTTCTCGATCAGCGATTGCGCAACGGCGCGGTCCAGGCCCGGCAGCGAAATGTTCAGTGCCGCTTCGATGCCGAAGCCGCCCGGAAGGGTGCCGATGCCGACGGTGCCGGTGATGCTGGTGTCGGCAGGAATGGCGATCTTTTCCTGGCCGCCGACGAACTTGATCGCACCCAGGAAGCAGGCCGAATAGCCGGCTGCGAACAGCTGTTCAGGATTGGTGCCGTTGCCGCCTGCGCCGCCCAGTTCCTTCGGGGTGCTCAGCTTGATGTCCAGGACGCCGTCAGACGACTTGGCAGAGCCTTCACGCCCGCCGGTTGCAGTTGCGGTTGCTTGGTAGAGTGCTTTTTCGATTTTCATTTTGTTTCCTTTCGAGTGGTTCAGAAGAAGATGCGGGGAGGCATCGATTATTGGTTGTAAATCAGGGTTCAACCCAGGGTAAAAAATTCATTTAAATCCCAAACGGTGCAAACTGCAAGGAATTTAAATTTCAAACAATAAAATTGCTAACAATATAAATAATAAACGAGTAAAACCTTGTACGACTGCTCTCGCAAACACCGGAAGCGCACAACTGCAATCAAGAATCTTCGGCGCCGTCCAGCAAGCCCTTGCGCAGGCCTTTCAGTTGCTCGCGCAGGTTGGCAACTTGCTCCAGCGGCGGCAAGGCGCACATCAGCCGCTCCGGCACCGCCATCGCCCGCTTGCGCAGGGCGCGGCCATCCTGGCTGAGCCTGACCACGACGCGACGCTCATCTTCGGTGTCGCGGGCGCGATGCAGCAAACCCATCGCTTCCATGCGCTTCAACAACGGCGTCAGCGTGCCCGAGTCGAGGAACAGCTTGCCGCCCAGGTCGGACACGGTGACTTCGTCCTTTTCCCACAAGACCAGCATGACCAGGTATTGCGGATAAGTGATGTCGAGGTCCTTCAGCAACTTCTTGTAGACCTTGGTCATCGCCAACGACGCCGAATACATGGCGAAGCACAATTGATTTTCAAGCATCAGGGCCTGATCAATCGCTGCTGCGTTCTTCGATGTGTTTGCGTTTGCCATGGATTGAATAATACATAGTCAAAAATTAAAAAAAAAAAA
>NZ_AJHH01000764.1 GCF_000256565.1 Herbaspirillum lusitanum P6-12 | reverse complement strand
CCCAAATTTTTTTTAAAATCTGCATAGGTTTAAAAATACAACAAATTTTCAGATGCTTGCCGATACGCAAGTCTCCCCAAGCCGGTCACAAACAGACGGGGATTCACCGCTCGAAGCGCTGCTCCACCATCTCCTTGCCCCACTGCGCTCCCGGCCATTCTTCCTTGAGCTTGCCCCAAAAAATTTTTAAAATCTGCATAGGTTTAAAAATACAACAAATTTTCAGATGCTTGCCGATACGCAAGTCTCCCCAAGCCGGTCACAAACAGACGGGGATTCACCGCTCGAAGCGCTGCTCCACCATCTCCTTGCCCCACTGCGCTCCCGGCCATTCTTCCTTGAGCCCCATCCAACCCCTGAAAAGTCCACAACTGCACCGACGCGAATCCCTGCGCGTCGCAAAACGCCATCGCCGCATCCATCAGACGGCGCCCCACGCCTGCTCCACGCACACCGTCATCGACGATAAACCAGCGTAAATGCGCCTTGTTGTCGCCCAAATCCTGGCCGTCGATGGCGACCGAGCCGACGATGCGCCGACCTTGCACCGCTAACCACAAACCATTGCGAGGATGGTCCAGACGCGGCACGAATTCTGCCAGTCCCGCCGCCACCTTGCTCTCGAAAAAGCTGCCGAAGCCGACGCTGCGCGCGTAAAACATCGCATGCATCTGAACAATCCGGCCGATCACTCCAGCCTGATAACCGGCGACGATGCGAATCTCGTCGGCCTGCACGATTGCCTCGCCCGACCGGCGCGCTTCCAGCGCCAGCGCATAGACACTCAGCCCTTGCGCTACGGCGTCCTGCTGATCCGCACTCAATTGTTCAAGCGCGCCAAGCACCTGCTTGCGGCCGTACGCCTGGACGGCAGTCAGCGTGCGTCGACCTTGCGGCGTCAATGCCAGCCATTTGACGCGGCCGTCGACGTCGCTGGCCCGTTCCTGCAATTCCCCTGCCTCGACCAGCTTGCGCACCATACGGCTGACGCTGGACTTTTCGAGGCCGAGGAATTCGGCAAGCTGCGCTGCGCTCATCGATTTGCGTGCGCCGATCTCGATAATGGCGTGCACGGCAGACGGCGGATAGTCGGTCGCCGCCAGCGTGGATTGCATGAAGCCCAATTCGCGCACCATCCGGCGCGAAGCGGTACGGATGCCGTCGACAAAAGAAAGATCGGGTGAAGAGCCTGTTTTTTGCATATTTCCATCCCCTGATTTTATATGGTTGTATTATACAACTATACATTTCAAGAAAATCATTGCGATTCAGATGCCCCTTCCCATCTTCAGGAGAAATGCCATGGAAACGATGCCAAAAAAGGAATGCAGCGCCAGTCCGTACGACATGGCCGGACAAGTTGCATTGGTGACCGGAGGCGGTAGCGGCATCGGTCGCGCCGCCGCGATCCGGATGGCGCGGGCTGGCGCAAGCGCCGTGGTGATTGCAGGCCGGCGTCAACCGGAGGGAGAAACCGTGGCCGCCGAATGTCGCGCCGCCGGCGCACAGAGCCTCTATGTACAAACCGATGTAACAAAGGAAGGCGACGTCCAACGGCTGATCGACACCGTACTGACGCAATTCGGACGCCTGGACGCAGCCTTCAACAATGCCGGACGACAGGAACGACGGGCATCCCTGCACGCGCAGGAATCCGCTGTTTACGACGCCATCTTCGACGCCAACGTGCGTGCCGTGTTTTTGTGCCTGAAATACCAATTGCCACCGATGGCGGCTCGCGGCAACGGCAGCATCGTCATCAACACCTCAGTCAGCGGCGTACGCAATCCCAATCCGGGGCTTGCGCTCTACTCCGCCTCCAAGGCCGCCGCCATCTCGCTGATGCGGTCGGCGGCCATGGAATATGCACCGCACGGCGTTCGCATCAACGCGATCGCTCCGGGCAGGGTAGTCACCGACATGATGCTTTCATCGGGCATTGCCGACATGTCCGCGGTTGCCGCAGGCTTGCCGCTCAAACGCATGGGGCAACCGGAGGAAGTCGCCGAAGCCGTACTATGGCTGCTGTCCGGCGCAGCATCGTACGTCGTCGGACACGTGCTGGCGGCAGATGGCGGATTCCTCGCTTCGTGAGCTCATCCTGTATCATGCGGACCAGCTTGCAATCAAGCCGATTATTTCTTGCCATCCGACATCCCGAACACTCCGGAAATGCTTTCCACAACATCCTCGCAGGCGCCTCACGCCACCTCCCTCGCCCTGTTCTGCAAGGTGGTCGACAACTATGGCGATATCGGTATCTGCTGGCGGCTGGCGCGGCAATTGCAAACGGAACACGGCGTCATCGTCACCTTATGGGTTGACGACCTGAAGAGTTTTCAGCGGATCTGCCCGGAAGTCGCGACCGATTGCGAGACGCAGGAAATTCAAGGCGTCATCGTCCGCCATTGGCGCGATCAGGACGGCGTATTCGACGCCGCCGACATGCCGGACATCGTGATCGAGTTTTTTGCCTGCGACATACCACCCGGCTACATCAAAGCCATGTCGGAATGCACACAGCGTCCGGCCTGGCTGAATCTGGAAGGCCTGACGGCGGAAGCCTGGGTGGAAGGCTGCCATACGCTGCCTTCGCCGCATCCGCAGTTGCCGTTGACGAAGTACTTCTTTTTTCCCGGATTCAACCAACGCACCGGCGGCCTGCAGATCGAATCCGGCCTGACTGCGCGACGCGAAGCTTTTCTTGCCGATCCACGCGCCGCCGCCGACTTCCTCGCGAAATTCGGCGTAACCGAGGCCGAGACGGCAGCGCTCAAGGTCTCGCTGTTCTGCTATCCGCAGGCGCCGATCGCCGACCTGTTTGCCGCCTGGCGCGACGGCGACCGCGCGATCACCTGCCTGGTCCCGGAAGGCGTCGCGACCGAGGCCGTGCAAGCCTTCCTCGGACGCTCCGCCGTTGCCGGCGCCCTTGCAACGCAAGGGGCGCTGACGGTGCGCGTGCTGCCGTTCGTGCCGCAACCCGATTACGACAAGCTGCTATGGTCCTGCGACCTCAACTTCGCACGCGGAGAAGATTCCTTCGTGCGGGCACAACTGGCCGGCAAGCCCTTTGTCTGGCACATCTACCCGCAGGATGAAAACTTGCACCACGTCAAGCTCAAGGCCTTCCTCGCCATTTACAAAGCGGCCACTCCGGCAATGCAAGCCATGATGCTGGCCTGGAACGGCGCCTGCACGGAACAGGCCGACATGGCCACGCGCTGGCCCGCATTGGCGGCCGAATTGCCGCAGCTTGACGATCTGTCCATGGAATGGCGGCAACAACTGTTGGCAAATGGCGATTTGGCATCGAATTTGCTGAAGTTTGCGGCGTCAGTGCGCAAGTAAGCACGAGTAACAGCGAAATCGGCCCGGAAATAGGTTAAAATATAGGGCTAATTTTTAGGCATCATCAATTCAGCAACATCAATTTAATCGTACGTGGGCTTGCGGTGTGGTTCTGCCGGTAGGCTACAGAAGATTTTTACGCAACCTACTTTTTACGTATATTCGCTATGAAATTTGCAAAAGAAATTCGCGTCGGCAACATCATTATGGTCGACAGCAAGCCAATGATCGTCTTGCGCTCCGACGTCAACGGTTCGAGCCGCACTGGTTTCACTTACAAGTGGAAGATGAAGAACCTGCTGACCAACAGCCCGCAGGAAAACGTTTTCCGCGGCGACGACAAGTTCGACGTCGTCGTGCTGGACAAGAAGGCAGTGACTTATTCCTACTTCGCCGATCCGCTGTACGTGTTCATGGACTCCGAATACAACCAGTTCGAAATCGAAGGCGAAAACCTGGGCGATGCTCTGGGTTACCTGAAGGACGGCATGGAATGCGAAGCGGTCTTCTATGACGGCAAGGCAATCTCGGTCGAACTGCCAACCACCATCGTGCGCCAGGTCGTGTACTCGGAGCCGGCAGTCAAGGGCAACACTTCGGGCAACGTCCTGAAGGAAGCCAAGATCGAAAACGCCATTGAAGCCAATCAGATCGTCGTGATGGTTCCACTGTTCGTCAGCCAGGACGACCAGATCGAAATCGACACCCGCACCAACGAATACAAGAAGGTCGTGCGCGGCTGATTGTTTGCCGATGCCCGTAAAAAAACGCTGCCTGGTGCAGCGTTTTTTTATGCCTGTTGGATGAGCGTTTGATGGCTGTTTGATGGCAGTTTGCCGGGCGCGCCACTGCCGCTCGTCCTGAGTAGCGGCATCACCGCGTATCGAAGGCGCGCCGAAACCTGTCCTGAGCTCGCCGAAGAGGCGCAGCGCAGTTTCACGGCCAGTGAACCCTTCGATACGACGCTGCGCGTCTACTCAGGGCGAACGGGTAGCCAGTGCGCGTTCGTCGATCTTTCATTCGGCTTATCCGGCTTATCCGGCTTATCCGGCTTATCCGGCTTACCCAGCATCCCTCACCCGCGCCAGATCCCGCGCCGCCGCCTGCCCTTCCGCGCTGGCCCAGAAGGCGCGATCCGCCGCCTGCAGGAACTGGCTCAGGAACTGCAACAGCGAGGTGTACAGCGGATTGTGCGCCGCCTCGGAAATCGCTGCATGGAAAGCAAAGTCTTCCGGCACGCCGTCGCGCCCTTCCTGCACCGCTTTGTCGATATCCTTCAGCGCCTGCCGGATACGCTGGTTCTGCGCCTTGGTGCGACGCTGCGCCGCCAATGCCGCCATCTCGCCCTCGACGCCGCGGCGCAACTCAATCACGCGCAACACCGCCTGGATTGAATCCTGCACATCGATGTCGAGCCGGAACGGCGTCGCATTGTTCGGCGCGAGGACGACGGTGCCGCTGCCCCGGCGCGAACCGACCAGGCCTTCCGATTTGAGACGGGAAATGGCTTCCCGAATCACGGTGCGGCTGACCTGGAAGCGTTCGGTCAATTCATTCTCGGAAGGCATGCGCTCGCCCGGAGCGAAATCGCCCTGGCGAATCTGTTCGACCAACGCGCCGGTCACGCGATCCGCCAGTGTGCCTTTGGCGGAATCGAGCGAGGCGGGCGACTGCGCAATACCGGAAGCAGCGCGAGAACCAGTGTGAGAAGTCTTGGAAAGCTGAGTATTTTTCATGTTGATTGACATGATACCGCTTTCTTCTTACACTGACCGCAAAGTTGTATGTCG
>NZ_AJHH01000763.1 GCF_000256565.1 Herbaspirillum lusitanum P6-12 | reverse complement strand
GTCAGCTGACCGGCAGCGACGGCAAGCAGCAAACCATCAGCCGCATCACCCTGCTCGACGTCGTCGCCGCACAAGGTTTCGACGATGCACGCATTGAAGCAGTGGTCGGCGACATTGCCGACGCTGCCGTGATCGAACGCGCCATCACCAGGGACACGCAATCGATCTTCCATCTGGCGGCCATCGTCAGCGGCCAGGCCGAAGCCGATTTCGAACTCGGCATGAAGATCAATTTCGACGCCACCCGCATCATCCTGGAACGCGCCCGCGCGCTCGGCACCAAGCCGCGCGTGGTCTTCACCAGCTCGGTGGCGGTGTTCGGCGGCGACCTGCCGGCGCAAGTTCCCGACAACGCGCTGCTGATGCCGCAAAGCTCTTACGGCGCACAAAAGGTGATGGGAGAATTGCTGATCAACGATTACAGCCGCAAGGACTACATCGACGGCCGCGCGCTGCGCATGCCGACCATTTCGGTGCGCCCCGGCGCCCCCAACAAGGCCGCATCGAGCTTCGCCAGCGGCATCATCCGCGAACCGCTCAACGGCCAGCCTTCGGTCTGCCCGGTCGCGCCCGACACGCGCATGTGGCTGATGTCGCCGCGCAAGGCCATCGACAACCTGATCCACGGTCACGAAATCAACGGCGCCGATCTCGGCCTGGCGCGCTTCCTGAGCATCGACGGCCTGTCGGTTTCCGTACGCCAGATGGTCGATGCGCTGGAGCAGGTTGCCGGCGCCGACGTCGTCAAGCTGATCGAATGGAAGGAAGACGAAGCCATCAAACGCATCGTCAACTCCTGGCCCGGCAGCTTTGAAGCCAAGCGCGCCAAGGCGCTGGGTTTCACTGCGGACAGCGATTTCGCCTCGATCGTGAAAGCCCACATCGAGGATGAAATGAAGAAGTGATCCTTCATTGCTTCTCATGAAGACGGCGTCGATAACGACGCGGATGAATCCGCGCTGAATTGGAGACTGCAAGTCGTGTCGTTTCCCCCGCCACGACTCCCGGTAAAGCAGCAACAACTCCCCCGTTACTTCGCCTTCGCCAGCATGTTGAACACGCTGGAAAAATCCAGTCCGCCGGACCCCGACTTGCTGTGGATGTCGTACAGATTGCGCGCCAATGCGCCCATCGGCACGCTGCTGCCGGTGGCCAGTGCGTTCTCCACGGCCAGGCCCAGGTCCTTGAGCATCAGGTCGACGCCGAAACCGCCGGCGTAGCCTTTCGATGCCGGCGCGTTTTCCATCACGCCGGGGCAAGGATTGTAGACTTCCAGCGTCCAGTTGCGGCCCGAACTCTTGGACATCACTTCCGACAGGACCTTGGGGTCCATGCCGTTGGCGATGCCGAGGCGGATCGCTTCGGAGGTGCCGATCATCAGGATGCCCAGCAACATGTTGTTGCACACCTTGACGGTCTGGCCGCTGCCGCTGGCGCCGGCGTGGTAGATCGCCTTGCCCATCTTTTCGAGATACGGCTTGGCGAGACCGAAGCCGTCGTCGGTGCCGCCGACCATGAAGGTCAGCGTGCCGGCGGTGGCGCCGCCGGTGCCGCCGGAGACCGGCGCATCCAGCATGGTGTAGCCTTTTTCCAGCGCGGCGGCGGCGACCATGCGGGCGCTTTCCGGAGCGATGGTCGAGCAGTCGATCAGCAAGGTGCCGGGCTTGATATTGGCCAGGATGCCCTTGTCGCCGAGGTAAATCGATTCGACGTGCTTGCTGGCCGGCAGCATGGTGATGACGACCTTGGCTTTGGCCACCGCAGCCATGGCGTCGGCTTCGGTGACGCCGCCGCTCTCGACCAGCTTGTCGACGCTGGCCTTGACCAGGTCATGCCCGCTGACCGAATAACCCGCCTTGACCAGGTTCTGCGCCATGGGCAAACCCATGTTGCCCAGGCCAATGAAAACGATATCGGCGCTCATGTTGTTCTCCTCTTGGTCGTTGTCTTTGGCTGCTTACTTCAGCGAGATCGTGGTGTTGACCTGGCCGGCTTCTTCATCCGGTGCATACCAGCGCGCCGTCACGGTCTTGGTCTGGGTCCAGAACAGCACCGCCTGCTTGCCGTTCGGGCCGAGGTCGCCGAGCTTGGACGCGCGCGAACCGGTGAAGCTGAAGTACGCCACTGGCACCGGAATCGGCACGTTGATACCGACCTGGCCGACGTCGATTTCGTTCTGGAACTTGCGCGCCGCCCAACCGGACGAAGTGAAGATCGAGGTGCCGTTGCCGTTCGGATTGGCATTGATGAAGGCGATGGCGTCGTCCAGGGTTTCGACTTCGACGATGCACATCGCCGGTCCGAAGATTTCCTGTTCGTAGATATCCATGCCGGCCTTGACGCCGGTGAACACGGTCGGGCCGACGAAGTTGCCGGACTCGTTGCCCGGCACCTTGCAGTTGCGGCCGTCGAGCAGCAGCTTGGCGCCCTGCTCCACGCCGACGCCGATCAGGCGCTCGACGCGTTCCTTGGCGGCCTTGGACACCAGCGGGCCGACATCGGCCTTGCGATCGCTGCCCGGACCGACTTTCATCGCCTTGGAGCGCTCGACGATTTCCGGGATCCATTCCTTGGTCTTGCCGACCAGGACCACCACCGAATTCGCCATGCAGCGTTGACCCGCGGCGCCGAATGCCGCGCCCAGCAGGTTGTTGATCGCTTGATCCTTGGGTGCGTCAGGCAGCACGATGCAGTGGTTCTTGGCGCCCATCATGCATTGTGCGCGCTTGCCGGCTTCGCTGGCGCGGCGGTAGATGTGGGTGCCGACGTTGGTCGAACCGATGAAGGACACGGCCTTGATGTCGGGATGGTCGCAGATCATGTTGGCCACTTCAGGACCGCCATGCACCACGTTCAGCACGCCCGGCGGCAAGCCGGCCTTGTTGGCCAGCTCGACCAGGAACAGCGACGAAGTCGGATCCTGTTCGGACGGCTTCAGCACGAAGGTGTTGCCGCAGGCGACCGAGATCGGGAACATGAAGCAAGGCAGCATCACCGGGAAGTTGAACGCGGTGATGCCGGCGCCTACGCCGATCGGCTGGTGAATGGTGTAGACGTCGACGCCGCCGGCCACGTTCTCGGCCAGCTCGCCCAGTTGCAGTGAGGTGATCGAGCAGGCGTGTTCGACCACTTCGAGGCCGCGCATGACTTCGCCCTCGGCGTCCGGCAGGGTCTTGCCGTGTTCGCGCGTGATCATCTCGGCCAGCGGTGCGATATTGTCGCGCAGCAGTTGCTGGAACTTGAGCATGATGCGCATACGCTGGGCCAGCGAAGTGTTGCGCCAGGTCTTGAACGCTTCCTTGGCATTGGCGACGGCGCGATCGACTTCCTCTTTGGTTGCGAACGGCACGCGTGCGACGACTTCCTGCGTGGCCGGATTGATCACGTCGCGCCATTCTTTCGAAGTCGACTGGACGTGTTCGCCGTTGATGTAGAGGGGAACGTTAGGAATGTTGGCTTGGCTCATGATGCATTTTCCATAGTGATGAAGAAGAAACGGGAGGTCGTATCAAACGCGCAGCGTAAGAACGCGGCTCCCGGAAAATTATTTGACCAGCGGGCAGGCGGCGTCCATCGGACGGAAGGCTTGTTGCGCGGGAATGGTCGACAGCAATTTCAGGTAATCCCAAGGCGCCTTCGATTCGGCCGGCGACTT
>NZ_AJHH01000762.1 GCF_000256565.1 Herbaspirillum lusitanum P6-12 | reverse complement strand
TTCAGGTAATCCCAAGGCGCCTTCGATTCGGGGGGGGGGGGGGGAAAAGCCGCGCGTCTGTTCGTCGTAATCCCAATAGAAGCCGTCGGTATAGACCAGGCCTTGCGCCGCATCGAGGCCCAGCGCATGGACGTCGGACAGGAACACCAGCAGCGCCACCAGGCGTTGATCCTTGCCGCCCACGGCGAAGGAACGCGCCTGCTTGATCGCATTGACGACGTCGGTGCCGCCGTCAGCCAGGCCGATCACCTGCGCCTTGGAGGCCTGCGCCTGCAGCAGGAAGGACGAGAAGTCGGAAGCGTTCAGCGGATGCCGCACCGAACCCAGCACGGTGCCGCCGTTGGCCTTGACCACATCGGACGCATCCTTCTCCAGCGAGTGGCCGAAGGCATAGTCAACCGTGACGAAATACCAGGACTTGTTGCCCAGCTTGGTCAGCGCCGCAGCCGCGCCGGCCGCTTGCGAATAGGTGTCGAACATCCAGTGGAAGCCGTTGCTCGCGCATTCGGCGGTGGTCAGCGCGCCCGTGGCCGGACCGCTGTACATGGCGATGCCGCCCTTTTCCTTGATCAGTTTCTGCACCGCCAGCGCCACCGACGAATTGGTCAGGTCGGCGATCGCCTCGACCTTGTCGCGGTCCAGCCATTCCCGTGCGCGCGTCACGCCGACGTCGGGCTTGTTCTGGTTGTCGGCCGCGAGCACTTCGATCTTCATGCCCTTGCATTCGGCCTTGAGGCAATCCTCGATCGCCAGTTTGGCCGCGACCACCGAACCCTGGCCGCCCATGGCGGAGTACGGGCCGGACATGTCGGTCAGAATGCCGATTTTGACGGTGTCGGAGTTTTGCGCCTGGCCTCCGTGATATAACTGTGCCGACGTCGGGCTTGTTCTGGTTGTCGGCCGCGAGCACTTCGATCTTCATGCCCTTGCATTCGGCCTTGAGGCAATCCTCGATCGCCAGTTTGGCCGCGACCACCGAACCCTGGCCGCCCATGGCGGAGTACGGGCCGGACATGTCGGTCAGAATGCCGATTTTGACGGTGTCGGAGTTTTGCGCCTGGACGGCGGACGGCGCCGGCGATACAAGTCAGGGAAAGCGCTGCGACGGCAAGGCCGGCGCGGATGTTCTTTTGCATGAAGTCTCCTCGTTATATGTTTTATGAAATTGCTCTGCGGCGATTTCGAGACTCATTTTGCATGTGCGTTAATATCGTTACAATAACCAATAATTCAAAAGCCCTTTGCATAATTGCAAATCCAATGCAAACGGCTTACAGCAATGCACAACGGAGACAAGATGATGGATTGGGACAACCTGCGGGTATTCCTCGAACTCACGCGCAGCCAGGGCCTGGTCGATGCCGCCAAGAAACTCGGCATCGATCATTCGACCGTATCGCGGCGCATCAAGCGCTTTGAAGAACAGGTCGGCAGCCAGCTGTTCGACCGCAACAACCACGGCTACAGCCTGACCGCCGACGGCTATCGGCTGGTGGAATACGCGGAAAAGATAGAAAGCACGGTCTACGCCGCCGCCGAGGAACTGGGCGGCCACAACCGGCTGTTGTCGGGCCAGGTGCGACTGGGCGCGACGGAGGGCTTCGGCACCTTCGTGCTGGCGCCGCACATTGCCCACTTCTGCGCACGCAATCCGCACATCTCGGTGGACATGCTGCCGATGCCGCGCTTCGTCAACCTGTCCAAGCGCGAGGCCGACATCAGCGTGACCATCGAGCGGCCGGTCAGCGGTAATTACGTTGTCACGAAACTGGCGGACTATGCGCTCAGGCTGTACGCTACCCCGGCCTACCTGGAAAGCCATCCGCCGTTGCGCAGCGTGGCCGATCTCGAATCCCACGCCTTCATCGGCTATATTGACGATCTGGTGTTCAGCGAGGAGCTGCGCTACAAGGAAAACATTGCGCCCGAGGCTTTTCGCGCCTTCCGCAGCACCAGCGTGATTGCGCAATACACGGCGGCGCGCAGCGGCCAGGCGCTGGCAATCCTGCCCTGCTTCCTGGCGCAGCAGTCGGACGATCTGGTGCCGGTGCTGCCTGATGAAGTCGAGATCAAGCGCTCGTTCTGGCTGGTTGCCGCCAGCGAACAGCGGCACGTCGCGCGGGTGTCGGCGCTGTGGAGTTACCTGCGCGACTGCATGGAACCGAACAAGGAATTTTTGATGGGGAAGTCGCGTCAGATGACGTGGATCAAATGAGAACGCGCAGCCAGCGCGCATTGTATGTGTTTCAGCAATTCCACCAGAGCCCCCCCGGCTCGCACATCAGGAGATCAGCATGGCAGCAAAGAAGATTTTATTGTTGACCGGCGACTTTGCCGAAGATTACGAAACCATGGTGCCGTTCCAGGCGCTGCAAATGGTCGGCCACGCGGTGCACGCCGTCTGCCCGGGCAAGAAGGCGGGCGACAAGATCAAGACCGCCATCCACGATTTTGAAGGCGACCAGACCTACACCGAAAAGCCGGGCCATCAGTTCGCGCTCAACGCCAGCTTCGACGAGGTCGATCCCGCTAAGTACGACGCCATCGTCATCGCCGGCGGCCGCGCTCCCGAATACCTGCGCCTGGACGCCAAGGTGATTGCCATCGTACGGCATTTCGCCGAAGCTAAAAAACCGATCGCGGCGGTTTGCCACGGCGCGCAATTGCTGGCGGCGGCGGGCGTGATCGAAGGCAAGAAGATTTCGGCTTATCCGGCTTGCGCGCCGGAAGTCAAACTGGCCGGCGGCCACTATGCAGAGATCGCCGTGGACGCCGCCGTCACCGACGGCAACTTCGTCACCTCGCCGGCATGGCCGGGCCATCCGCAATGGCTGGCGCAGTTCCTCAAGGTGCTGGGTACGGAGATCAAGCTGTAGTCTTTTCCTTCGCCCGTTAAAAAGCCGCAGCCTGTGATGGGCTGCGGCTTTTTTATCTACGTCAGTTCCTGCTTAACGTTTGGCAATCCAACTCGGCGATTCTTTTTCGAGGAAGGCGCGCAAGCCTTCCTTGCCCTCTTCAGACGCGCGTAAATCGGCGATCACGCCGGTGGTGTAATCGCGCAGCGCCGGCGTGGCCGGCAAAGGATTGGCGACCTGCGCCAGCTCCTTGGCGCGCCGCATGGCTTGCGGGCCGTTGGCCAACAACGCCACGATGATTTGTTCGGTCTTCGCCTCCAGCTCCGTGGCCGGCACCACCTCATGCACCAAGTCGATGGCGGCGGCGCGGATGGCGGAGAAGCGCTCCGCCGTGACGAAATAGCGGCGCGCCTGCGATGTGCCGATCTTGGCGATCACGTAGGGGCTGATGACCGCCGGCGCCAGTCCGAGCTTGACTTCGGACAGAGCGAAGAAAGCATTGTCGCCGGCGATGGCGACGTCGCAACAAGCCACCAGGCCGACGCCGCCGCCCATCACGGCGCCCTGGATGCGGGCGACGGTCGGGCATGGGAAGCTGTTGAGGTTTTCCATCAGCGCGGCGAGCTGGTGCGCGTCCTTGAGGTTGTCCTCGCGCGTGGCGTCGGCCATGCGGCGCATCCAGCCGAGGTCGGCGCCGGCGGAAAAGGATTTGCCGGTCGAGGCCAGCACCAGCACGTTGACGTGCGGGTCGTCGCGCGCTTGTCCGATCAGGTCGATCAGGCGGGCGATCAGCAGGTCGTCGAAGGCATTGTGGACTTCGGGGCGATTCAGGGTAATGGTGGCGACCCCGCGCGCGTCGATGGTCAGATCGGCGACTTGGCTCATGATGGGCTCCTTTGTCTTTTATTGATTGCTTGATGGCCGATGGTAAAAGAAAAATGCGATCAAGGGGATGTGCGAAAGGAGATTAGCGGGAAATGAGGGAATGGGTTGTCTTTGAGAGGACAAAGACGATGGCCGTTGCTGGATTTGGTGCAGGCTTTGCGGGCGTGCTCGTTTCGGCTTTGCCGGAACATTGCTATTTGTTCTTGGGATTATTTTCTTTTGAGCGAGATCGCCGGTCGG